>JAUNIJ010000177.1 GCA_030523485.1 Bacteroidales bacterium
CGCCTGTGTGTGCTATGCTTATATTGTATGATTTATCGGTTAAATATGGTGCGCCATTTTTTTCGTATGCGATTGTTTTTTCGTCGTTCAGCACCATGTTTAACATCACACGAGAGGTGAGATATTCTTTTTGTCGTTTTTCTGCTCCCATTTTTGAAATGGCTTCTACATGTTCTGGTTTATTGAAAAGCATTTCAAGCAAGTCGGTCACCGACTCTTCAACTTTCCACATTGCAAGAATTGCGCCATTATCTATTTTTTCGTTTAAGACAAGCATATCGATAAATTATATAGTTTGTTATTCTTTCCACCTCAATGTTTCGATGAGATGCATCATATCGTTGAAAATAAAATCGCTGACAGGTGCCACGCTGTCGGCGTTTGGCAAGTTGTTGAAATATAATGAGCCACGTAAGAAATGATGACAGCTGTCAGTCATATAGAATTGTACGGGCGAGGCTGCATTGCCAGTAATTTCGTATAGTATGCCATAGACATGTGCAGTGTCGTTTTCATAGCGGTTTTCAACGATTGCATTTGCCTTGATTGTGTGTTTGTACGCTAGGTTACGACTTTCTTCTGTAACGATGGCGAATGTGTCGCGATTGATATGCATATAACTGCAATGAATGCGTGCTTTCCATTGAGGATAGTCGACATTAATCCAATCTTCATGATTTCTATAAGTTGAAATCTCTGCATATTTCGACATTTCAAAAGAGACTGGTAGAACAGTGTCTACTTCAACAGGTTGATACGCAGCTTCTGGTAAATCGATTCTAAAGTAAGCGTATGGACGTGGTGTTGATGCTTTTCTACATCCGATAATTATGGTTGTAGCGATTATAAGCATACAACATTTCATGAATATTTTTCTATCCACCATATTATGTCTATTGTCTATTTACAATTACCTTAACTTTAAGTATTCTCCGTTTACTTACAGAGAGTACAATAAATTCACAGGGACCCAGCACAATGTGTTCACGTTGTTTTGGCATATCTTCTGCAAGATAAAGTAATAATCCAGCCAACGTTTCTGCTTCTGTTGCAGCATCGCCTAATTCTTCTGGTTCAATTTCTGTAATTTTGAAGAAGTCGTTGAGTTGAATTTTTGCTTCAAATTCGTAGGTATGTTCATCGATTTTGGTGTAGAGTTGTTCTTCTTCATCATATTCATCGGAGATGTCTCCAACGATTTCTTCTAACACGTCTTCCAATGTAACTAAGCCTAATGTGCCGCCGAATTCATCAACAACGATTGCTATATGCACATGAAGTTTTTGAAAGTCTTCTAGCAAATCATCGATTTTTCTAGTTTCTGGTACAAATGTTGCAGGACGTATAAGTGTTTGCCAACGAAATGTATTGCCTTTATTAAGATGTGGGATTAGGTCTTTTATATACAATATTCCTTTGATATTGTCTGGAGTTTTATCATAGATAGGTACGCGCGAATACCCCATTTCTTCTACGTTTTTCAGCACCGTTTGAAAATCAGAGTGTAATTCTATTGTTTCCATATCTAGACGCGATGTCATAATGCTTCTGGCATCGATATTACCAAATCGCACAATGCCCTCTAAAATTTCTTTATCTTCAATTAGCGATGAGGAAGTGATTTCTAAGGCTGTCTGTAATTCATCCATCGATAAGTTTTCGTTATGATGATGACGCATACGTCCTTTAAGTAACGATGTCGATTTAATGAGCACTACATCTATGGGTTTCAAGATTTTTCCAAGAACGAGTAATGGCCCTGAACCATTCTTACATATTTGAATTGGGTATCTTGTGGCAACGATTTTTGGCATAATTTCGCCAAAAAGCAACAAGAGAAAAGTGATGACGACAGTTTCAATAACAAAGCCCCAAACTGGTTCTGATGAGAAGTCGAACATTTG
>JAUNIJ010000060.1 GCA_030523485.1 Bacteroidales bacterium
CCCACAAGAAATTGCTTCGAGGTGTATTCTAATGACCAACAACATTGCATATAAAAGGGGTGCTCTGCGTTGAAAATATATGTTTCACAATAAAATATTGACAAACCTCAGCATAGAAAACGGGTTGAGGGGATAAAAATGTACATTGTTATAGCCACAATTCAGCAAAAAGTATTATATTTGCACGCTGAACATTAGGCAAATTGCCGAGACGTAAGAAAAGTTTTCGTGCGCCTCCCATTTTCCTGTGTTTTAGTAAGTTACCTCAGGTTGGCAGTCGCTATCGTCGGCTGACAAACTGCGGCTTATACTCGTAGAATAATAAATAAACAAGATAAACAAACACTAATTTATCAACATGCAAAACAAAGGCTTTGTAAGATTGATAGCCGTTGCACTTGCACTCATCTGCTTGTTCTACTTGTCGTTCAGTGTCGTAACAAGTCACCACAACAAGAAAGCAAATGAATATGCCAATGGCAGCAACGAGCTGTACTACAGGTACATGGACTCTCTCTCAAGCAACAAGGTGTGGCTAGGCTACACGTTGAAAGAGTGCCGCGAGAAAGAACTGAACCTTGGTCTTGACCTCAAGGGCGGTATGAACGTAACACTTGAGGTGTCAGTAATGGACATCGTTCGTGCCCTTTCTGACTACAACACAAACGAAAATTTCAACAATGCATTGGTAGCCGCTCGCGAACGCCAAAAACAAAGCGGTGCCGACTTCCTCAACCTCTTCCAAGAAGAGTTTGAAAAACAAGATCCCAATGCACGACTGTCTGCTATCTTTAGCACCTTGAGTCTAAAAGATAAAGTTCAGCTGAGCTCAACCAACGAAGAAGTAATAAAAGTGCTTCGTGGAGAAGTGGAAGCTGCTATCGATAACTCATTCAACGTATTGCGCTCTCGTATCGACCGCTTCGGTGTGGTACAACCAAACATTCAAAAATTGGACATCGAAGGACGTATACTCGTTGAATTGCCAGGCATTAAAGAACCAGAACGTGTGCGTAAACTCCTCCAAGGCTCTGCTAACCTTGAGTTCTGGGAGACTTATGACGCATCGGAATTGGCTGAAGTGCTTATGGCAGCTAACAATGTGTTGCGCGACATAGAAAAAACAGACAACGCCAACGCAGAAACAGCTGAAGCAGAAGTAGAAACAACAGAAGAAGTGGTTGCAGAAGAAACTTCTGCGGTTGACGATGCCACCGAAGCTGCTATCGCTGCTGTTGTAGCTGAGGAAGTTGCTACAGACGCAGAAAAAGAGGCTGAAGAAGCAACAGAAGAAGAGACCATTGACACCGACAACATGGCAAACAATCCTCTCTTCGCATTGCTCAACATGACTCCAGGCGGCCGTGGACCAGTGATTGGTATCGTGGCTTCTAAAGACACAGCGCGCGTCATGGAGATGTTCAACCGTCCACAAGTAAAACGTCTGCTCCCTCGTGGCTTAATGCTCCGTTGGACAGTGAAACCAGAAGAAGGTACGGCAAGAACAGGCGAGAAAGTAGAACTCTACTCATTGGTAGCCTTGAAATGCAACAACCGCGACGGACGTGCTCCATTAGCTGGCGACGTAATCACTGATGCTAATCCTGACTTCGACCAAATGACAGGACGTGCAACAGTAAACATGAAAATGAACAACGAAGGTGCTCAAACATGGGCACGCCTCACCAAAGCCAACATCGGAAAAGCCATTGCTATCACTCTCGATAACTACGTTTACTCTTTCCCTAACGTACGCGACGAAATTACCGGTGGTAACTCAGAAATCTCTGGACAATTCACCGTTGAAGAAGCTAAAGACTTGGCTAACGTGTTGAAATCTGGTAAGATGCCAGCTCCTGCACGCATCGTTCAAGAAGACGTAGTCGGTCCTTCTCTTGGTCAAGAGGCAATTCATAATGGCTTGATTTCTTTCATCATCGCCTTCTGCCTCGTGCTCATCTACATGATTTTCTACTACGGTTTGATTCCTGGTTTGATTGCCGACGTTGCTTTGCTTTGCAACGTGTTCTTCATGTTCGGTATCTTAGCATCATTCGGTGCCGTACTCACCTTGCCTGGTATCGCTGGTATCGTTTTGACACTCGGTATGTCGGTCGATGCTAATGTGCTTATCTACGAGCGTATTCGCGAAGAGTTGCGCAGTGGTAAACAACTTCACAAAGCAGTGAACGATGGTTACAGCAACGCCTTCTCTGCTATCTTCGACTCTAACATTACTACCATCTTAACAGGTGCCATCCTCTTCTGGTTCGGTAGTGGTCCAATCAAAGGTTTTGCTACCACATTAATCGTTGGTATCGTTACATCGTTCTTCACCGCTATCTTCCTCTCACACCTCATTTATGAACGTCTGCTGAAGAAAAACAAAGAACGCAACATACCTTTCACAACCAACTTGACTAAAAACTGGTTCCAAAATACAAACATCAACTTTGTTGAGAACCGTAAGAAAGCATACCTCTTCTCAGGTGTTATCCTTTTAACTTGCATCATCTCGCTCTTTACACTTGGCTTGAAACGAGGCATCGACTTCTCTGGTGGACGTAACTTTGTAGTTCGTTTTGAAAACACGGTGAACGCTGAAGATATCCGCGAAGACCTTAGCCATGTATTCCCTGAGTCACAAACCAGCGTTATCACCATGGGCGCTTCTAACCAAGTACGTATTTCTACGAACTATGGCATCGACAACGACAACGAAAACATGGATAACCAAATAGAAGAAATGCTCTATGAAGGCTTGAAGAAATACATGAACGAAGCCGTCACATTAGAGATGTTCAAAGAACGTTACACCATAGAAAACGGCACTTATGCTCGCTCGTTGGAAATGGACAACAAAGAGAACTTCGGTATCCAAAGCTCACAAAAAGTTGGTCCTACCATTGCTGACGACATCAAGACCTCTGCTGTATGGTCGATTATCGCAGCGTTGATTGTTATCGGACTCTATATCTTGCTCCGCTTCCGCAACTATGCATTCTCAGTAGGCGCTGTTGTTAGTTTGATCCACGACACATTGTTCGTAATTGGTGTTTACTCGTTGCTTTACAAAGTGATGCCATTCTCGTTGGAAATCGACCAATCGTTCATCGCTGCTATTTTGACCATCGTAGGTTATTCTATCAACGATACCGTGGTAATCTTCGACCGTGTTCGTGAAAATATGACACTCTATCCAAAACGTAAGTTTGCTGGCATAGTTAATCACTCGTTGAACTCAACACTCAGCCGTACGTTCAGCACGTCAATGAGTACGTTCGTCGTGTTGCTCGCTATCTTTATCTTTGGTGGTGAAACAATCCGTGGATTCGTGTTTGCTCTCTTGCTTGGTGTTGTAGTAGGTACCTATTCTTCACTCTTCATCGCTGCTCCTGTGGCTTACGAACTTCGTATCCGTCAGAAAAAAGTGAAAGAAATTGAAGCTAATGCAGATTAAGATTTCTTAATGTCAAATAGAAGGGGAGAGGGCGTTTGCGCCTCTCCCTTTTTTTAAGAGTAAATAGGACATCGTATGTATAGGAAAATTGTTGTTTCAATACTTTTAGCATTTTTTGCCCTAACGGTTTCTGCACAAACAAGTTTGCCAACCGTCAACAACAAAACAGTTGCAACACCAGAAGAAGCGGAGCTGATACAGTTGCTTGACAGTATCAATCGTTTGATGCCGATGGTTATCAATCAAAACATCGACGTTACAAAGGCTGTCTATTCAAATGGTAATGTAACGATTCTTTATGGTGTTGATGAACAAGCGCTTAATTTTGATGCATTTAAAAGCAACGAAGCTGCCTTTAAAAATAGTTTGAGACAAATGTTGCAGAGTACACCATTACTCTACAAACCACTTTTGGAAAGTATTGCCAAAGTGAAAGGCGGTTTCGTGGTGGCATATCATAGCCGCTCGTCTACCAAAAAAGTTTCCATCAAATTTACGTACGAAGAGATTGTGGAACTACTCGACTCGTACACAACACAATCGACAGATTATGAGGCGCAACTGAAAAGTCAAATCGAAATGTCGAATCTGCAGTTGCCACGTCAGATAGATGAATTCACCATTTGTAAAAATATTGCTATTGAAGGTAAGTCGGTGGTTTATTATATGACCATATTGGAAAGTAAAGAGTTCGATATGACAGAAATAGAAAAGGGCAAGGCTCAGAAGAACTTCGCATCGCTCATTAAAAGTGGGGTGTCGGCTAGTGCAAACGACCCCATACAATTCCGTTTTTTCAAGCTTGTGTTAGAAGCGGGAAAGGGCATTATTTATCGTTATGTTGGCGACCACACACAAAAAACTGTTGATGTTGTGATTACAAACAAAGAACTAAAACAACTCTGCTTAGCTCTTTAATCAGAGGTATCAATAAAAAAAAGGCGACTCAAAAACGAGTCGCCTTTTTCTTATTAAGTGTATTTTGGGCATTATTGTTGCCTGCTAATCTTTAAAAAGTGTCATCTCACCTCTAAGTGGTGTCTCCATCATACGTTTGACATCTTCAACGTCGTGACAGCGTCCGAGCACCATCATCAGTTTTGTGATAGCTGCTTCCAATGTCATGTCGTGACCAGAGACAACGCCCGCGCGTTGAAGGTTGATGCTTGTGGCATAACGTCCCATCTCAACACTGCCAGCGCGGCATTGCGACACATTGACAAACACGATGCCACGATTACTTGCTTCTTTGAGTAGTTGGTAGAACCAATCGGCACGTGGTGCATTGCCACTGCCAAACGTTTCGATAACAACACCACGAAGCTCAGGAATGTTGAGAATGGCTTCTACATTCTCACGCCTAATTCCTGGGTAGAGTTTAAGAATAGCAACCTTGTCGGAATAGACTGTGTCGATAGTCATCGGCAATGATGCATTTTCCTGATGGATATACTCCTCATAATATTTAATATGCACACCCGCTTTTGCTAGCAAGTGATAGTTGAATGAGGCAAAGGCATCGAATTCCTCGGCACTACGTTTTGTTGTTCTGTTACCTCGCATCAATTGTCCTTCGAAGAATAATGATACTTCAGGCACCGTAGCGTTTCCGTTCTCATCGTGATCGGCGGCAAGTTCGATTGCTGTAATAAGATTCTCCTTCGCATCGCTTCGCAATACACCTACTGGAAGTTGTGAGCCAGTAAAGATAACTGGTTTACGGAGATTGTTAAACATAAAACTAAGCGCAGCTGCAGAATACGACATTGTGTCGGTGCCGTGGAGCACCACGAAACCATCGAACTTATCATAATTCTCTTCTACAATCTTTGCGATGCGCATCCACACGGTTGGTTCCACATCGCTGGAGTCGATGAGTGGAGTGAAAGAAACAGATGCAAGATTGACATTCAAAGTCTTCAATTCGGGCACAAAACCAAGCACGCGCTCTGTGTCGAGTGGCGACAAAGAACCCGTGTCTGCTGTCTCACCCATACTGATGGTGCCACCTGTGAAAATTAGCAACACCGAACTTTTGTTATTGTTATTGCTCATATGATGAGGAATATCTTCTGATTGTTATTTATGGTGCAAAGATAATAATTATTCGTGAGATATTTTCATGTCAAGTATTTAAACCAAACTGATGTGAAAACGTCAAAACAAAGAAAAGCACCAGACAGGGGCTTGTTTTTTCGATACAAGTGCCTATAGTGGGATATTTTTCAGTAATTTTGCCGCGCAAATAATTGACTTCAAATGAAAAAGAAAAACAACATATTTGTTTCTGTCGCTATCGGTTTGATTGCGATGCTTTTTGTTGCTTGTGGCGAACCAACCGTTCGTTTTGACCGTAATTTACTCGTGGGTTATTGGCAACGACTTTCAACATTGACAGATGGACAAGACTGTTATCGTTACAATGCTGATGGCACAGGCGTTACGTGGGACACGGGCGACGACATGACAGAAGCAGAAGGACAACCATTCACCTGGACACTCACGGGCGATGAACTTGTGTTGATTCACGAAGGTGAGATGGGCGCAAAAATTCCAAAAACTTACACGCTGAAAGAATTGACATCAAGCCGATTGAGTTATGTCGATGCTTATAAAGTAAGCTACACGTTTATGCGTGGAAAATAGGATGGAGAAAAAGCTTATGACGAAACAAAAGATTTTCAAGATTGTAGGCATCTCGTTAGGTTCGTTGATCGCTGTCGTTTTAATCGCTGTGTGTGTAGCTTGTTGGGTCGTTTTCACCCCCGATAAAGTGACACCTGTGGTAAAAAAAGCTTTAGCGAAAACCCTTACCTGCGAAACAGTAGTCGATACGGTCGATTTGACGTTTTTCAGCACGTTTCCACATTTTGGCGTTCATCTTACAAATGTAACACTCAAAAACGACATCGACGAAAACTATTCCGAGACGTTATGTCATGTCGACGATTGTACACTTTCGCTAAATCTCATGAGCCTAATTCGTCGAAAAGAGCTGTCGGTAACAAAATGTGCAATAAAACATGGCGACGTTAACCTCTGGGTAAATGCTGATGGACAAGCTAATTATATGATTGTAAACACAGATACTACCGACACAACATCGTCAGAGTTTCCGCTGAGACTAATGGATATTGACGACGTAGAATTGTCTG
Organism: Bacteroidales bacterium; assembly: GCA_030523485.1. Taxonomy (GTDB): domain Bacteria; phylum Bacteroidota; class Bacteroidia; order Bacteroidales; family Paludibacteraceae; genus HGM05398. The sequence continues at coordinate 6,616 of JAUNIJ010000060.1, forward strand.
ACGTTGCATTCTCTTATCAAGATGTATCATCCAATCTTGTGATTCAAGTTGACACGTTGAAATCGTTGTCGGCAAATTTGAAATGGCAAACGCAAAATGCATCGGCAAAACTAGCTGCTGACATGCGTGCCGTCACTTTTCAAACCGGTGATACAACCATCCTTTTAGCGCACGCATCATCGATGTTGCTTAAAGCTACTGGCAGTCAACAAGGCGAACAATATTCTGGAAAATTGAGCGCCGAAGTTCCACAATTATCACTAGAGCGCGACACCATAAATTACGTAAACAAGAAATCGGTTGTCTTAGACCTCCCATTCCAACTGACATTAGCACCGCAGAAACTGCAGTTGAACGAGGCAAAAGCTATCGTCGATGGCAACGCTCTAACACTCGATGGCTTCTTAGCATCTAACGACGCTGGTTATAGTCTTGATGTTAACGTTTCTACACCTAATTGGGACATCACAAATCTTCTTACACTCGTACCCGAAACTTACACACATTATTTAGATGGTATCGATGTCGACGGTGAACTCGCCGTCAGTCAATGTAGCGTTACTGGCACTTACAACGATAGCACGATGCCAGAGATTGCCGCTAATATAGCGTTGACAGATGCAACATTCAAATATGCATCGTTTCCTTATACCCTAAACAATATCAACGGAAATGTTGAGGCGTATATCAACATCAACGATACCACGTGTTCACATGTTACCATTCCAAACCTTCATGTTGAGACGCAGAAATCAAAAATCGATGCCACTGGCGAAATAGGCGATTTATTGGGAAACCCACAGTTGGATATCCATGCCGCCGTCGATGTCTCCTTGCCTGATGCCAAGGCACTGCTTCCCGACAACATCCAACTCAAGGGAAAGGTGACAGGTCCGCTTCAATTACAAACAACCCTGGACGATCTCACGAACAGCCATTGGGAAAACCTCGTCGTCGACGGAACGCTTAGTCTGGCTAATTTCGACATGCTCTACAACGATTCTATCGCAGCGAAGATGCAAAAAGGAACGGTGGAAATAACAGTGCCGAGCAAAGCAAAGAACGCAAATTTCCAAGAATATGGTCGTGCCATCATTAAGACTTCGCAAATCGATGCCAACATCGTTGGCTTGGGCGAACTGACAGGAAAAAGCACGAATATCAACGTCGGACTCTCCAACCCAATGAACGATAGTCCGCTGTCGTTGTCGGCATCGCTCGCCTTCTCTTCTATTGATGCCGCCACCGATTCCCTCCATCTCAATTTAGGAAAAACCACAGGCGCCGTCTCTTTCTACCCAGAAAAAACACTGACACGCTACAACATCACACTGCATGGTGATGCCGCAAAAGTCGATGGTGGTGCAGAATTGCGTGCCAATGCCGACCACCTCTCTGTTGGCGGTAGTTTAATGTTCGACAGCATTAAAGAAGACGTACTCGAACGGTGGAATCCCCGTTTAAACATCGCTGTTACCAACGGCATTGTACACAGTAATCAACTTCTTATGCCAGTGGAGATGCCGCATGTCAAACTCTATTTCACACCATCGCTTTTGACCATCAACGATGGAAAAATACAGATTGGCTCCTCCGATTTCAGTCTTAGCGGCAACATCAACAACCTTCAAGAGTGGCTCAACAACGACGCATTGCTAAAAGGCAAAGTCGACTTCGTTTCAGGAACTACCGACGTCTATGAAATCATGGATCTTGTAAGTGGCTTTGGCCTCGACTCAGCAGCAATGGCCGACGAGAACTACGAAGAATTAGAAAACACCGACGACAACCCCTTTATCGTGCCATTCGGCACCGACCTCACGTTGATAACGAAAATCAACAGCGCCGTCGTTGGCAATAGCGAATTTCATAATGTGCAAGGAAAACTGCGTGTAAAAGACGGTGTGCTTGTGCTTGATGAAATGGGTATGACATGCGACGCTGCCACCATGCAACTCACGGCACTTTACCGATCCGAACGGAGAAACCACCTTTTCTTGGGTGCCGATTTTCACCTACTAAACATTGATATCGACAAACTCATCGACATGATTCCTGCCATCGACACCATCGTACCGATGCTCGCATCGTTTAAAGGTCGAGCAGAATTCCATCTCGCTGCCGAAACGTATCTCAAATCCGACTACACCCCTAAATATTCCACACTTCGTGGTGCTGCCTCCATCGAAGGAAAAGACCTTGTGTTGCTCGACAGCGAAACCTTCTCAACAATAGCAAAATACCTGCTGTTCAACAAAAAAACCGAAAACAAAGTCGACTCGATGAGTCTAGAACTCACCCTCTTCCGTAACGAAGTAGAACTCTTCCCTTTCCTCATTCAAATGGATAAATACCAGGCTGTAGTGCAAGGTCGCTACAGCTTGACACCGCATTACAATGCACACATCGAAACACTCGCTCCCATACGTCTGGCGTTAAACATCGAAGGCAACGAAGAAGCTAATTTTAAGTTCCGATTAGGCAAAACACAATATGGCAACATGTACAAGCCAGAGAAACGTAATGCTGTTCAAGAACGAACCTTAGCTCTGAAAAAACTCATTTCCGACGCACTGAAAGAAACCCTTAAAGATGAGGAATATTTCCAAGACAACGGCAACTAATACGCATTTGGTAATTTCGTAAAAATAAACTACCTTTGCACTTTCATAAACAAGGCAAAACAAAATAGATTGATATGATTAACTCACAAGACATTAAGAAAGGCACTTGCATTCGTCTCGATGGCCAACTTTATTTCTGTATTGACTTCCTCCACGTAAAACCAGGTAAAGGCAATACCATTATGCGTACGACATTGAAAAACGTTGTTGACGGACGTGTGCTCGAACGTCGTTTCAATATCGGTGAAAAACTCGAAGACGTACGTGTAGAACGTCGTCAATATCAATTCCTTTATATTGAAGGTGAAAACTACATCTTCATGAATCAGGAAACATTCGACCAAATTCCAATCGCAAAAGACTTGGTAACAGGCGTAGAATATATGAAAGAAGGTGACGAAGTAACCGTTGTATCCGACGCTTCCACCGACACCGTTCTCTTCGCTGAAATGCCATTGAAAACAGTGTTGAAAGTAACATACACCGAACCAGGTTTGAAAGGCGACACCGCAACAAATGCTACAAAACCTGCTACTGTTGAGTCTGGCGCAGAAGTTCGTGTGCCACTCTTCATCAACGAAGGCGAACTCATTGAAATTGACACACGCGACGGCTCATATGTTGGTCGTGTAAAAGCATAATTTCTTTTTAGAAAACACACGTACAACGGAGACCAACCTCTTTGGGGGAGGTCTCCGTTAATTATTTTTGTGGCTAACAAAACATCTTTCCATCTAATCAAATAACAATGAGAAAAAACAAAATGCGGGTTCTAACGCTCATCCTGTTAACACTATGGGCAGTTGTTGCTGAGGCACAATTCCTCCCTCAACTTGGCAACAAAAACAACACCACCAAAGTGGTGAGAGAATCGGAACTCTACAACCTCGACAAACAACTCGGGGTGAACGGAAGCTACATATTTATCTACGACAAAGAGCAATGCGACACCATCGATGGACAGTATCATGGCGCTTTCCGTGCCTACGACAGTCTCGATAGCACCATCGTCATGGAGGGTCGTTACGACCACGGCACACGCATCGGCAATTGGCGTTGGTACAACCACGGACAAAAACTTGTAGAGGGAAACTATCAGGACGGTAAAATGGTGGGTGAGTGGCTTTTCTACAATAAAAACAGTAAAAAAGAAACATTGCAAACCCGTTGTTTTCTCAACAACGGCAAACTCGATAGCGTTGTTTGTAAATACGCCTTGAAAAACAGTAGCCTCATTCAAGGCTTTTACCTCAAAGAATATTACACCGACGGACACCTCGTTACCTTCTCGCCTGTAGAACTTTACAACGAAGATAACATCTGTTGTTTGCGTGCCGAATTTCCCAACGACACCACCATAAAATATTCGGAAACAACCACAGAGTTAATGGTTGACGGACAATTGTGCGAGACCTTTCAAACCATTGAGTACTACCGTCCAAAGCAAAGCACATTCTCTGATTTAGAGGCACTTGTTGCATCGATGGGAACGAAAGACCCGAAAGAGATGCGCGCCATTCGTATGGGAGATTATTACCGTGCCGACAGCATCGGACAAGAGAAATTGGTGACCACAGGCACCTACGACACCAACGAGAAAAGTGGCACGTGGCTCACATTGAACGTTTCGCAAGGTTATCGTTTGGTGCGTCAGTACGACGGTGGCATTTTGATGATGCAAAAGTATGAACGATTGAAAAACGGCAAACCATTCAGTGGCAAAATCACAGTGATAAGTGCTGAGGCAACAACGTTAATGAGCATTAAGAAAGGCGTAGCAAACGGAAAAACCCTCGTCACCGATGCCAACGGACAAGTTACTACAATGCTTTATAAAGACGGCAAACCAGTAGAGAAGAAAAAGTAGGGGGTAGGGCGTTTTCGACATCGACAACACAACAACACCTGCAACAATATCATCTACAACAGCGACATTCTTAGAGTGTCGCTGTTGTTTCGTTTACGCTATTGGTCTGTTCAAACAGTGCTACAACAATTTCTTGTGGCGATGCACGAAAAATTTCATGCTGAAAATAATTTCTTGTGGAGAGTTTCAGTTTCGTGAGCGCTGAAATAAATTTCAT
>JAUNIJ010000178.1 GCA_030523485.1 Bacteroidales bacterium
CAATGCTCAACTGGTGTTGCACTTGCCGGAGGTGGAAGGCAATGATACGCTTCCGGAGGGTATGAAGAAAGAAGCCGAGCGCACCATCCCGATAGAAGATATCGGGGTGGTGGTGCTCGAAAATCGTCGTATCACGATAACGTCAGGCGTGTTGGAGGCTTTACTTGAAAACAATTGTGCGGTTATCACTTGCGACCAGCGGAGTATGCCCGTTGGATTGATGTTGCCACTCTGTGGAAATACATTGCAGAACGAGCGTTTTCGCAGTCAGTTAGACACTTCGGTGCCACTACGCAAACAACTTTGGCAGCAGACCGTGAGGCAGAAAATACTGAATCAGGCGCATGTACTCCACACCCATACCCAGCAAAACACGCATTGCATGATGGAATGGGCGGCAAGCGTGAAAAGCGGAGATACAGAAAACATGGAGGCAAGGGCTGCGGTTTATTATTGGCGATACCTTTTCCCTGACCTGCCTTCATTTGTTAGGGACAAAGAGGGCATACCACCAAACAACCTGCTTAACTATGGTTACGCCATCCTTCGTGCCGTGATAGCCCGTGCCTTGGTGGGAAGTGGACTGCTGCCGACGCTGGGCATTCATCATCACAATCGTTATAACGCTTATTGTCTGGCAGATGACATCATGGAACCCTACCGTCCTTATGTGGATAGGCTGGTTATCGACATCATGAAAAGTACGGAAGATTACACCGTGTTGAATAAAGAGTTGAAGATGCAGTTGTTGTCCATTCCCACTCTGGATGTAGAAATTGGTGGCAGACGCAGTCCATTGATGATAGCAGCACAGCAGACGACAGCATCGCTTAGCAAATGTTTTGCAGGGGAGCATCGCCAGATTGCTTATCCGGCAATGTAAAATGCCCATAGATGAACAGGCTGGAACGATTAAGCGAATATAGAGTTATGTGGATACTCGTGTTTTTCGACCTTCCGACGGATACCAAGAAAGAGAAGAAAGCCTATCTTGATTTTCGCAAAGTGTTGGTGCGCGACGGTTTTACCATGTTCCAGTTCTCTATCTATGTACGGCATTGCGCCAGCATGGAAAACGCAGAGGTGCACATGAAGCGTATCCGAAACAACCTTCCGCAACATGGAAAGATCGGTATCTTGTGCATTACAGATAAACAGTTTGCGGGTATCCAACTCTTTTATGGCGAGAAACCGAAACCTCCCAATGCTCCTTACCAACAATTGGAGTTGTTTTAAAAGATACTTTTATGGTATCAATAGCAAAAAGAATGGAGAGCGTTTGAGTATCTTCTAGGTAGGAATGAAATTATTTCTTCATGTTGAATGTCTCAATAATAAGCAAGATATTTATTAAGCATGATAATAAGGCAAACTACCACCACGAATACCGAAGCAATAGAGTACTGCTCAATGAGGTCATGAATGAGTTGCAAGTAAGTATGGATGTGGTACTATTTAAAAATATGGATTATGCTGCTAAAATAATAAGTATTATTGATGGTATGGTCAAGAACTTAGTGTTTTAAAGTGAAAATGATTTGATTTGTGCTTTTAAAACAGCGACTTGATAGAATGCAAAAATCCCATTCCACAAAGGATGGGATTTTTGTTCAGTACCTTTATTTTTTTTCTTCGGTATCTTTCTAACCCTTTTGTTTTCAATTACTTACTCTAATCGAGTTGTTGTTGATACCGCAAAGGTACAAATTTTCAAGCAAATCACAACAACAGGGGCAAGATAAACCATTACAGACTGTTGTTGTTGATACCGCAAAGGTACAAATTTTCAAGCAAATCACAACAATATGTCACGTAATAAGAAGAACGCAGCTGTTGTTGTTGATACCGCAAAGGTACAAATTTTCAAGCAAATCACAACTGCTGCTGATATATTG
>JAUNIJ010000001.1:0-4145 GCA_030523485.1 Bacteroidales bacterium
AATATGCGGAAGGGGTCAACTCACCTTTTCATAGCGACAGCGTGTGTGTGTGGTGTAGATAAAAAAAAGAAGTTGGCCGTATCTTCACAGACACAACCAACCAAAAATCTATTTATTAAAATCTAATTTAAACTATTCACGACGTAGTACAACACGCACACGCAACGTGAGTGCCAGGAGCACTGCGCCAAGCAGGATCCAGAAGCCGTTGCCGAGCGGTGTTGGGATGACACCGGTACCATCGCCAGGAGTAGAAGGGATGGAAGCATCCACTGCTTCACCTTCAGCCAGCATGATGCCGTCGCCAGCGGTGAATGGTGCTACGATGCCGCCGTTGTTGGCTACTGTAGGAGCCACAGCCACGTTTTGGTTGTAGACGGCGTTGTATTCGATGTCAGTGAGGCCGGGCACGGTGTATTGTGCGCTTACCATGGCGGCGCCACAGAGCATCAATGCGAGAATTACGAATTTTAAGTGTCTCATTGTTTCGTTCCTCCTATAAAATTATTTCACACTAACTTTGATGGTTTTTACTTCTTTGCCGTTGCTGGCTTCTACCATGTAGACGCCCGACAAGAGGTATTCGAACATGGTCTCGTTGCCGTTGTTGATGCGTGAAGCGACGAGTTTGCCGGTAGCGTCGAAGAGACGTACGCTGGTGAGGTTGTCGTTGCTGACCACCTTGATGGTGCCTTTAGCAGCGGAGTAAGCTTGGAACCATACGTTGTCGTCGGTGAGCTCGATGTCGTCGATGCCTGTTGGGGTGTCCCAGACGAGGCTGTAACGGAGTGGTGAGTCGTTGACGGTGGTGTTGAGTGTGATGGTTGCTGTTTGTGGGTTGAGAGGTGTAGCGGTACCCGTCTCAGCGTCGTAGAGACGAACATTGTTGCCGAGGGCAGCCATGTTGTCGAAGGTGAGGGTGATGGTGCCGTTCACGTTATGCAAGAGGAGGCGTACAGCGGTGGTGTCGCCGAGGGTATTGACAGCCACAGCGTGTGTGCCAGCCATGGTGGCGAGCATGAGGTTGTTGTCGTTGACATCGACGAGTACAGCATCTTCGAAGACGTTGTAGCCGTTGCTGCCGTTAGCTCTCTTAGTGATGAGGGTGTTGACGCTATGTCCGTTGCTCTCGAGCATCACAGTAGCCATGGTGCTGCCTTGTGCGGCGGTGCGGCGTGGTGCTGCTGCTGGAGCGTTTGTTGATGAAGAGCCAGGGTTAGCGTTGAACATCGCTGAGGTATACTTCAAGTTGATTGCTTCGTAGTTAGTGCCGACACTCCATGTGATGGTGCTACCTGAGGTGCCACTTGATGCACCACTCCAGTCGGCGACTTTTGGTATGCAAGTCAGAGTGGTGGTGGTACCACCGGTAGTAACTTCTGCGTAAATCTTCCAAGGATAAGAGGTAGAGGTAGATTTGCCATTGTTAACGATAGAAAGATTACCATTATCATTATCATATTGTAAATAATAATAGGTACGATTCCAGCCATTTCCAGATCTATAATAAAGATATAATGTACTATTCTGATAGGTTACTGTCCAATTGGCAGTTCCTGTATCATCCCAGGACAGAGTTCCATTAGTTGAAACGTTCAGATACTTACCATTACCATTTTGGATGGTATAATAATTTCCAGTTTGAGCGAACGTGAAGGAGTAGTCTTTATTAGTAAGTGAAGGTTGAGTAGTTGTATTGACAACATTAGTACCGTCATAACCTACATACGTATTGTTGTAAGACATCAAATAAGTACCTGCAGCAAAAGTGGTTGGGTTCGTAATTGATGTAGTATCACCCGAAGTTACGGAAGTGCTATAGGCACCGCCACGATAGCCAGGAGAGTTAGCGTCTTTATTTGGGTTAGAGGTCTGCTGTGAAATCTGGATATAAGTATTGGTTGGTAATGTTAGGTATGAACCGCCATTGTTATAATTGAAAGTAAACGTCAAACTATCACGTCCAGTGTTAAAACCATAGATAAAGAATGCATTAGAAGACATGTCTCCTTCATTATAAACCAACTGTGCAGCAGGAATATTAATGGTAGATTGTCCGTTAGCATCCTGAGGAGTAACGGTGGCAATGGCATCGACTAAAGAAGAAGACCCTGCATAATGATAGAGGCCTCTAACTCTAACAATATTATAGTTACCTTCAATAGGAAGAATCTGGAAATCGACATAATTGCCGGTGACAATATTATCGCTGTTCGGCATAGACATTTTATTGGCGTCCTCAGTAATCTGATAGCGGTATGTGCCGAACACATTCATATTGGCATAGGCAGCCTCATTGGTTGAAAAGTTTAGAGAAGCTGTCATGCTTTCGAAGCAGTCGAACGAATTGTAATATTCAGAACTACTTATTGAACTGCCAGAAGCACTTGTATATCGTGTCGGCTGTGATGCATCATAGATAGCGAATGCATTTCTCAATGAGAGAGTGACAGTAGTGCCGGAGATGGTATAGTCGATAATGACATCCTGAGTTGGGGATACGTTGTTGGCATAGCCGATAGAATGACTGTTCTGATTCTGATAGCTATATTCCAAGTTCTTGCCGTCGGTACAACCATAGATGAAGGCGTTTGTAAAGCCAGTAGTGCTACCACCGGAAGACCAGGTTGAGTGATTATAGAATGCCACATTCGAGTTGCCAGGGATGGTGAGAGTCTGGTTAATAGGGTCAATAGCTGCTTTGGCAACAGCCATGCCAGCGAAGTTCTGCAATTCAATGGTGTCAGGATATGATGTTGCAGAAAAAACTAAAGAAGCAACACCAACACCATCATTCGCATCAGTTGGAGTAGTAGACCACAAAGAACGTCCGTAACCACATTTATTCACACCAGATGTACCGCCTTGGTCGGTGCTAGTATAATACGGCACTGGTGCCATTTGATAAGTCGCATTAGTATACTGTCCGATGAGTTTAGGTTCCACGCTGGAGACTTCTGCTTGACCAGCCATGACGCGGAAGCCACGTGTTGGTGCTACGTAAGCAGCGGACGCTGATGTGTTAGTGCCAGTAGGCATGTTAGAGTTATCTACAGCGGCATTGACAGTATAGAGATTTTTGTCTTGGTCGAGATAGTAGATAGTCTCACCAGCTTCGCCACTGTTAAGAGTGCCATTCTCATTGTAGAAATAGAGGTATGGAGTGATGTTACCCACAACGGCAGCGTTGCCACTGTGGTTTGCGCCGTAGGAGTTTACACGGATGAACTTAGCGATGTCGAGGTGTGCGAATGCAGGGTTACCAACGGCATACATTGGTACGCCAGCGTCAGAAGCACGTGCAGCACGTGTGATGGTGACGTCGAGCACATCTTGGTTGTACGCCATGGTGCCAGAAGCAGTGTGGTTAACAGTCTCAGAGAGTTGTGAAGGTTGTCCGTTGTTGTACCAATAGTAATAGGTATTGGTAGCTGATGGGAAGCGGAATGTTGATGTAGCGTTTGTAGAAGGCGACCAGAGGTCGAAGCCTTCGCCCACTTGATAGCGTTCTGCGAGGGCGTTGTAAGGCCTAGACCAAGCGGTGTTGAGTTGTTCTACAACATTATCACCTTGCACGTCGCTGAGTTGATGAGTAGCAGCGTCGGAGAACACACGTTGATAGATAGCGTATGGGAACACGCGGTTGTTGCCGGTGTTGCCTGGAGTAGGTTCGTAGTAAGCAGGTGTGAAGGTGCTATCAGCAGGTATTGCTCTACCACCTTGTAATTCAGTGAACATATCGCCAGAGTAGGTATCGCGTAATGGCATACACATGCGTACCCATTGGTTAGAAGGGATCTCTACGTCGGTGTAAACCTTGCCAGTCACGGTAAGGCGCCATTGGTTGCCAATGGCAGCGCCTGGTGCGATGTAGAGATTAGCGATGGTTTTTGCATCAGTGAGCACAGGATAAGAGCCAGAGGTGAGTTTTGGAATCACTACATTGCCGTTAGCATCAGGTGTAACATCCATCATGCTACGAGCGATAGAGTTGGATGGTGCCGATGTTGCCCAGTTGCCAGCATTGTTCCAATCGCTGCTCACAGCGCCAGTCCAGTAATAGGTAGCAGATGTTGTTATATTGTTATCGTCTTCGGTGCCGTTACCAGTGCCGTTGCCATTTTCAGTTCCAGTTCCAGTTTCAG
>JAUNIJ010000001.1:4155-51418 GCA_030523485.1 Bacteroidales bacterium
AACAACGACTGGTTCATCGAATGTATAGGCTTGGTTGGTGAGTTCCTCGAGGGTGTAAGCGATGTAGTAGAGGTCGTAACCTGCTTCGGATTGACCTTCGTAGAAGAGACCAATATTGTTATTTTTCAACAAAGTCATTGTTGAGTAAGCACCTGAAGAAGAGGTGTTAGGCAGTGGACCATAAGATGACCAGTTGTTGATGTTAGACAAGTCACTTACGGTGGTGTTGTTATCGATTTCACGATAGAACACTTTTACACTAATGCGTGAATAACCTGTAGCTGTTGAAAGGAGCATCAATGTTACTTGTGTGTTGTCGCTGGTGCGATAAGCTTCGAAAGTCAACATCTCACCATTGACAGCGCAACCAGCAGTGAATGCACAACTGCCTTGTGTGCCCCATGAGCCAGCAGCTGTTGCTGTGTTGGTGTAGTGGTATTTATTAAAACGACGTCCGCCAGCGTAGCGTGAACTGATGATCACGTCACCATTAGGTAACTCTTCGAGTTTTGCTTCGTCACCGCTGGTGACAGCTGTTCCGCCGAGTTGTGTCCAACTACCACCGAAGTCGTCGGAGTAGTATACACGGTTTTCATAAGCAGGAGTCAAAAGAGCTGTATAGATGCGGTAGTAGCTGCCATTTTTGATAACGCGTGATTGGAAGATACGACCAGAAGCAAAGAAGAAACCGTTGATATCTGAAGTGTTAGGCACAGAGAGCAACGTTGGTGTCGACCATGTCTGACCGTTGTTGGTGCTGAGCATGGTGTAGTGCTCCTTATTGCTAGTCCAACCATTACTTCCGCCTACACAGATGAGACGTACGTTGTTGCTTTCGCGGTCAGCCACTACAGCGGCATCGCCATAACATTGCGAGATGCTGCTATAGCCTGAAGTGATGTTGGTAGCAGTAGAAGTAGAAGGAGATGAATAGGTTGCAGAAGACGTGTTGTAAGACACGCGTGTCAACATGACATCGATGCGTGCATTACCAGAACTGCCTACATCTGCATTGTGGCTATACCTATTATCTCCGAAGAGCAACAGGGTGCCATCGTAAGCAGTAGCCATCGCAGGGATACGATAGTACTGCGAGCTAGTGCTATTGTAAACAATAGTTTGCGCTTTAGTTGACGCGAATGCCATGAGGAGTAGGCAAAGAGTCAACAATAACGTAGCCGTTTTTTTCATTGTTTTTCTAATTTATATAAGTAGTTTATTTATTGATTTCATGGCGAGAGAAAAGATGAACGGCTGTAAAAGAGGCACCAAAAAAGTCATTTTTTTCGACCGCAAGCCAACATTCTTTAACACTAGGCTTTACGGCGTGCCCCCCCTAACAACTTTATTATGAGCAACTTAACTCACATACTGCGAGATGTTTACCAACATTTTTCATACTTTCTTACAAGTTGCAAATATACGGCAAATTTCGGTATCGCAAAATTTTCCACATTAAAAATTAATTAAAAAAAACGGGTGCCAAGTGACACCCGTGTTTCGTTTCCTTGAGGAGACAGCATTACTCTTTATGCCTGCGACGGCCGTACGCCATGGTGAGCCAGAGGTCGACCAACGCCGAGATGAGGAACGGCAGGATCCACGACGTGTAGCCTCCCACCCACACCATGTAGGTGCCGAGACACTGAAACAAGGCAGAGAACAGCTGCTGCATATTCAGACGGCGCAACTGACGATCGTCACTCTTCGGCAACGAGAGGAGTCGGCACACCGTGGCAACCACCACGCCCCCTAACAGCACATAACGACAGAGTGGGATGACACTGAACACACGTAGTGCAACACCCACGACCACCACGAGGTAGCCTAAGAGAAAGAGTATAGAACAAAGTTTTTTCATCGTATAATCTCTAATTTAGCATATTTCAAAATGAGGGTCTTCTCCCCTTGCGTGTCGAAGCGTATGACCGCCCTATGACTCATGGCATCGGCATCAGAGCCTGTGACATTCACCACGGTGCCTTCGCCAAAGGTGGCATGACGGACACGTATGCCTGTGACGATCTTATCGGGAGAAGCGGCATTGCTGGCGATGGTGATACGTCGCGACTCTTCCAGCGGCACCTCAACGGGGTTGTTGGCTAAGAAATGTCGACGCACCGCCTCCGACACCTGGCGTTGCGATGCGGCACCCATACCAAACGGCATGTTGGTGCGACGTGTCAAGAACGACGGCGTATAGCCCGACGGCAGTTGCAGGTAATCGGGACCTATCTCGTCGATAAATCGGCTGGGCATCGTGTAATCGGTGTGTCCGTTGCGGAAACGTGTCTGCGCATAGCTGATGCTGCAAGTCTCTTTGGCACGTGTGACAGCGACATAACAGAGACGGCGCTCCTCCTCCAGCTCCTGCGGCTCACTCTCCTCGCACATCGGCAACAGTCCCTCCTCTACCCCGGCTAAGAAGATATGACGGAACTCCAGACCCTTGGCAGAGTGGATAGTCATGAGCGTCACACGGTCGGCATCCTCCGGTTCGTTCTCATCTTGGTCGGTGAGCAGCGACACCTCGGAGAGGAAATTGCGCAACGTGATGTCGTCGTCGCCTTGGTTGTTGACATGCTCCTCGCAGAACTCATTGATGGCGGTAAGCAACTCCTGGATATTCTCGCGTCGCTCCTTATTGTCGGGATCGTCGTTGGAAGCGATGTCGGCAGCGATGCCAGAGCGTTGTATGATATCGTCAGCCATGGCATAGGCATCGTAATGTTCGTTTTGCGCCGTAAACTCTTCCATCATCCGTCCGAACTCCTTGACGACACGTGCTGTGTTGCCTTTCAAACCGACGTCGTAGTCGTCGAGATGCATCACCACATCCAGCGGACTGATGTTGAACTGATGTGCCACGTTGAGAATCTTCAACTGTGTAACGGCGCCAATCTTGCGTGCGGGATAGTTGATGATACGTTTGAACGCCTCCTCGTCGTTGCCGTTGATGGTGAGACGCATATAGGCGAGCGCATCTTTGATCTCCTTACGTTGGTAGAACGATAGCCCGCCATAGATTTTATAGGGAATACCTTCGCGGATGAACGCCTTCTCGAACGTGCGCGACTGTGCATTGGTGCGATAGAGGACAGCGACTTCGGCATAGAGATTACCGTCGGACGACTCCTTACGTTCACGCTTCACGAGGTTGATAATCATGCGTGCCACGGCATCGCTCTCGTCGAGGTCGCTGAGATGACGCGTCACCTTGATCTTACGACCGACAGACAGCTTCGAAAAGACGTTTTTGTGAATCTGACCACGGTTGTTGCTAATCAACGCATTGGCAGCGTTGACAATGGTTTGCGTCGAGCGGTAGTTCTGTTCGAGTTTGAAGAGACGGCAATTGCCGAACGACGACTGGAACTGCAACATATTGTCGATGATGGCGCCACGGAAAGAATAGATAGCCTGTGCATCGTCGCCCACGACACAGATGCGGTTGTGCAGTTTCGAGAGCATCGAGACGATGTGATGTTGCACGAGGTTGGTGTCTTGGTACTCGTCGACCAATATGTATTTAAAACGCTCCTGATAGTACGCCAGCACCTCAGGATGAGTAACAAACAGCTGGTTGATGTAGAGCAAGATATCGTCGAAATCCATGGCATTCGACACCTTGCAACGGCGACTGTAGAGGGAATAGACCTCGTGCAGACGCGGCCAGCCATGCATGGCATCCTCCTGTTGCCACACGGGATTGGTGGCATAGGCCTGCGCACTCACCAGGTTGTTTTTCGCCATCGAGATGCGAGCCGCCACACTCTTCGGCTTGTATTTCCTCTCGTCGAGTCCCAACTCCTTAATCAAATCGCGCACAAGTCCTTTGGAGTCGGCAGCGTCGTAGATGGTGAAGTCGCGTGTGAAACCAATCTTCTCGGCTTCGTGTCGCAGGATGCGTGCGAAGATAGAATGGAACGTGCCCATCCAGAGCCAACGTGCCATGCTGTCGCCCACGACCTTAGCGATGCGCTGTTTCATCTCGCGCGCCGCCTTATTGGTGAAGGTGAGTGCGAGGATAGAAGCGGCAGGATAGCCTTGCTCGAGGAGATAGGCAATCTTATAGGTCAGGACGCGTGTCTTGCCCGAGCCAGCACCCGCCACGATGAGCGAGGGACCATCGTTGTAGACGACAGCCTCGTACTGCGCTTCATTCAGTAGTTTTTTATAATCGGTAGTCAATGGTGTGTGTTTGTTGATGTATGATACAAAAAATCGCGGGACTCCATTCAACGGAGTACCCGCGATTGTAAGTGATGATAATAATATATAGTATATTAATCTTCGTTGATCTCGCCGTCGCCATTGTCGGCAACAGCATCAGGGTTGCCCAAGAGAGCCGCCATGATTTTCTGTTCGATCTCGTTAGCCAACTCGATGTTGTCGACCATGAGACGTTTTGTTGCTTCGCGACCTTGTGCCAGACGTGTCTGACCGTAGCTGTACCATGAGCCACTCTTGGTGATGATGTTGAGCGATGCACCGAGGTCGACGATTTCGCCGGAGCGTGAGATGCCTTCGCCGTACATGATGTCGAACTCCGCTTTGCGGAATGGAGGTGCCACTTTATTCTTCACCACTTTCACGCGTGTCTGGTTGCCGAGGATGTCCTCG
This sequence comes from Bacteroidales bacterium, assembly GCA_030523485.1. Taxonomy (GTDB): domain Bacteria; phylum Bacteroidota; class Bacteroidia; order Bacteroidales; family Paludibacteraceae; genus HGM05398. Next base: position 8,779 of record JAUNIJ010000001.1, read on the forward strand.
CCGTCTTTGATTTGTCCGATGCGACGGATGTCGAGGCGAACGGAAGCATAGAATTTGAGGGCGTTACCGCCTGTGGTGGTCTCTGGGTTGCCGAACATCACGCCGATTTTCTCACGCAATTGGTTGATGAAGATGCAGGTGGTGTTTGTCTTGCTGATGCTGGCAGTGAGTTTACGCAACGCCTGCGACATGAGTCGAGCTTGCAATCCTACTTTGTTATCGCCCATGTCACCTTCAATCTCAGCTTTCGGTGTGAGTGCTGCCACAGAGTCGATGACAATGAGATCGAGTGCTGACGAGCGTACGAGTTGATCGACGATTTCGAGAGCTTGTTCGCCGTTATCAGGTTGTGAGATGAGGAGGTTGTCGATGTCGACGCCTAACTTCTCGGCATAGAAGCGGTCGAAAGCGTGCTCAGCATCGATGATGGCAGCGATGCCGCCTTGTTTCTGTGCTTCAGCGATGGCGTGTATTGCCAAAGTGGTCTTACCACTCGATTCAGGACCGAAGATCTCGATGATACGCCCTTTTGGGAAACCGCCCACACCTAACGCTGCGTTCAGCGCGATGGAGCCTGTTGGGATTACTTCGACGTTTTCGCTTTGACTCTCGCCAAGACGCATCACAGTGCCTTTGCCGTAGTCTTTATCGATTTTGTCCATTGCCAACTTCAAAGCCTTAAGTTTGTCGGCTGATGGTTGTACTTTTTCTGTCATTGTTATTCTGATGTTTTATTGGATAATTTATTTTTTTAACGCCCCAAAGATACTCTATTTTTCTCTATTTCTCTATCTGTAAAAGCGGTTTTTTCACACCTTACGAAAGGTTTTTCACACATCGACATGCTGCCGTATTTTGTCATAAACAACAAGGGGAAAGAAGCTATTGATGCGCACAACGAAATGGCATAAATGCTTTGTAACGTCGTCGTCGACAGCGACATCGCACTATTTCGTCTGCTTCTGAACACTACGTTCACGCTTTTTCAGACGATGAGACAGCGACATGTTCCATAAGAAATAGAGCGCCGATTCCGTCAGCAGCAAGATGTTGATGTTGATGAACGCCGCCAGGAAATAGTTGCAAATGACGTAAACAACAGCCACCAAGAGTATGATGCGTCGTGCTTTGTTTTGCGAACCGTAGAGTGCTACTAATTTATGGTGCAAGTGTGTTTTGTCGGGACAGAATGGAGAGACGCCACTGAGGATGCGTAAGGCGAAGACACGTAGGGCATCGAGACAAGGGACTAACAGCGGCGATACGGCATGTACGAAGGAGATGTTGTCGGCTTCGACACTTCTCTCATGACACGCCAAAGCACAGACGACGAGTGCCAAGCCAAGCGTCATGCTACCCGTGTCGCCCATGAAGATGCGGTGACGGGTGCTTTTGCTGTAGGTGTTGTAGAAAAAGAAAGGGACAATGGCGCCCAACAGCGCAAAGACGCCGAGTGCGTAGGAGAATTCGTTGAGAGAGACGAACCAAGCGCCGTAATAACACAATGACAACGACGTCAAGCCCGACGCTAAGCCATCGATGCCGTCGATGAGGTTGAGCGCCACGACGACACCGACAATCAAGACGAGTGTCAAGCAACAGTCAAGCCAGACAGGGAGCTGATGGATGCCCAAGAAGCCGTCGAGAGTGTCGACGTGCAAGCCCGACAGCATAGCAAAGACAGCTGCCACGGTGATGGCAACGAGTTTGACACGATAACTTAGGTTTTTCAGGTCGTCGATAGCACCAGTGACATACACCACTGCTGCCGCGAGCAACAAAAAGAGCCACTGTGGGAATGGGATGGGGGTGAAGACGAAGAAATCGCTGGCTTGAGTGAGGAAATAAAACGCTATGACAACGGCGATGGAGAGCAATGTCTCAGGGAGAAACGCTAAGCCACCAAGACGCGAAGCATAGCCGCTATGCATCTTACGATAGTCTGGCTTATCGAGCCATCCACGCTTCAGACTCCGTGAGAGGATGCGTGGGATGACCATGCCCGATGCCGCCGCGCTTATTAAAAAAGCGCAGAGCAAAAATACGAAAAGTATCAAACGATGTTCCAACGACGATACGATTTATTGCAATATCTTATAAGAGTGCAAATTTCGCCTTTTTTCTTGAAATTAACAAGACTCTCATAGAAATAAATCGATAGATAACGAACAAAACCGTTTGAGTTTCATTATCCATCCTAACAGTCCGCCATCTAACAAACTCAGAGACAAACAAAAAGGGTGTCCCTCTTATGAGAAGAAGGACACCCTATGATGATTAACCTGTAGTTACAGATTATTTACGTACCAAAGTGTTGAGTTGGTCAGCAAAGTTTTTGCAAGAAGCAATTTGTTTGTCAACAACGTTCTTTGAAACGCGGATGAAGTTCATACCATCGATGTTAACGATAACAGCTTCGTCGAAAGAAGCAGCGCCGTCTTTGTGGTAAACAGCTGTTGATTCGTCACCGAGAGTAACGTTGAGGTGGCAACGTGGGATAACACTGTTTTGATCCAAGCAGAATGTGCTACCTGCGTTGATGAAACCATAGATGTTACCGAATTGATAACCTTCAGCACCCATGATGCATTCTGTCATGAATGAGCCATAGAGTGAGTCGTTTTGTACATAACCAGCAGCGAAGGTTGAAGAAGAACCAAGGGTGGTGTCAACGCCTTCCCAGTCGCCAAGGATGTAGTAGTATTGGTCGTCAGAAGCGCCAAGGCCTTCGATATAGAAAGCTGGGCATTGGTCAGGGCCGATGAAGTCACCGTTGTCTCTGTCATAAGCCATACCGTTGGTCATGAGCAAGAAGACGAACTCTGTCCATTCGTAAACGTTGCCAGTAGTTTCTGAAGTCCATGTTTGACCTGTTTTTTCAGCATCCATGGTGAGGAATGATTCAACAGATACAGCGCGTGGGTCGAGGTAAGAAACAACTTCTACTTCGCAAGTAGCAGTTTTTTCACCAGCTTTTGCGGTGATAGTACATGTGCCAACACCAGCAGCTGTTACCAAGCCGTTAGAAGCTACGGTAGCAACTTCAGTGTTAGAAGATTGCCATGTTACAGTTTCGCCTGCTGGATCAGTGGTAGCAGTCAGACGTTCTGAACCGATTTCTGACAAAACAAGAGATGTTTTGTTCAAAGTGATGCTGTTAACGTCACCTCCGTTTGGTTTTGGGCCATTTCCGCAAGAAGCGAAAGCCAAGGTTAGGAGAGCAACAGCAAAATACATTAATTTTTTCATGATTGAAATGTTTTGATTGTTGTTTGTATAAGTAGTTATTAGAACTATCTAACAAGTTATGTTACAATTATTCTTCTCCAGTTGAGTAGTTGTAGTTGTACTCAGTTTCTGAAGTAGGAACGTTGTAATAGAATTGTGTGTAAGCAGTGCCTTGACCAGCGCCTTGGAAGTGGTTGGTACCACGAGCGATGGTGAGACCCATACGTTTACGTGTGAGGAGTGAACGACCTTCGCCCCAGAGTTCGATACGCCAGTTGTAGATGAGTTGATCGAGGAAGTTCTCAGTAGTGATTACTGCTTCAGGATCGCGTTCGTCAACCAATTGTTGGAGGTAGTTCACAGCAGAGCTAGCATCACCATTTTCGTTGTAAGCTTCAGCAGCGATGAGATACATCTCTTCGAGACGCATGAAGCAGATATCGTTGGTCCAAACACGGTCGCCACCGAGAATACGTTTTGTGTCGTAGAATTTCTGGAGTGGAGCGAGTGTGTAAGTTTTATTGATAGCGCTGTTGGTATCAACATCTTGGAACCATTGTTTACGACGGTCTGATGTAGGAATCAAAGCGTAGAGAGCGTCGTCACAAGCTTTGTAGTCACCAGCCATAGCATAGCTATAGGTGAATACGTCCATTTGACCGAAGTAAGAAGCGAGGCCAGTAGCTGTCTCGGTGGTAACGTCCTGAGCCCACATCCAGTTTTTAGCACTTACACTAGTGAAGCCAGTGGTAAGAACATCGCTGTAAGGCATCATAGAATATTCGCCAGAGTTGATGACTTCAGTAGCCAAGCGAGCTGCTTCAGCAAAATCTTCGTTTTGGAAATAGCCGCGTTGCAAGTAGAGATAAGCCAACCAACCTTTTGCTACACTTTGGTTGATGTAAGTTTTTGACAAACGTGAGAAGCCGTCGAGATATTCGATAGCGAGCAAGAGGTCGTTTTCTGCTTGTTGATAAACTTGTTCAGCTGTTGAAGGTGGTTGAGGAACGCCGATTTCTGTTTCTTCGGTGTAGATAGGAGCACAAACAGCGCTGAGGTCGAACGCAGCGGTTGAACCTTTACCATATTGTTCACCAAAGTAGTTAGCAAGCCAGAAGTAGCAGAAGCCACGCATAGCCAAAGCTTGACCGAAAGCATAAGAAGCGTTGAGTTCTTCATCAGTTAAAGCAGAATGATCGCTGAAATCAACACCTTCGTATTTTTCAAGAGAGCGTTGTACCAAAAGCACGTTACAGTTCTTGATGATTTTGTAGTAGTAGGAAGTCCACATGTAGCTTGAGAATGAAGAGTAACCGAACTCGTTCATGAAAGCCGCTGTTTCGAACCAACCATAGTTACGTCCACGGAGGGCAAGGTCACCAACACCAAGGTCGGTGTGGATATCGATACATTTTTGACCGAAGAGGTCGTGGCTACCGCCATATTGAATCATCAAGCTATAGATACCGAGTACACTAGCATCGAAAACAGTATAAGCGTCCTCATATTGCGATTGAATAATAGTGCTACCAGAAGGTTCTACATCCAAGAAACTTTGTGAGCAAGAGCTGAACAATACAGCAGCTGCCATTGCTACAATCATTAAAGACTTTTTCATAATTCTATTTTCTTAGATTTCGTTATTAGAATTGGAATTTAATACCGCCCATGATTGTGCTAAGTGGTGAATAGCTGTAGGTGCTGCTACCGCCAGTGTAAGAAGCGAATGGGTTGTAACCTCTGCGAGCAGATACTACGAACAAGTTTTCGCCAGATACATAGAAGTTAAGGCTGTTGAGTTTCATTTTAGAAACGACCTTGTTAGGCAAGCTATAGCCGATACGAACGTTAGCCAATTGAAGCGCTGAGAGAGAAGTGAGGAAACGAGTTGATGTATAGTTAGAATACAAGTCGTAACCGTTAGAGAGACGTGGAACGTCGGTGTTAGTGTTGGTTTCTGTCCAAGCATTGCGCATGTCAACATGCCAGTTGCGAGCACCGAACTTGCCAGATTCCATCAACATAGCGTAAGAGCTATCGTAGCCATAACCACCGAGTTGGTAGTTGAAGAATGCTGAGATGTCAACGCCATAGAGTTTCATGTCAATACCGAAACCACCATAGATGTCAGGACGAGCGCGGAGGCATCTACCTTTTGAGTTGTATACGTAGTTAGAAGCTGCATATGCTGTTGAGGTAGGACTCTTTGTTGTACCTTTTTCGAGTGTGCAACCTGGGTGTTGCAATTCGTAGAGGTATACGCTGGTAATTGTTTCTTCTGGGTTTTCTGGGTCGGTGTATGTAGCATACATTGCTTCACCAGTTTCTGGGTCAACGCCCATATATTCTGGCAAGTACCACTCGTAGTTAGAGTGACCAACAGCCATAGCGCCGTTCATCAACATACGTGTTTCTACACCATCGTGATCGATAGGCATTTGAAGCATTTTGTCGCGTTCGAATGCGCCAGTGAGACGGAAGTTCAATTTTACGTTGTTGCGATCAACAGCTTTAACGCCGAAGTTGAATTCAACACCGTTCAATGCCAATTGTGCATCGTTTACATAGTATGAAGAGTAACCTTGTGATGGAGCAACGGCACGTGGGAAGAGGAGGTTAGAAACGTTTTTGTGATAGTATTCGATTTCGCCGTTGAACATACCGTTTTTGAAGAATGCGAATTCGACACCAACGTTAGTTTGAGCAGTGCGTTCCCAAGTCAAGTTCGGATTACCGCGAGCAACCCATACGAGAGCAGGAGTTTGGTCGATGGTATTGATTGAGTAGCGGTCAGTCCAAGCGTATGAACCAATTTCTTTGTTACCAGCGGTACCCCAGCTAGCTTTGATTTTCAATTCTTTGATCCATTTAGCGTTGTCGCGGATGAAGTTTTCTTCTGACATCATCCAAGCAGCACCTACAGAACCAAAGACGCCCCAACGGTGACCTTTAGCGAAGATAGAGCTACCGTCGCCACGGAGAGTAGCGTGGAGTGAATATTTATCAGCGAAGTTATAACGAAGTTGTCCGAAGTATGATTCGAGACGTTCGCGACCTGTTGATGAAGAAAGTGCGTCGAAGATAGCACCGTTTGACCATTCAACACCTTCTGGGAGGAGGAGGTTAGAAACGGCACCATAAGCAGTAGCAGCGTAGTCGATAACGGCTTCGTGAGCAACGAATACGTCGAGGGTGTGGTCGTCAGCAATTACAGTACCATATTTCAACATTTGGTTGGCAGTGATGGTCATGTAGTTATAGAATTGTTTGGATAAACGTCCGAGACCTTCAGCGTCACCGTAATACATATTGGTGAGTGAGTAAGCATCTTGACCATAGTATTGATAACCAACGTTAGCAGTCAATTTCAAGTCGTGAGTTGCGTTAGCACTTTGTCCTTTGTAGAGTTGAGCTTCCAAGTCGCCGCTCAATACCAATTGGTGCATTGAGAAGTGTTGTTTATCGAGACGGAGTGCACCAGCAGGGTTGATACCGAGACCGTAGCCACGTGAGCCGTAAGCGTCGGTGTATGAACCGTAGTCGAATGCATCGCCACCGATACGTGTGTCTTGAAGAACTTCACCGGTGTTAACATCGTGTTGAAGAACAGGGTAGATAGGAGGAGTTTCGTTTACATAAGCGAAACCGTTGTTCATGTTGCTTGATTGTCCTGGGTTATTCATTTCTGAATAAGCGTAAGAGATGTTCAAGTCACCACGCAACCATTTTTTAGGTTGGAAGTTGAGGTTTGAACGAGTTGTCAAACGGTTGTAGTCAGAAGCGATGTAATAACCTTGGTCTTTCAAATAACTGAAAGATGTGTAGTAAGTAGTTTTGTCGGAGCCACCGCTGAATTTTACAGTTGCTTCGAATTTGTTACCAGTGCGGAAGATATAATCTCTCCAACTTTCTGGTGTATATTTACGTTCGGTACCTTCGTAGAATTTACCAGTTGAAGGGTCGATAAGGTCACGACCGTTAGCTTGCCACATGTTGTAACGTTTTGCAACACCTTCAGCGCCGCCGAAGAGTTGATAGCCAGCTTGTGTTTGAGCTTGTGATTGGCTGTTACCAGCGATGTAGTAAAGGTAGTTGTAGATACTTTGCCAACCCATTTCGGTATATTCTTCTGGGCTTGAGATAACGTCGTAGAGAGGGAGGAGGCGCATGTTGCCACCATATTTAACGTCTACGTCGATTTTACCTTGTGTGCCAGTAGAACCTTTTTTGGTTGTGATAACGATAACGCCGTTAGCACCACGAGCACCATACAATGATGTAGCGGTAGCATCTTTCAACACAGTTGTTGAAGCGATATCGGCAGGGTTGATAGAAGCGATGTCGCCCATATAAGGGATACCATCGACAACGTAAAGAGGGCTTGTGCTAGCGTTTACAGAAGCGACGCCACGGATTTGTACAGAACCAGTTTGACCAGGTTGACCTGTTGAGTTGGTTACTTGTACGCCGGCGAACTCACCAGCAAGAGCTTTTGTTACATCACTAGGGTTTTTGTTTTCGATGGTTTCGCCATCAACAACAGCAGCAGAACCTACTGATGAAACTTTTGTTTGTGCGCCGTAACCTGTTTCAACGACTACTGTTTGAAGCATTTTGGTATCAGATTCCATAACGATGCGAACACCGTTTTGAGCTGTAACCACTTGATCTTTGTAGCCAAGATACTTTACGACAAGCTTTGATTTGGAAGAGGCAACGGTGATGGAGAAGTGGCCATCAAGGTCGGTAGCCACACCATTTGATAAATCACCTTCCTCCTGCACAGAAGCTCCGACAATGGGCTCGTTTGTCTCGCCGTCCACTATGGTGCCACTGACGGTCAATGATTGACCATAAACCATACTTGTGCATGCAAGCAACAAGCTGGTTACTAATAGCATAAGCTTTTTCATAGAGTTTGGATAGATAGTTTGTTAATTATTAATTATTGTCCACGTCAAGCATTTTCGCCAAGGTGCATAAGGACACTTATACACTTTACGAAAATAATCAGCCGCAAAGATAAATATTTTCGTTAGACTATGCAAGTATTTGGCAAACTGATTTCTCTTTTTTTGCCGTTTTTTTCTGCAACACGCACATTATGAGGAACGATTGTAAGAACGAATTTCTGATTTTTGCCGCTTTTAAAAGTCATATGATGTTGTTCACACGAGGTCGTTTCGCTTCAAGTAAGACTGACCACCAACAATTTATAATAAATATTCGGTTGATTTTTGTTGTAACAACTACAGCAGTATTGTCAAAAGTGCATTCAGGTCGTTGATTTCAAAATCATGCACAGGCTTTTCGGCTGTCATATTCTGTGGGTTATACCACACCGTTGGAATGCCATAGTTATGTGCACCGACGATATCTGTGGCATATTCGTCGCCGACGAGAATCACGTCGGACGGTTTGCAATGACATATTTTCATCGCCGCATCAAAAAAAAGGGGATTGGGTTTGGGTGCGCCAACTTGCTCCGAGAGGATGACATATTTAAAATAGTGTAGCAATGACGCATTTTCGAGTTTCTTAAACTGTATCTCAGGAAAGCCATTAGACACGATGGCCATACAATATTTATTATTAAGCACTTCAAGCACTTCTATTGCATGAGGCATTAATTGTCGTTTTTCTGCCAAATGGGTAAAAAATCCTTGACTCAACGTTGTGACCAACGCGTCGTCGGTCACGCCAACTTCGCGAAGTGGAGAGGCGAATCGTTCAACCATCAAGAAATCTTTTGTTATTTCGCCACGTGCATATTCATCCCAGAGACGATGATTGCATGGGGCATAACGATGGTGAAAATCGGCGAAATCGGCGAAAAAGCGATTGAGGCGATGCTGTTCGAAAAGTTCCTTTAACGAAGCGATGGCATTGGTTCGGAAATCCCAAAGAGTGCCGTCGAGATCAAAGAATATGATTTTTGGATGTTGGTGCTCAGTTGCCATCATAGTCATTGGTTATCATCAGCATTATGTTCTTTTTGTTGCTGATGTTTACCTTTGCGATTTTCTTTTTCTTTTCCTGCCACAACGATAACAATCTCGCCTTTGGGCGGTGTCTCGGTGAAATGACTTGCTAACTCAGCCAATGTGCCACGTTGTGTTTCTTCAAACTTCTTCGATATCTCACGCGACACAGACGCCTCTCGTTCTGGTCCGAAAGTGTTGGCAAACTGTTGCAATGTTTTCACCAATCGAAAAGGTGATTCGTAGAACACCATGGTACGTGTTTCATCGACCAATGCTTCCAATCGACTATTCCGCCCTTTCTTTTGTGGTAGAAAACCTTCGAAGACAAAGCGATCGCACGGCAGTCCTGAGTCGACGATGGCAGGAATGCAAGCAGTAGCACCTGGAAGACATTCGACATCGATACCATGTTCGACACACGTACGTACAAGCAAGAATCCTGGGTCGGAGATGCCTGGCGTGCCTGCGTCCGACACCAACGCCACATCTTTTCCTGCCTCAATTTTCTCAGCGATACGTTCAGCAGTCTGATGTTCGTTGAATTTATGGTGTGAGAGTAAAGGAACCGAGATATCGAAATGTTTTAAGAGAATGCCTGTGGTGCGTGTGTCTTCCGCAAGGAGAAGATCGACACTCTTCAACACCTTAAGGGCACGTAGCGTGATATCGTCGAGATTACCGACGGGCGTCGGCACAATATAGAGTTTTGGCATGTGAGGTTCAGAATTTACGTGATACAATATTAATAAAGTCTATTACTACAGCATCCTCTTTATTCCATTGTGGGAAATGGGTGGCAAGATAGTTTTCGAATTCGTCAAACGAATGCAACTGATTTATTTCATCCACCACAATGCTCATTTGCTCACCATTACCATCAAATAATTCGCGAATAAATCGGAAACGGTCAGCTAAAGAGATGGCCTTTTTAAGGTCTACCACAGGACTGCGTAAGAAGGCGGTGCCTAATGAGCGGTCTTCTTGCTCTGCAAACAACACACGTCGTTCTGACTCGATTGGTTGTTTGTCTATCACTTCTTGCACATCGTTTTCTGGTTGTGTCATCACCGATTCCGATTTAATAACGGGTATTTCGTCAGTATTTTGTAACATCTCCTCTTGATATTGAGTCGCTTCAGACGTTTCCGGTTCACTTTCAAAGTGCGATTCACAAACATCTTCTGCTTGCTGTTCTGGCACAGAGACTGTTGATTCGCCAGTACTGTCTGGTGTTAGTACTGTTTCGGGTTGCGAGACAAGGACATCGTCACTGCTCTGCTCCGACAGTCGGCGCAACATCGTAGCAAGGTCGTCAGCTTTTTCGGCAGCCAAACGTACTAAAGGTTCAGGAACATCAGTGAGTTGTATGAAGCCATCAACGAGTTTTCGGAGGTCGTTGAGGTCACGAGAAATAAGTTGTGTAAGAAATTCTTTTTCCATTGACGTATATTTTCGACGAAAACGTTAACTTTGCCCATGCATTAAGTTGACGTAATTCCGCAACAAAAGTACATGTTTTTCACGATTCCACCATCGTGTTTCACAAACTATTACGTCGCTGAAATTTACAATAAGTATTTTTACACCCAAAATAGACAATACAATATCTATAATATACACCCCATTACCGACCCATGGATTTTTTCGAATCACAAGTCAACAAAAACCGAAAGCACGGTAGCATTGAAGTCATCTGCGGCTCGATGTTTTCAGGCAAGACAGAAGAGTTATTACGCCGTTTAAAGCGTGCAAAAATAGCGAAGCAACGTGTTGAAATTTTCAAGCCTGCCATCGACACGCGTTATTCTGACGTTGAGGTGACGAGTCACGATCACAACGCCACCCTTTCAACACCAGTAGATGCAGCTGACAGCATTTTATTGCTTTGCGGTGATGCTGATGTGGTAGGCATCGACGAAGCACAGTTTTTCGACGATTCACTAGTGAGGGTATGCATCGAATTGGCAAACATGGGAGTGCGCGTCATTTTAGCCGGTCTCGACATGGATTATCTATGCCGTCCATTTGGTCCGATGCCACAGTTGATGGCGATTGCCGACGACGTTACGAAAGTGCATGCTATCTGCGTACATTGTGGTATGCCGGCTTATGTGTCGCATCGTTTAGTTGAAGGGAGCAAACAAGTGCTATTGGGCGAGACCGACAAATACGAACCTATTTGTCGCGACTGCTTCAATAAGTTCCACAAAAATGAATAAGATAACAATTGATCATACGAAAAAGTGCCACTCATAGAGTAGCACTTTTTTTGTCTTAGTATTTAATACAGAAATACGACAGAAAGGACGGTGTCATCGACATCAGCCATCCATATAGAGACTGTTCAGATTTGTTTCGGCCCGTTATCCTACGCCGCTTTATCGACGAAATATTTCACTAACGAAAGTAGAAGATACCACAAGACAACAAGACTGAGTCCGAGATAACCAAAAATTGGAATCAACACGAGTGCACCAGCCGCAAGCAAGATTTGAAATTTAGCATCTGTCCATTTCAACGAGCGTATCTTGAAAGAGAACATCGGCAGTTCGCACACCAACAAATAGCAACTCATCAAGACACCGGCAAACAATAGCCACCAAGGAATGTTGTGGAAGCAACCACTACAAAACAAACCTATCCAAAACAGCGCATTAGCAGGTGTGGCTAAGCCAATGAACGAGGTAGACTGACGTGTATCAACATTGAATTTAGCAAGTCGGAGTGCAGAGAAAGCCACCATCACCCACACCAACAGTTCCACAATGAGTCGCAGCGTGTCGGCAGATGTCACCGCCTCCAACTGGTTGGACACCATACAAAATGCTGCAGTAGTAGGTAAAATGCCAAAGCTCACAAGGTCAGCCAACGAATCAAGTTCTTTACCCACAGGTGAAGTGACACCTAAGAGACGCGCTACAAAGCCATCGAAGAAATCGAACACAGCAGAACAGCACACACAGATGAAAGCAAGATGAGCAGCATCGATAGGAAGTGACTGCAGTCTGGCTACCAACGTATTTGTTGTAGAGCCCACCCCTAACGATGTAAGCAGAATGATGATACCCAACGTGCCTGAGAGCAGATTTAAGCAAGTAAGAAGATTAGGAATAGATTTTCGCATGACAGTTATTTTTTTGAGATTGATGTTGTTGCCTTATCTTTCAATAGTATTTGTACGATTTGATGCATCAAGCCATTGCGCTGTTCTTCGTTTTCGATGGCTTCGAATGGGAAGCCACATACAAAGGTCGTGAAACCGCTGGATTTACCAGTAACAGCAGCCACCAATCCCGTGTCAACATACCGCATGACAGCGCAAGCGTCGGATTGTGCTGGCGACAAAGCATCAGCCGACTCTACCTCGTAGGTTTCTCCGTCAGGTTTGGTGGAGAATTGAAATTTACCAATAACTTGAACATTTTTCGAGACAACACCCTCGAGAAGTCCGCGACTTGCTGCATTCGATTTTTTATAACGGATGCGTAAAACGTCACTAAGAAATTGTTTTTTCTCCTCGCTTGGATTCACTAAATAATTATCGACGCCGATATGTGCACCCGACACTAACAATGCACCATGATGCTTGCTATAGTCGGTGAGCAGAGCCATCATTTTTGGTGTAAAAGTCACGAAATTGAAAGTACTGTCGAGATAACCGAAACGTGTGCTTCTCTGCTCGCCAAGGAATAAGTCAACCATCTTATAATCGTTGAGATTCACCTTACCATGTTCCACTGCTTCGACTGATGATGAGACGAAACTGCAATCGCTTTCTTTCAATGCTTTGCCATGTACGTAGCAGAAATCGAACGTATTGCCTTTCACAATGGCAGTCTCATATTCTGCCATCGAATGACCAAAGCCAGGATTATCATCAGTCACCCATGGTTTTGCACGGTTAAACTCATGCTGACGACCGACATAAGCGAGGTTTCTGCCATAAGGCACACCATGGTCGAGATAGTCATAGAATCCAGCATTACCATCTTTTTTCCACCCTTCAGGTCCGCATATACGTGTAAATCCATTAACTATCAGCACAGGACTATCGTGGCGATGAGCGCGATAGGCACAAAGCACTTCTGACGGGAAACTCTCGCCACCATCGTTGACAGCTGTCACCTTGTAGCTTACAATTTTACCGATTGGCAATGCAAGTGTTTTGGTAGTGTCGCGCACTAAGATACCATTGTCGAAACCACCGTTTTCCATACGTGTGTAAACAACATAGCCAGTCGGTTTTGCCGATGGTTCCAAACTATCGAGCACTGGGTGCCAACTTAGACGAACACTATCACCTTTCATAGTAACGGCAAAGCCTGTTACGGGAAGAGGTTGCACCACATAGTCAGTATTGTTTTGCGATGCTACGAATCGTAACACACCTTTATAGATTGCCCTTGCCGTGAGAAATTGGAAACGGGGATCGAGGCCTAGTTGTAAATCTTCGAAATTTTGGTGTGAAAGGAGTTCAAGAATCATGGCGGGAGTATGTGGCATGCGCGACTCAGCATAGTTGCCATTACGAATGCCTCTTGACGACCAATTCGGAGCATAAACTCGACGAATGTCGTCAACAACCGAGGTAGACACAAGGTCGGCAAGGTCGTGTGATGCCCATCGTGACTGTCCGTTAGGATTAACCGTTTTTCTCGGTAAGTTGTTATCTTCAACAGTACATATCGCCAATGTGCCAACAATTGTGTCGGGGATATTACCCGCGTCGGTATGCAAAGCAAGGGAGAGATCGAGAGGGATGTTCAGTCCAACCGAATCTGGATCGTAGGATGAGCCCCCTAGGAGATAGTTGACCCAGTTGCCACGTGAGGCATAGTCGTCTTTATAATCGTTGATACCTCCGGAATATTCATAGACAGTTTGTGGTATGCCTGCCCATTGCATCCAGTAGCGTGCTCCCTCAAGATAGCGTGGCACACAGCTGGTGATGTAGGGCGCATTTGCGTTATTGGTCGTCCATTTCAGTTTTGGATTCTTCTTTTTCTGTTCTGCCACCACTTCTGCTTCTGCTGGTTTGCGCGCTACGTTACCCATGCCTCCGCCAAAGCGAACAGCATCAGCCGAAACGACGTGTTTATTGTCGGGTCCAAGATTCGATAACACGACACGGCTATTGTCATGCCCTCCCTGTTTGAAATGATATGTGCCAAGATAAATCCATGTACCCCCACCCATGCGTTGGTTGACATCGACATGAGTTACGCCGCCAGCATGATAGACGGCATAATGAGCTACACCAGAATTTTTATAGGAATGATAAGAAACATAAACGGCATAGTCGCCGTCTTCTGGTATCTCAGCCTGCCAGATTATTTTGTTACGTCCGTCGACAGCAGTGGGGAAGGTGTGGCTAGTGCCCGCACGAAAAGGATTTTCACCTACAGTGAGCACAGTGTCGGGGATGGCGAATGCTGCAGTGTCGACAATAGGTCGACCGACTTTGATGATTTCCTCATACTTCGACCCTTTAGTTGATCCGTCGTTGTCGACAATCACCTCATGTGTTTGTGTATCACGTTCGCGTGGCAACAGCACATTAGCTCCAGCATGTTCTAACATAGGCAACAAATAGTCGAGCACATACGATGTCGATAGTTTGTCTTCTACAGTAAGCAGAAGTCGTGGACGTTGCCAAGTCCATTGGTTGGTTTGTTGATTATAATAGTACCCATGACTATTCCACAATGCAATATGACGTCCTTGCAACCCATAGCGAATGTGATAGGGTTTTGATTTATTGGAGACCAAAGGAACCGACGGCCGAGTACCTGCAGCAGAGTGTCGTGAAGCATCGCGTTGTGCTTTAGGTTGAAAGAAGTTAGGTACCAATTGACGTACGTTCACATTGTCGGTATAGAAATTGACCGTGTACTGTGTACCGACGATGTGACGAACTTCACGCTCCATTTTATCAATCAATTCGTTTCGGAACGAAGCACTTCCAAAATAAGCGTTCAGATAGACATCGCACTCCAGTGTTTGCTCGTTGCGTCGCACTCGTAGCACCCGCACCTTACCTATTGTGGCATAGATGGAGTCGTAGTTAGCAAGCCACTGGTTAAGCTGTGCCACATAATTAGTCTCAGCATAACCATGCTTAGGGCAAACAAGCAACGCAGTGAGTAGGAGTAGGAAGACTATCCGCTGTTTCATGACATGTTTTATTAGTCGTTAGCTTGATGAACGGTAACCTGTGGGAATGGGAATCCGATGCCTTCTTTGTTGAATATTTCGTAAACCTTACGATTCATATCAAAGAATACAGTCCAATAGTCGGCGCTGTTGCACCAAACTCGCACAGTGATATTAACGCTACTATCAGCTAATTCGCCCAATTCGATAAATGGCTCCGGCGTTTTTAATATGTGTTCATCAGCATCGATAATACGCATAAGCACTAGTTTCGCCTGTTCAAAGTCTTGGCCATATTCTACACCAAACGAGAAATCAACACGTCGTAGAGGTTGTTCGCTATAGTTGGTAAGTACACTACCACTAATAGAACCATTAGGCACGATGATAACTTTATTGTCGAGGCTTTTCAATCGTGTAGTAAAGATTTGTACACTTTCCACCACACCCTGAATGCCATTTGTCTCAATATAGTCACCTATTTTATAAGGTTTCTGAAGTAAGATGAGTACACCACCTGCAAGGTTCTGCATCTGACCACTCATAGCCATACCAATAGCCACACCAGCAGATGCTAGGAGCGCTGCAAATGAGGTTGTTTCAATGCCCAACGCACCGACAACCGAAATAATTAAAATAACATTTAAACTAACGCTAACAATACTACCGATGAAAGACTTTACTTCAGGCACTACATTACGACGTTCCAAGAAACCATTCACGAAACGTTTTAGAAAACGAACAATGTAGCGTCCGACAATATAGATGACAACAGCCATTAGTATTTTTTTCCCAAAACTGACGCTTAGTTCGATTAGTTGTTGTAACAAGATGCCTAATTTATCGACACTTGCTGCACCAACACCTTGGAGGTTTCCATGTGCAAGGCTATCGACAAGGGTGGTTGTAATGTCGCTCATTGCGCTCTTAACTTCCTCTACACGAGCACTGTCGGCAGCAAGCCCCTCCAGGGTATCTACGACAGCATCTTCTACTTGTGTTATTTTATCTGCTTCAATCATTGTTTGTTATATTACATATTTTACTTTAGGCTACAAAGGTACGATTTTCTACCGACACCATACTATAAAGGGAGAATTAAGGACAAAAAAAATCGCCCAAATAGTTTATCCGGGCGACTTTTTATTTTTCCAAAGAGAAGAAGCTGAACGATTAGTTCATGCGTTTTTCTCTGATACGTGCTTTCTTACCAGTTAAGTTACGGAGGTAATAGAGTTTAGCACGACGAACTTTACCAACTTTGTTCAATTCGATGCTATCGATGAATGGTGAGTCAATTGGAAAGATACGTTCCACACCTACATTGTCAGAGATTTTTCTAACGGTGAAGTGCTTTTTCTCGCCATGTCCAACGATTTTAATAACCACACCACGGTACATCTGGATACGCTCTTTGTTACCTTCTTTGATGCGGTAAGCAATGGTGATAGTGTCACCACTTTTGAACTTAGGATAGTTGTGCTCTACAGCGAAAGCTTGTTCGGCAACTTTAATGAAATCTGTCATTGTAATAGTTTTATTAAGTTGATGATAGTGCAACATTCACAGGTCACTACATTGTCCTATCAGCGGTTACACTTTGGGCGGCAAAATTACAACATTATTTTTATTTACACAACCCCTCAAAAAAATAATACTTATCCTTTCTTTGTCAAACACCTTCAACACAGAGTTTTTTGTTATCTTTGCACCGCATTACTTGCCTCACAATAGAAACAACAACGCATTTGTTTTCACTCTGTTGTAGCCTTAGTTATCGTCGACATAAAAAAGACTATAAGCAAGGAAATGCACCCAATTCTACACATTATTAATATTACAAGCAATGGAAACAATCAACACTCGACGCACAATACGTAAATATACCACCCAACCAGTGAGCGACGAGCTACTAAACAGACTTTTAGCAGAGGCATCGCACACACAAACAATGGGCAATCTACAACTTTACTCTGTAGTAATTACGAAAAACGATGCACAAAAAGCCGCCTTAGCGCCAGCACACTTCAACCAACCAATGGTAAAAAATGCGTCTGTGGTGCTGACTATCTGCGCCGACTTTAGACGCACTACCATTTGGTGCGAAAACCGCAAAGCTGAGCCTGGCTACAATAATTTTTTATCGTTTATCAACGCAGCAACAGACGCCTTGTTGTTCACCCAAACATTCTGTAACTTAGCAGAAGAGGAAGGCCTTGGACTTTGTTTTCTTGGCACAACAGTCTATATGCCAAAAATGATTATTGACGTATTAAAACTGCCTAAACTAGTAATGCCTATTGCCACGCTCACCGTAGGATGGCCCGACGAGACGCCAGAACTCAGCGACCGTCTCGATGTGTCCGCCTTTGTACACCAAGAAACTTATCACGATTACACCCCACAAGACATCGACAAACACTACGCTAAGAAAGAAAGTTTGGAGGAGAACAAGCACTTTGTAACTATCAACAACAAAGAGACTTTAGCACAGATTTTCACCGACATCCGCTACACCAAACGTGACAACGAAGCTATGAGTACAGGCATGCTGGAAGCACTACGTCAACAAGGATTTTTAGAATAATATTTCACACTAGAAAAAAAATAGAGACGCACACCCCTTATCGTGTGCGTCTCCACTTTTTTAAATAGCAAACTGTCAGAAAAAAGTTTAGACAAAGAATCACCTCCAAAGAAATAGGAAATTTGAAAAAAGATACTATCTTTGCAATTGATTTGCTAACAGTGTGTTCTGTAAAAAGGATGCACCGTAGGTGATTAGTGTACAGCTAATTAGCGAACAAAAAGAAACAAACGTAATTTCATTTATATGGAAACCTTAAAAGTAAAAAAAGGATTGAACATTGCCATCTCTGGCAACGCAACCCATGAAACTGTCTCAGCACGCAAGCCACAAACAGTGGCAATGGTGCCTGACGATTTCCATGGTCTGACTCCAAAAGTTGCAGTGAAAGAGGGTGATGCCGTTAAGGTTGGTAGCGTATTGTTTTTCGACAAAAAACACCCAGAACTTAAAGTTACGTCGCCAGTAAGTGGCACCGTAGCAGAAGTTAAACGTGGCGACCGTCGAAAATTGCTTTACATTTCGGTAAACGTAGCCGAAGAGCAAACTTACGATCCATTCGAGACTGGCAACCAAACCCCTGAAAACATTCGCAACGTAGTATTTGGTAGTGGCTTTGGTGCATTCATCATGCAACGCCCCTACGGCGTAGTAGCCAACCCAGAAGTAACGCCAAACAACATCTTCGTATCTGCTTTCGACACTGCACCGCTAGCTGCCGACTACAACTACGTATTGGCAGGCAAAGAAGTTGACGTACAAACAGGTCTTTCTGCCTTAGCAAAACTCACCAACGGCAAAGTTTACTACACAGTAAACAAAGAGACCAATGCCGCACTTCGCAACATGAAAAATGTGGAAGTGAACGAAATGAACGGACCACATCCTGCTGGTTTGGTTGGTACACAGATCAACGCTCTCTGCCCAATCAATAAAGGCGACGTGGTTTGGACAATGAACATTCAAGACGTAGCATTGCTTGGCAAGTTTATCCGTACAGGTAAAATCGACTTCACAAAAACCATTGCTGTAGTAGGACCAGAAGCCAAAGCACCAAAATACATCAACACGATTATTGGTGCACCTGTAGCCGACATTGTTAACGGTAACCTCATCAACGACAAGAAACTTCGTATCATCAATGGTAACGTGCTCACAGGTGAAGCATGTGCAGAAGGTGCATTCCAAAACCCACTGAAAAACGAAATCACTGTCATTGCAGAGGGCGACACAGCTGACGAAATGTTTGGTTGGATAGCTCCACGCTTCAACATGTTCAGCAACAGTAACCTCTTTACAGCAAAATTGGCAAGATGCCTCAACAAGAACAAAACCTTCAAATTTGATGCACGCATACTTGGCGGCGAAAGAGCTTTCATCGCTAGCAATGAAATCGAAAAAGTGTTCCCACTCGACATCATGCCAGAACAACTTGTAAAAGCAATGATTGCTAAGAACCTCGATAAGATGGAACAACTCGGTGCTTACGAAATTATTCCCGAAGATTTCGCCCTATGCGAATATGTATGCACATCAAAAATCGAGATACAACACATCGTGCGCGAATCGTTAGATTACATGCGTAACGAACTTGAATAACTCAACATTAGAAAAAAAACAAAACTTCAAGCAATATGAATTTTCTAAAGAAAACTGTAGATAGACTCGAGCCAACATTCTCGGAAGGCGGCAAACTGTCGAAGTTACACTCGGTTTTCGATGGTTTTAAAACATTCATGTTTGTTCCAAACACCACATCAAAAAGCGGTGTTAACATCCATGATGCCATCGACTCCAAGCGACTTATGATTACAGTAGTGATAGCATTGATTCCCGCATTGCTTTTTGGCATGTGGAACGTAGGCTATCAACACTTCATGGCAATTGGAACTGAAGCTGGTTTCTGGCAACAATTCTGGTTTGGCTTCCTTGCCGTACTACCAAAACTCTTGGTATCTTACATCGTAGGTCTAACTATTGAGTTTATCGGCGCACAAATTAAAAAAGAAGAGATTCAGGAAGGTTTCCTTGTATCAGGCATCCTGATTCCTATGATAGTTCCTGTTGACACCCCTTTGTGGATGCTCGGCTTAGCAACAGCTTTTGCTGTTATCTTCGCAAAAGAAGTATTCGGTGGTACTGGCTACAACATTTTCAACGTGGCCCTTGTAACCCGTGCATTCCTATTCTTCGCTTACCCAACCTCAATGAGCGGTGACAAAGTATGGGTTCGTACACGCGATGCCTTCTGGTGGGGTGCTGGCGAAAATGTTGATGGTTTCACCGGTGCAACGCCACTCGGTCAATTAGCAACATCAAACAGCGCGGACCCAATCTTCCACAACATCCTCAACCAAGCCATTGGATTCAAAGAAGCATTTCTTGGACTTATCCCTGGTTCAATTGGCGAGACAAGCACATTAGCCATTTTGATTGGCGCTCTCCTACTCATCATCACTGGTGTAGCAAGTTGGAAAACCATGCTCTCTGTGTTTATTGGTGGCGCACTCACAGCATTCGCATTCAACCAATGGGGTCCTGACACTGCTATTGCTAACTTACCTTGGTACGAACACCTTGTACTCGGAGGCTTCGCTTTCGGTGCAGTATTCATGGCTACCGACCCTGTAACTTCAGCACGCACAGAAACAGGCAAATGGATTTACGGTCTACTCATCGGTATGATGGCTATCGTAGTCAGAGTTCTGAACCCAGGTTATCCAGAAGGTATGATGCTTGCCATCCTATTGATGAATATCTTCGGATGTCTCATCGACTACTTTGTGGTTCAAAGCAACATCAAGAAAAGAATGAAACGTATTTCAAATAAGTAGAGCCATGGCAGAAAACGAAACAAAAAAAGGACTCAACAAAAATAGCAACATATACATTATTGTATACACGATTGTAATCGTAGCTATTGTAGCCTTGTTACTTTCAATCACCTCAGGCGCACTGAAAGAGAGACAAGACAAAAACATCGAGCTCGACAAAAAGAAACAAATTCTTAGTTCTTTGCCCGCCATCAACCTTGTTGGTGCAGATGCAGAGCAACTCTATAACGAAACCATCAAAGATTATGTATTGCTCGACGAAAATGGCAACACAGTAACAACAGGCGTTGACTTCAACTACAAAGTTGCTGACAACGAATTGCCAATGTACATTGCTGAAATCGACGGTAAAACAAAATACATCATTCCACTGAATGGTGCAGGTCTTTGGGGAGCCATCTGGGGTTATATCGCATTTAACGAAGACAAAAACACTGTCTATGGCGTTTACTTCTCACACGCTGGCGAGACTCCAGGTCTTGGTGCTAAGATTGCCGACAAAGAATTCCAACAACAATTTGAAGGCAAACAAGTGATGAAAGCAGGCACCTTTGCTTCAATTGCCGTTATGAAAGAAGGACAAGAAGCAGAAGGTATGGATAAAGTTGACGCAATCTCTGGTGGCACCATTACTTCAAAAGGTGTAGAAACTATGCTTAAAGACTGCCTCGGCAAATACAGCGCATTCTTCGGCAGTAACATTCAAGAAGATTCATCAGAACATATCGACGCAGAAACAACTGTCGACGAAGAAGAAATCAATAACGAGGAGGAAACACTATGAAATTGAGTGATAATGTAAAAAACACATTACTTGGCCCTCTTAGCAAAAACAACCCAGTAGCAGTTCAAGTGTTAGGCATCTGCTCTGCATTGGCAGTAACAGTAGAACTGAAACCAGCTATCGTAATGGGCCTATCAGTAACTATCATCGTAGCATTAGCTAACGTGGTTATCTCATTACTCCGCAACACCATCCCTAGTAACATACGTATCATCGTACAATTGGTAGTAGTAGCGGCTCTAGTAACCATTGTAAGTGAAACACTAAAAGCCTTTGCCTACGACATTAGTCTACAACTCTCTGTTTACATCGGTCTAATCATCACCAACTGTATCCTTATGGGACGTTTGGAAGCATTTGCTATGGGCAACAAACCCGGTGCAGCATTCCTCGATGGTATCGGCAATGGTATTGGATATGCCATCATCCTCATCATCGTTGCATTCTTCCGCGAACTATTAGGCGCAGGCAAACTGTTTGGCTTCCAAGTAATTCCACAATGGTGCTACGATCATGGCTATGTTAACAACGGTTTGATGGTAATGCCAGCCATGGCCATGATTCTTGTGGCTTGCATTATTTGGGTACACCGCTCCGTCGATAAAGACTTACAAGAGAAATAAGCCCAAAGCATTGTTAAACCCAAAAGAAAAAGGCTTCTAAAGAAGTAAAAATAATATGGAACACGCACTTAATTTATTCATACGATCCATCTTCGTGGACAACATGATTTTTGCGTTCTTCCTCGGTATGTGCTCCTACTTAGCCGTATCAAAGAACGTAAAAACCTCATTAGGACTAGGTGTTGCCGTAACTTTTGTGTTACTCATCACACTTCCTGTGAACTACCTCCTGCAGACCTATGTGCTCGGACCAGGAGCATTGGCATGGTTAGGCGAAGGCTTTGCTGACCTCGACCTCAGTTATCTAAGTTTCATCCTTTTCATCGCCGTAATTGCTGCTATCGTGCAACTCGTGGAAATGGTCGTTGAGAAATTCTCACCATCACTCTATGCCTCACTCGGCATCTTCCTACCTCTGATTGCTGTAAACTGCGCCATCATGGGTGCTTCACTCTTTATGCAACAACGCATCGGCCTTGACGCCACCGACCCCAAAGCACTTACAAACTTAACCGACACCATTTTCTACGCGCTCGGTTCTGGTCTCGGTTGGTTACTCGCCATCGTTGGTCTTGCTGCTATTAGGGAGAAAATGGAATACTCAAAAGTACCAGCCGCTCTTCGTGGCCTCGGCATCACATTCATCACTGTAGGACTCATGTCAATGGCATTCCTCTGTTTCTCAGGTTTGAAAATAGGATAATCTTATGGTACTAGAAATTAATTCATTATCAATACTCACATGCTTAGTGGTATTCTTAGCAGTCATCATTTTGCTTGTGATCGTACTTTTGATAGCAAAACGCTATCTTGTTGCTTCTGGCAATGTAGAAGTAAAACTAAACGGAGAAAAAACACTGAGCATTCCAGCAGGCGGCTCACTGCTTTCCTCCCTTTCAAATGCTGGCGTATTCCTACCATCAGCATGTGGCGGTAAAGGCTCATGTGGCCAATGCAAATGCCAAGTACTTGACGGTGGTGGCGAAATACTCCCAACTGAAACCGTTCACTTCTCACGCAAACAAATGAAAGACCATTGGCGTCTCGGCTGTCAAGTGAAGGTGAAAAACAACATCGAAATGCAAGTACCTGAAGATGTGCTTGGCGTTAAAGAATGGGAATGCACTGTAATCGGCAACCGCAACGTTGCAACCTTCATCAAAGAATACAAAGTGCAACTACCTCCAGGAGAACACATGAACTTCGAACCTGGTTCGTACGCACAAATTCGTATCCCCGCATTCGACATCGACTACGACAAAGATATGGACAAGAGCCTTATCGGTGATCTCTACCTACCTGCATGGGAAAAATTTGGATTGTTCAACCTCAAATGTCACAACCCAGAACCAACCATTCGTGCCTACTCTATGGCTAACTATCCTGACGAAGGCGACATCATCACACTTACAGTCCGCATCGCTACCCCTCCTTTCAAACCCAAAGAACAAGGACCTGGCTTCATGGACGTAAATCCTGGTATCGCTTCATCATACATCTTCTCGCTCAAACCAGGCGACAAAGTAATCATGTCGGGACCATACGGTGAATTCCGCCCACAATACAACACCGGACGCGAAATGATTTGGGTCGGCGGTGGTGCAGGTATGGCTCCACTACGTGCACAAATCATGCACTTACTCAAAACACTTAAAGTACGCGACCGCGAAATGCACTACTTTTATGGTGCTCGTGCCATCGACGAAGTATTCTTCATGGAAGACTTCCTCGAACTCGAGAAAGAATTCCCGAACTTCCACTTCCACTTGGCACTCGACCGTCAAGACCCAAAAGCAGATAGCCTTGGTGTAAAATATACAGCAGGTTTCATTGCTCCAGTGCTTGGTGACACCTACCTCAAACAACACGATGCTCCAGAAGACATCGAATACTACCTCTGTGGACCTCCTATGATGGCAAAAACTGTGCTTGACCTCTTGCACAGCCTTGGTGTTGAAGACGACATGATTCGATTCGACAACTTCGGCGGATAATCCCACATATAGGTAAACATTAAAATCCTCTCTCAACACAAATGGGAGAGGATTTTTTTCTATAAAAGCAGGCACCAAGTACACACAAACAAAGAATAATGCTAACTTTGCAACATCAAAAACACAAATATGAAACTACCCTACCAACTATGCGGCATCTACTTTAGCCCCACTGGCAACAGCAAAACAATCTGCCAAACATTCGTAGAAACATTACAACAATATACTATCGACCACACACCCACAACCATCAACATCACCACACCCAACCAACGCACAAACACACTCACATTCACCAACAACCAACTACTTACACTCACGCTACCAGTCTATGCTGGTCGCATTCCAAACAAATTGTATCCCTTCGTGGCCAACCAACTCAAAGGGGACCACACACCCACCATCATTAGTGTAACATATGGCAACCGCAACTACGACAACGCACTAAAAGAGCTACAAGCAACACTCACACCAAATGGCTTCGATATAATCGCAGCTGCAGCACTACCATGTCAACATGCCTTCACCAACAACCTTGCTACTGGACGGCCCAACGACAACGACATACAACAAATTGTAGCATTCGCAAAACAAATAGTACAGAAAATATACACACAACAACAAGCATCCACAACGCACAAAACACTACAACTCCCAGGCAACTGGCCTTGCAACTACTACACTCCTCAAAAAGAAGACAACACACCAGCAAACTTTCTCAAAGCAAAACCGACAACCGACACTAACAAATGCAACAAATGCATGATATGCGTCAAACTATGCCCAATGGGAAGCATCGACAAACATGACCCTACAACAATCGGGGGTATCTGCATCAAATGCCACAGTTGCATACAACACTGTCCCCAAAAAGCAAAACACTTTAAAGACGCAGAACTCCTCTCACACATCAAAATGCTAGAAAACAACTACACCGAAGAAAAACAACCAGCATTTTTTCTATAAAAACATCATGCAAGAAGTCGCACAACCCAAAAAGATTTCATACTTTTGCAAATTGAATAATAAGCCCAAATCATAAATAATATAACATGGATAAAACAAGTTACGCATTAGGCTTAAGCTTTGGCCAAATGCTTCACCAACAAGGTGTGAAAGGCATCAATTACAGTGACTTTGCTGCAGGCATCGAAGCCATGTGCGAAGGCAAACAACCAGCTATCGAACTCAACGAAGCCCGCACCTTGCTCAATGAATACGCAAACAAAGTAGAAGAAGAGCAAAAAAAACAATACGCTGAAGTAAAAACACTCAACGAAAACTGGCTCGCTGAAAACAAAAAACGCGAGGGAATCATCACCACCGCTTCTGGCCTACAATACGAAATACTCACAGAAGGCAACGGCGAAAAACCAACAGTTCAAGACAGAGTAAAAGTACACTACGAAGGTAAACTCATCGACGGCACCATATTTGACAGTTCCATACGTCGTGGCGAGCCAACAGTGTTTGGACTCACACAAGTTATCAGCGGTTGGACCGAAGCACTACAACTCATGGCCGTAGGCTCTAAATATCGTCTCTACCTCCCTTCAAACCTTGCTTACGGCGAACAAGGCGCTGGCGAAATCAAACCATTCTCTACACTCATCTTCGACGTAGAACTCCTTGGCATCGAAAAATAAACAAATAACAAATAAACTTCAGATGAAAAAAATCTTCAAGGCAGCTTGCCTCATGATTGCCGTCCTCGGCTTGGCAGCTTGCACTCAAAAACAAAAAGCAGAGAAAGTAACACTCGCAAACGAAACTGACTCTGTTAGCTACGCATTTGGCATGCAACAAGGCAAATACATCGCTGATTTCATGCTCAATGAGAAAAACCAAAGTTATGCCAACAGCTTTATCAAAGCTTTCCGCACAAACTTCCGTGAATTAAACCCACAAGAAGAATTCGAAAACAGCGTACTCACATTCGGATTTCAAGTAGGTTCCGACATCGAAAAAGGTTTCTTCCAAGGCGACTCAACCTTCACTCTCTCCAGAACTGTATTGGTTGAAAACATCTTGAAAGGTATGAAAGGCGAATTTACAGAAGAAGAAATCGACCAATTCCAAAACCAATTCCAACGTCTTATGATGGATCGCACCTTACGCTCAGCAGAACACCTCGACTCAATGAACGTTGCCTTCGGTGCACTTAACGGCAATAGCGTAAAAAGCTACATCGAAATGACTCAAAAAGACACCGCTAACAAATTCAATCCTATGGCTGTAGCTGAAAAGAAATTCAAAGAAGGCTTGAAAAACGCAGGCAAAGAAACTTACGAAGCAAAACTCCAAGGCATGACTGTAGCAGGACAACTCTTTGGCATGTTAAAACAAATGCCAAACCTTCAAATCGAAGATTTCATTTGCAATGCTGACATGGTAAAAGCCGGCGTCATTAACGCAATGGTTGGCGACAGCACCATCTTTACCGCCGACGAAGCTTCTGCATTCTACAACGAATTTGCAGACAACAGACACAAAGCAAAACTTGAATTCGAATATGGTTCAAACCGCACTGCTGGCGAAGAATTCCTCGCAGCCAACAAAGAAGAAGATGGTGTCATCACCACCGAAAGTGGCTTGCAATACAAAGTAATCAAAATGGGTAAAGGACAAATTCCAACAGCTCAAGACAGAGTAAAAGTACACTACACAGGTAAACTCCTCGACGGCACAGTGTTCGACAGCTCAGTTGAACGCGGCGAACCAGCCGAATTCGGTGTAACACAAGTTATTGCTGGTTGGACCGAAGTACTTCAACTCATGCCTGAAGGTTCTAAATTCCAAGTATTCATCCCACAAGAACTTGCTTACGGCGACCGTGATATGGGTACAATCAAACCATTCTCTACACTTATTTTCGACATCGAATTACTCGAAATCTTAGGTGACGTAAAACAAAACGACCTCGCTGTAATCAAATAACAACGGCTTCGTCATAAACAATATAAGGGGATAGGCATCAATGTTTATCCCCTTCTTTATTGATAGAAACAGACAACCGAAAGCTACCTAAACAACAGATTATTTAAAGAAATCTAATTGATACAACTCACACAACACGACAAAAAAACGCCACACCGTAAGCGGTATGGCGTTTTTTCTTTTGCAATATTACAGCGACAAAAAGTCGAGTAATTATTCAGCTGGATGGATAGCTTCAGATGGGCAAACATCGGCACAAGTACCGCAGTCTACACATACATTTGGGTCGATTTTGTAGATATCGCCCTCTGAAATAGCGCTTGATGGGCACTCACCGATGCAAGTTCCGCAAGCTACACAATCGTCTGAAATTACGTAAGCCATAGTTGTTGTTTGTTATTAGTTTGTTTGTGAAAAATGAATGTGCAAAAGTATACATTTCTTTGGAGTTTGACAAGAAAATTCCCGAAATAATTATTCACAAGGTTTATTGCGTTGAAACACAATAAAGGAGGAAAAATCTCGTTTTAAATAATTGAGGATAAAAGAGCATAAATGCTTCACCTCCACAACACAATGTTTAGAAAAGTACGCAACATACTCGTCCTTATACTACTCACAAGCCTAACTCTTCAGGCACAAAACCTGCCAAACAGCGATTTAAAAACCGCTCATTTTGGCTTTACACTCGGTGTCAACATGATGGATTTCGGCATCCAACCCAGCCTACAGAACATCAACGGTAAAATTTATCACGCCGACGTGTCAGGCATCACGCCAGGTTTCACTGTAGGTGTGATTGGCGACCTCCGCATGGCAGAGTACTTCAACCTACGTCTAGTGCCCTGTCTGCACTTAGGCGACCGCACACTAAGCTACAGCAACGAGAGCGACAACGAAGTGTTACACACAAACATCAAAAGTGCATTGGTCACCATTCCACTCTATGTCAAATACAGCGCACCACGCCTCGACAACTACCGATTCTACCTTTTAGCTGGTGGTGGTATCTCGTTCGACCTCGCACGCGACCGACAACGTCCTGTGCTACTAAAACAAACCGACTATTACATTGAATTTGGTGTGGGCTGCACATTCTACCTCAAATATTTCCGAATTTCTCCCGAATTGAAATATTCCATCGGCTTCAACGACCTCCTCATTCCACTCGACCAACGTACAGGCGATGCACTAATGAACGAAGACCACCGCTTCACAAACGCACTTAGTAAGCTGACATCTAGGATGTTCACCATCGTGTTCAACTTTGAATAAACAGCAAAAAAAGAAAATGAAGCAGAGTTTTGCAGAATAGAAAAAAAACATGTACTTTTGCACTCTCAAAAACAAACAACATAATATACACTTTTAAACAAACATTTCTATGTACTTAGACGCAGAGAAAAAGCAAGAAATCTTTGGTCAATACGGAAAGTCTAACACTGACACCGGCTCACCAGAAGCTCAAGTGGCATTGTTTTCATACCGTATCAACCATCTTACTGAACACCTTCAGAAGAACCATAAAGATTATAGCACTGCGCGTGCATTGAAAGCTTTGGTAGGTAAACGTCGTCGCATGCTTGACTACTTGAAAGCACAAGATATCGAACGTTACCGTGCTATCATCAAAGCTCTCAACATCCGTAAATAACATTACGAACACGCAAAAAGAAAAAGCATCGTGCTGTTGGCACGAGGCTTTTTCTTTTTCATTACTGCAACGAAATATGACGACCATTCGTCCATATTAATAGAAACAATCAAATAACTCATAAATCAAACAACATGAAAAAGTACCTTTCATTAGTCCTTTTCGGACTCGTTTCTATGGTTTTTGCAGCATGTAACAACCCTGGACCAGAACCAGAACCAGAACCAAACCCTAACGACACCACTGAAGTCGTTGATCCTACCGGCAACTACATCAGCATCGACGGACACTCACGTGCAATCACTGTTGCAGCAGCCTTCGACGAATGGGCAGAAGCAGATTACTATGAATGGGGAATGATTTTCTACACCGACGTAACATTAGAAGAACTTATGGGAGACAGCATACACGCTGACCTCGATTCGATCTATGCAGCAGAAATCGACGTTGCCGACATGACCCCATCTAATGGTTTCTACACCTCTGGTTCCTACCCTCTTTACAACTACAACAGTTGGGAAGCAACCAATGGCACAGCATCCATGGCATTTATGAAAGCCTCTCGAGAAGAGCTCGAAGGTGACGTCGAAGGTATCTATGTAAATAGCGGCAACCTTGTCTTTGTCAACAACAACGATGGTATCTACGAAATCACCATCACAGCTACTGGCGCAAATGGCGAAGCAGTCAAAATACACTACAAAGGCGAAGTCTCTGTTTTAGAATAACATAATTCTCAAAAAACACATTGTGCTTACAGCACACATCACAACAACAAAAACGCTACAGCCACTCTGTAGCGTTTTTTGTTGTTTTTTTTTTACACAATAATCTTCAATACAAACAACTCAAACGAAACCATCAGCAGACATACAAAAGCAAAAAGTAAAACAACGGGAACATTTCTTTATCTTTCAACACAATCAACCAACACACCGACCATATTCTCAACAACAATTTTTAATAAAATCAATAGCATGAGATTCCCTCTAAACTAACAATAAATTGTATCTTTGCAAAATCTTTGCTGTGTCACCTCGTCAACCAAACGACAGCACAACGACAACAGCACAAAAACAAGCAAATTACTTAATCATGAAACAATACAAGATTCTAAACAACCTCGTTGGTTGGCTCGTATTTGCCATAGCAGCAGTGGTCTACCTAATGACCATTGAGCCAACAGGTAGCTTTTGGGATTGCGGCGAATTCACTGCTTCAGCCTATCGACTCGAAGTAGGTCACCCACCTGGAGCACCATTCTTCATTCTTACTGCACGTCTCTTCACCTTGTTAGCATCCGACCCATCGCAAGCTTCTGTCATGGTCAACTCAATGTCGGCACTCTTGAGCGCATTCACCATTCTATTCCTTTTCTGGTCCATCACCCATTTGGTCAGAAAAGTCATTATGAAACAAGAGAATGACTACACCACAGGCAACATCATAGCCACCTTAGGCGCTGGCGCAGTCGGAGCATTAGCCTACACCTTCTCCGATACCTTCTGGTTCTCCGCTGTCGAGGCTGAGGTTTACGCCTATTCATCATTCTTCACGGCCATCGTGTTCTGGTGCATACTGAAATGGGAAGATGCTGACGACAAAGGAGAAGCTTCACGTTGGATTATCTTAATCGCTTATTTGATGGGCTTAAGTATTGGCGTACACTTGCTGAACTTGCTCACCATACCAGCTATCGTGTTGGTTTACTACTTCAAGAAACACGAAAAAGTTACTGCACGGGGTATCATCACCTCAATCATCGTGTCGTGCGTCATCTTATTAGCCGTTCTCTATGGATTAATCCCTGGCTTCACTAAAGTAGCAGGCAAGTTTGAACTCTTATTTGTCAATGGCTTACATATGCCATTCAACACAGGCTTGTTCATCTACCTCATCCTCACCGCGGGCTGTCTCGTATGGTCGCTTTGGGAGTCGCACACTGCGAAAAGCGAAGTGCGCACCAACCTCTCCTTCATCATCACCATGATTCTTCTTGGTGTCCCCTTCTTGGCCAACAACATCATCATTAGCATACTATTGACGATATTACTCTTCGGCGTCTTCTTCGTCAAAAACAATGCAAAAGCACTCCATCTAATCATGATGTGTGCCATGGTCATCTTGGTAGGATATTCCTCCTATGCTATGATTATGGTACGTTCTGCTGCCAATCCGCCAATGGACCAAAACTCACCAGAAGACGTATTCTCATTGCAGAGCTACCTCAACCGCGAACAATACGGCGACCGCCCATTGCTCTACGGCTCCACCTTCAACGCACCTGAAATTCTAAAAGTTGAAGGACGCTACTGCAAACCTATAGAGAAACTAGGAAAAGAGAAATACACTCGCAAGGTGAAAGAGAACGCCGACGAAAAAGACAGCTACGTAAGTGCCGGACGTGCCACCATAGGCTACGAAATGGACCCACGCTTCAACATGCTCTTTCCACGTATGTACAGTAGTAAAGGACGACATGCCGAGGCCTACAAAGCATGGGGTAACATACGTGGCGAACGCCTCACCGTCGATCGTTGCGGACAGACCGAGACGCGCATCATGCCAACATTCGGTGAAAACCTCGCATTCTTCTTCAGCTACCAATGCAACTTCATGTATTGGCGCTATTTCATGTGGAACTTCGTTGGTCGCCAAAACGACATACAAGGTCACGGTGAACTCGACCACGGCAACTGGATTTCCGGCATTAAATTCATCGACAACGCACGATTAGGAAACCAAGAGACCCTGCCAGAATCACTCAAGAAAAACAAAGGCCACAACACCTACTTCTTCTTGCCACTTCTCCTTGGAATACTCGGCATCTGCTGGCAGTTGAGCACCAATAAAAAGAGCAAACAACACTTCTGGATTACCTTGGCACTATTCTTCATGACAGGCCTTGCCATCGTAGTCTACCTAAACCAAACACCTTACCAACCACGCGAACGTGACTATGCTTACGCAGGTTCGTTCTACGCATTCAGCATTTGGATTGGCATCGGTGTAGCTGCCATCTGGCAACTACTACGCTCTATTAAACTGCCATCAACAGTGGCAGCACTCATCGCCACCATTGCCAGCCTCGGCGTACCGGCACTAATGTGTGCACAAAACTGGGACGACCACGACCGTTCAAACCGCTACATCAGTCGCGACACTGGCGCCAACTACCTGAACACCTGCGACGAAAACGCTATCTTGTTCTGCAACGGCGACAACGACACCTTCCCCGTATGGTACAATCAAGAAGTAGAAGGCACACGCACCGACGTACGCTCATGCAACCTCTCATACATCCAAACCGATTGGTACATCGACCAAATGAAACGCGGATACTACGAATCAAAACCATTACCAATCAATTGGAAACAAGCCGAATACATGGACGGACGACTCGACGTAGCACGTGTGACAAACGAACGAGAATACATGCTACTGAGCGATGTGCTCGATCTTCTAAAACAAGGCTATAAACTCGAGAACGGCATCGGCACCATTCCAACACAAACCATCGTGATACCTGTCAACAAAGAAGAAGTGGCCAAAAACCACGTACTCAGCGAAAACGACTCATGCGTTGACGCTATGATCATACGACTTGGCAGCATGTTACGCAAGAGCGACATCATGATGTTGGAAATGATTAACTCAAGCCACTGGGAACGTCCAATCTACATATCATCGACCGTAGGCGAAGAATTCTACCCAGCCCTCCAACGCTACATGCGACTCGATGGCATGGCCTATCGCATCGTACCAGCCGAGAAAAACCAAGGCATCGATGCCGACAACTGCTACGAGACATTCTTACACCGTTATAACTACGGCAACATGAACGACCCGAAAGTATATCTCGACGAGAACACACTACGCACTTGCAAAACCATGCGCATCTACCTTGGCGAGCTTGCTAACGTACTCATCAACCAAGGCGACACCATACGCACTAAAGAAGTGCTAGACTTCACACTCGAAAAAGTACCGTTCACCACCGTACCATACGACTACAGCGCAACACGCATCGCCATGTCGTTCTACCGTGTGGGCAACACCGAAAAAGGCGATGAAATTATGAATGCACTGTTGGACGACTGCGTCACACGTCTCGAATGGGTAAAAAGCCTTCCACGTCAAAAACGACAGAACGTATCACTAGAAATGAGTCCTCGACAAAACATCGGCATCATTCAAGAAATCAATCGTGCATGCATCACTCATGGCACCAAAGCACTACAAGAACGCTCACAAGAGCTGTTCCAAAAGTACTACAATGAATTTGCCGCACAACTACAAGCCAGTTCCAACTAAACAACACTGGCAATAACACACAAGACAACGCATCCAGCCCGTCAAACCACGTCACGGCAAACGGTTCGGATGCGTTGTTTTTTTAAAAACAAAAACACACCAAACACACATCGGTTCAGCACCATGCTCATCGAACAATCAAATCAGCTACTGCGATGGCTTTGGGAAGGCATCTGGCGCATGTCGAAACACGAGCATAAAGTATACCTCACATTCGACGACGGGCCTAACCCTGAAACCACACAGACAGTGCTCGACACCCTCGCACGACATCACATACGTGCCACCTTCTTTTGTGTTGGCGACAACGTCAGGAAATACCCCAAAGAATTTGCCAAACTGACTGCCAACCACCACATCGTTGGTAACCACACCATGCACCACCTCAAAGGATTCTCAACCAACACCGCCGATTATGTGGCAGACATCAACGAAGCCAACACATTTATACACAGCACACTATTTCGACCACCGCACGGACGAATCACATGGAAACAAATGGCAGCATTGCGCAACGACTACACCATCGTATTTTGGGATGTCATAACACGCGACTACAACCGCAAACTGACACCCGCACGGGTACTCAACATCGTGAAACGTTACACACGCAACGGCTCCATCATCGTCTTTCATGACTCTGTCAAAGCACAACCTAACCTTTTCGGCGCACTCGAACCCGCCATCGTGTGGCTCAAACAACAAGGCTACACCTTTGGCACACTCGATGAACTCATCAACAACAAACCAACACCCACACAATCATGACCTATCAAAACTTTGAAGAAGCATGCCAACACACCCCATCGCCATGCTACCTTGTCAACGAAGCCGACCTTCGACACAACCTACAAATCATCGACCACGTACGCCGCGAAGCTGACGTGGAAATCATACTGGCATTCAAAGCATTTGCGCTGTGGAAACTCTTCCCGATATTCCGCGAATACGGCTTCAAATGCACCGCCAGCTCACTTAACGAAGCACGATTGGCAAAAGAAGAGATGCACTGCTTAGCACACACCTACGCACCCATCTACACCGAACAAGACTTCCCCACCATAGCAGAATGCAGTAGCCACATCACCTTCAACTCCATCACACACTTCCTACGACATCGCGACGAAGCACTACGCCGTGGTATCTCATGTGGACTACGCATCAACCCTGAGTTTTCTGATGTCGAAACCGAGCTCTACAACCCCTGCGCACCCGGATCGCGACTTGGCGTCACAGCCGACAAACTACAAGATGGACTTCCCGAAGGCATCGAAGGACTTCACTGTCACACACTATGCGAGTCAACCTCCTACGACCTCGAACGCACACTGACAGTCATCGAACAACGTTTCGCACCACAACTGCAACAAGTGAAATGGCTCAACCTCGGCGGTGGACATCTTATGACACGCAAAGACTATGAACCAGAACACCTCATCGCTCTACTAAAAAATTTCAAACAACGCCATCCACACCTACAAATCATACTCGAGCCAGGCAGTGCCTTTGCTTGGCGCACTGGCGTATTAATCAGCACCATCGAAGACATCGTTGAGAACCACGGCACACAAACCGCCATGCTCAACGTTTCATTCGCCTGTCATATGCCCGACTGCCTTGAGATGCCGTACAAACCAGCAATCGTAGGAGCACACGACCCCAAAGAAAGTGAGCGGGGCTACCGCATGGGTGGCAACAGTTGTCTGAGTGGCGACTACTACGGCGAGTGGTGCTTCGACGAACCGCTGAAAGTGGGGCAACGCATTGTGTTCGAAGACATGATACACTACACCACAGTAAAAACCACCACATTCAATGGCGTATCGCACCCTTCGATTGCCATTTATCACACAAATGGCGAAGTAGAGATGCTTCGTGAGTTTAGCTACGACGACTATCGCAATCGGATGGATTAACCGCCAACAGCACGATACCATCGACACAAAAAAGCGCAAACCGTGATGACTACGATTTGCGCTTTTTCGGTTGTTAAGCAGCGCTTAATACTCCACATAAGTCAGTGCCTCAACAGGCAGTCCGCTCTGCTCTACGCGAGTAAAACGAGGACCACAATAGCCATCTTTCTCTACCATTTCAAAAAACATGGCATACGGACGAACCCATAAAGCCCCCTCACCATACATCGCACGATAAATCACCATCGGTTCGAGCGATTCACTATGAGTAGCCACACCCACCAATTGGTAGTAGCGCCCCTTAAAATGGCGGTAAAAGCCCACCACATCATTGCATTTCGTATCCATTATACATGTAATATAATTGTCACTCCTCTTGTGATGAAGTGACATTTTTCTCCGACGCATCAACTGTCGGTCAATCTCTGCAAATAGGCTAGAAGCGGCTGAGCAGTTGTTCGAGCGTGAGTGCTTCTTGAGTGCCCGTCGACATTTCTTTGAGCATGACGGTGTTTGACAGCATCTCGTTGTCGCCAGCGATGGCAACGAAGCGCACATTGGTGGCGTTGGCATAGTTCATCTGTTTCTTCATCTTGGCAGGCTCAGGGTAGATTTCGGCAGCAATGCCTTTGCTACGTAGAGCACGAAGCCATGGGAGACAGTAGGCAATGCCTGCAGCATCGAAGGCTGCGAACATAACGGCGACACCCTCAAGCGTTTCTGCCGGGAAGAGGTTCAACTGTTCGAGTACATCATAAATTCGATCGGCACCAAAAGAGAAGCCTACGCCAGAGACACCTTCGAGACCGAAGATGCCTGTAAGGTTGTCGTAGCGTCCGCCTCCCGAGATGCTACCGATGGCAACATCGAGAGCTTTTACTTCAAGAATGGCGCCCGTATAATAGTTGAGTCCGCGCGCAAGAGTAAGGTCGATAGCAACAGAGTTATGGAGATTAGCAGTCTCTACATAGCTCAACACTTCTTCAAGTTCCGCAATACCTTTCAAACCTATTTCCGACTCTGCCAAAACGGTTTTCAGCGTATTGAGTTTCTCATGATTATTGCCGGTAAGATTGAGAATCGGTTGTAGTTTGTCAATGGCTTCATCGCTGATACCTTTTGTTTTTAGTTCTGCCGTAACACCATCGAGCCCGATTTTTTCGAGTTTATCAATGGCAACGGTAATATCGGTAATTTTGTCGGCTTCTCCGATGATTTCGGAAATGCCACTGAGAATCTTTCTATTGTTGAGCTTTATCTCTACACGAATGCCGAAGCGTGTGAATGCGTCATCAATCATTTCGATGAGTTCTGCTTCATAAAGCAGTGAGTTGCTACCAACAACATCGGCATCGCATTGATAGAATTCGCGATAACGTCCCTTTTGTGGACGGTCGGCGCGCCAAACAGGTTGCATTTGGAAGCGTTTGAACGGGAAGGCTATTTCTTCGCGATGCATCACGACAAAACGAGCGAATGGAACAGTGAGGTCGTAACGCAGTCCTTTCTCGCAAATTTTATTAGTGAGTTTGATACTGTTGCGTTCGAGTAACTGTTCGTCTGTTAGGTTGGCAGCGAAGTCGCCCGAATTGAGAATTTTAAAAAGCAACTTATCACCTTCTTCACCATACTTGCCCATCAACGTTGAGAGTTGTTCAATGGAAGGTGTCTCAATCTGTTTGAATCCGTAGCGGTGGAAGACATCACGTATAACATTGAAGATGTAGTTACGTTTTGCCATAACGGCAGGCGTGAAGTCGCGTGTTCCTTTTGCTATGTTTGGTTTCATCGTATATAATCTTTTTAGGTGTTGAATCTATCATATTGTGGTATTGAACACTTCTTTCATGATAACAGCAGTAGCTCCCCTTTTTGAGAGCACATATGCTTTGGCAACTTTGCCAGCATCTTTGTCGTAGAAGAGTTCATTGGTAAGGTTTTCGAAACGTCGGAATGTGGAAATGGTATAACCATCGCCTTTTGTCAAAAGATCTTTGGCTTCTTGGAATTTCTGGTAGTTAGGTCCAAAGATGACGGGCATACCCCAAACTGCAGCTTCTAAGATATTGTGTATGCCAACGCCAAATCCTCCTCCGATATAAGCAATGCGTCCGTACTGATAGATTGACGACAGCAAACCGATGGTGTCGACAATGAGACAGTCGGCATGTACCACCTCGTCGTAGGTTGTTTTAGTGTAGAGTGCAAAACTGCGTCGTAGGCCATTACAAATTTGTTGTATACGCTCGTCGTTGATTTCGTGTGGCACGATAATCATCTTTTTTTCTTTATTAGCATTGATATAGCGTATCAAAATCTCCTCGTCTTTGGGCCATGTAGAGCCTGCCACGACTACTTCAGCATCTTGTGCAAAAGCCTCAATGATAGGCAACTGTTTAGCCGACTCAGCAATGTCGCAAACACGGTCGAAACGTGTGTCGCCAGACAATATGCTTTCAACGCCTATGGTGCTGAGAAGTTGTTGCGACTGTTCGTTTTGAACAAAAATCTTGGTGTAACATTTCAGCATCTTGCGAAACATACCACCATAGATTTTTTTGAAGAATGGTTGGTCGTTACGAAAGATGGCAGAGACGAGATAGGTGTCGATATTATTTTTATGAAGCGTCTCGAGAATATTGCCCCAGAATTCATATTTAATAAAGATAGCTTTCTTGGGTTTGAGTAACTCCACAAATCGCCGTGCATTGTTAGGTGTGTCGAGTGGCAGATAGCAAACAAGGTCGGCTCCTTTGTAGTCGCAACGCACCTCATAGCCCGATGGCGAGAAGAATGTAAGCGCAATCTTATAGTCAGGGAAATGTTGTTTAATAGCCTCGATGATAGGCCTTCCTTGTTCAAACTCGCCTAACGAGGCGGCATGGAACCAGATATATTCGGCTTTTGGCATTCGTTTTTGCTCCAACACATGGAATGCGTTGCGTGCACCTTTAGCTCGTTTGCTTGCTTTGGGCGAGAAGAGCGTGGCGATGTTGATAGCAGCGCCATAGAGATGAATGCCTATGTTATATAATGGATTCAAAATTATCGTTGTTTTGTAGTTGTTCGTTATCAGTAAAGATGTGTATATCTCTGATTGTTATCCTAATTTGAGGTTTGAGCGTCCTTCACGTCCAAAACTTCGGTAGGTATCGTACGGAATGTCTATCTCTGGTTCAACCAACACTGTGTTGCTCGGTAGACGAAAAGCAAGATATTTAATATCGATGCCTCTTGCTAACCATTGTTGTTCGTAGTAAGTTTTGAGGTCGAGTGGCGATTGTGTACCATAAGGCGATGCATAAAGGTTGTCGGTATTAACCAACACCTCTAATTGGTTTAGTTTCACCAATGCATCAGTATAAGTATACAGGAAATTGCTGTCGGTTTTAAGGTGTATGACACCCATTTCTTTCATCACCTGCCGATAAGTGTTGAGGAAAAGAGTAGATGTGAGACGTTTTCTACATTTTTTCATTTGTGGATCAGGGAAAGTGATCCATATCTCATCAATTTCGCCCTCATCAAAGAAATGTGGCAAATGGTGTATGTCGGTTCTAACAAAAGCTACATTACTGAGGTTATTTTCTATGCTTTGTTTTGCACCGGTCCACATACGTGAGCCTTTGATGTCGACGCCAATGTAGTTCTTCTCGCTATTTCTGAGTGCTTGTCCGACAGTATATTCGCCTTTGCCACAGCCAAGCTCTAAGACAATTGGATTGTTGTTGTGGAAAAAATTGGAATGCCATTTACCTTTTAATGGGAATAATGCACCGTCCAACACCTCTTTCGTAGTTGTTTGGAAGACATGGGAGAAACTTTCCATGTCGGCAAATTTCTTGAGTTTATTTTTTCCCATAGGTTTACTTTTTCATCAATTGAACGCCTATCTGTGTCAACCCATCGAGTTTTGTATGTCGCATAAGATGTTTGACGCGATACTCGTAGACACCAGTTTGCGCATATTGCATTGAGTCTTGATAGAGAATGAGGTTGTTGTAGTGCGAACCAATGCCCCGTCCGCGCCAACGTCCAAATTCATCAGCGAGAAAAATATTGAGTGTGTCAATATGTAGTGAGTCATTTGGATTTACGCATTCCACTTGCAACCATAGATTTTGATCGGGGAAATCGTTGGTGTTGCGCAACACAATGTCTAATTCGTAGAGCGTTGTGGTGTCGTCGACATTGATGCTGAATGTGTGCACACTGTCTTTATGCCAACCATCCTCGATATTATCGACTACGCTATAAGGCACTCGTTGTGAACACGAGATGAGAGCAACAGCTAACACAACGATTATGAACAACAGTTTTTTCATGATGATATTTTTGCTATTATGCATTGTTAGAACGATTGTCTTTTGGTGGTCTGTTACTACGACGGTTTTGATGTCTTCGATTGTTGTCGCGATGACGATGTTGTTGATTATTATTGAATTCCTGCGATTGTTGTTGGTTCAATTGCTCCATTTCTTGTGGTTGGAATTCTTGTTGTTCTTGATTGAACAGGCGTGGGCGATGATTACGTTGTTGATTGCGGTTGTTTTGTTGTTGATGGTCACGTCGTTCTTCGTTTTGCAAAACAGCGTTATTAGTATCTTGTGTTTCCTCTACGTTTCTATTGTTATCGGCAGCAAATTCTCTATTGTCTTGTTGTTGGTTGTTGAACGAGCGATTTTGACTATTATTGTTGTTATTATTACGATTACGACGTTTATTTTTCTGACGTTTTTCCTGATCGAATCGTGTCAAGCTATCTTGTCCTACTACGTTTTCGTAATCCATTGTTATTTGTTCCTCTGTGTTGCTTCTATCGGTCAGACTTTCTACCTTAATACCTTGATTATTGAGTGCTATGATTTCTTTCACACGGTCGACAGAAATGGTAATTAGGTTAGAGGTCATGCCAGGTGCCGAGGTATAAGTCATCATACGTTTAAACACATCGGTTTTGAAATGGTAGAAATCGGATTCTTTAGTTTGAAGCACGATGCGTTCATCCGGAATGTCTTGCTTTGCTTCAGTGTAGGCAGCCAGTTCGTAATTAATACAACATTTTATTTTTGCGCACTGTCCTGCCAATTTCAACGGATTGGTTGATATGTCTTGGGTGCGTGCTGCTGCTGTCGACACCGACACGAAACTACTCATCCATGTCGTGCAACAAAGTTCACGTCCACATGGACCAATACCGCCAATGCGTCCAGCTTCTTGACGAGCACCTATTTGTTTCATTTCGATGCGCACTTTAAACACGTCTGCCAACACTTTGATGAGTTGTCGGAAATCGACACGACCATCGGCAATATAGTAGAATATGGCTTTGTTACCATCGCCTTGATACTCTACATCACCAATTTTCATATTAAGATTCAAATCAGCAGCAATCTTACGTGCCTTTAT
Source organism: Bacteroidales bacterium (assembly GCA_030523485.1). Taxonomy (GTDB): domain Bacteria; phylum Bacteroidota; class Bacteroidia; order Bacteroidales; family Paludibacteraceae; genus HGM05398. The sequence goes on from JAUNIJ010000001.1 coordinate 49,196, forward strand.
CATGGTGTCGTGTTCCTTAGCCTTACTCTCCTCGTATTTCTCGAGGTCGACAGGCTTTGCTTTACGATAAACACGTTTCACCTCGTAGCGTTCGAGGTTGATATTTAGTTTTTTGATTTGCGATAGCACAAGACGTCCAATGAGCGTAACACGTCCGATGTCATGTCCTGGACTTGACTCTACAGCAACAATGTCACCTTTTTCAAGTGGCAGTTTCGCACTGTTGAGGTAATAGCCTTTACGGGTGTTTTTAAATTGTACTTCTACCAAATCGGTTTCCAAACGAGTCTCGGGAATATCGGCAAGCCAATCGGTAACAGGTAATTGTTGCAATGTGTTTTGCCGTGTACCATCGACACCAGGATTACTTTGGCAGTTATTGAGAGTGAAATCTTTCATTGTTCTTTACTTATTCTTTAATTGCAAGCAAGCTATATAATTTCAGAATCATATCGAAGAGCACAATTTTCATATTGGCGTTTTGTTCAATTTGTGCTTGTGCTAATGCGAGTTCATTCATGATTTTTTCTATGTTATTTGCGTGTATAAATTGTGCGAAGCGTGTGGCAAACTGAGTCTCAGCTTCGTTCATGTAGACAATTGGGTTGAGTTGTAGATGAAAGACGAAATTTTCACGTATGAGCCGCTGCGACTTCTGCAAGAAAGTAACGACCCACGTACGTTTTCTTCCCCCTACTTGTTCCGACCAGTTCTTTACTTCTAAGATGAGCGGACGATAAGCATGACGCATCATAGATTGAAACTCATTGAAATACTCCATTTCGTCCTCATTTTCCTCCATACTATTGAGCAAAGCATTCCAATTGCCATGTGCATTTCTTACAAAGAATGTGCGTTGCGCCTCATCTAACTCTGGATGTTGTTGTGCTAATGTTGTCAACATGTCTTCGTCGGCAATTGGTGGCACGGCAACATCTTGCACACGACTTCTAATTGTGCCAATAATCTTTTGCGGAAAGTCAGACACCAACAAGAACACCGTATTTGACGGTGGTTCTTCCAACACTTTCAACAAATGATTAGATGCTGTTTCATCCATTCGTTCTGGACACCATAGCACCATCACTTTATAGGGGGCATCGTAGCTTTTTAAGTTTACTTGACGAATAATTTCGTCGCCTTCCTTATCGTAATAGCGTGCTACTTTGCCATCAGAAATCATTGCAGACCATTGGTCGATGCTGATATATGGATTTTCCAACACAGCACTTGCAAAATCTTCGGCCATCTCACTGCAAAGCGGTGCTTCTTTTGCTTTCTCTGGTTTCACAAGTGGAAATAGGAGGTGAAGGTCAGGATGCGACAACTTGGCAAATTGCCGACATGAGGCACATTGGCCACATGCATCATCAGACGTAGGATGTTGACAACACAAACGCTGAGCATAAGCCAACGCCAATGGCAACTTACCAACGCCCTGATTGCCACTGAACAACAAGGCATGAGGAGCGCGACCACTGTCTTGCATACGTATCAAACGTTGCTTAAGTGTTGAATGTCCTATCACTTCTGAAAAAAGCATAATAACCGAAATGTCTACAAAAATATATTGACGGCAAAGATAACATTTTTTTTTAAATTCTCAGTTCAGCAAACTTCTTATTCCACAACAAATTGTTATAGCGAAAAAAGAAATGAAAGCTCCTTACTATAAATTGCTGTGGAGAGAAATAAAACGATTGGTGACGACACGAAATGTCTATCATTAAATAACCAAACACGAACTAGCAAAACAAAAATTAAGCCCCCAGTCGCAAAGAACGACCGAGGGCAACATTTAGTTAGTACAAAACTACTTAACTATTTTTTTGGCATGGTAATACCAAGCACCGAGGCGAGTACTTGACGTAGCATTTGCTCTTGATCTAGTTCGCGCAATAGATTGATATAGCCACCGATTTCTGTGATGTTCTTTGGCGCAGGAATGCGTGGTTGAACAGAGGTTGTTTGTGTAGCATTATTCTCAAGCAACAGATTCTTCAACTTTGTTGTTTCTTCCGATACTTCACCCTCTACCAATCGTTTTGCAATATCTATGAATTCATTATTTTCTCATTCCATAATATATTCGTTTTATGAGGTTTAACATTAGTTTGATTTTTTGTGCTATAAGCGATTATTTCGACGATTTTTTCACTGTGGTATCTTCGTTACCATCGGCCATATCTTTGAACTTATCTGCCAATGCCTTGAGTGCCTCTG
>JAUNIJ010000061.1 GCA_030523485.1 Bacteroidales bacterium
TGCTATTTTCAGAAGGAGGTTTTGTTTCATAAGTCCAAATATTTTATTTGAGTTTTGTGTGGCAAAGATAAGTGATATTTTTCGTTTGACAAAACTATCATCAAAAAGAATTACGTATCATACAAAATTTAATGTTTACATCACAATCTTCACCTCTGGAATGTCATTTTTCTAATATTGTGCCTGGAATCTTTGCAGCGATATTCTTCGTTTCTAGGGTGTTTTAAAAAACAGACGCTACCGTGTGATGGCGTCTGCTCGTTTATGTTTGATGCCCAATGAAAAGCATCTATTGTTTCACGAACCTTCAGTAATCATGGTCGATATTAGTTCAGCACGTGGTATCGGGACCTTAAACAATATTAGCACAACTTCAGGATAGGAGTGCTATTTTCTCGTGTGTTTAGGAGTGGTAGATTTATTTGTGAGGAGATTGTAAAGTAACTTGTCGTAAAAAAAGAGAAAGACTATTTTTTGCTTTCTCTTTTTGTTGATGTGCTGCTTATTCTTTGACTAATGCGAAGTCGAGTTGCTTTCGTGTGAGGTCGGCTCGTGCTACTTTTATTTTTATAGGGTCACCTAATTGATAGGTGCGATGATAATGGCGGCCAGTGATGCAGTAGGCTTTCTCATCGAAAACATAATAATCGTCATCGAGGTCGCGTATCGGAATCATGCCCTCACATTTATTTTCATTGAGTTCGACATAGATGCCCCATTCTGTTACGCCAGAGATGACACCATCGAAAACTTGTCCGAGGCGTTCGCTCATGTATTCTACTTGTTTGTATTTGATGCTAGCACGTTCTGCATTGGCAGCAAGTTGTTCCATATCTGACGAGTGGTCGCACCATTCTTCCCATTGTGTTGGGTCTACGCTTTTGCCTCCATCGAGATAGGTGGTTAGCAAGCGGTGTACCATCATGTCAGGGAAGCGACGAATTGGCGAAGTGAAGTGGGTGTAATAGTCGAATGCTAAGCCATAGTGTCCGATGTTTGTTGTTGTGTAGATGGCTTTTGCCATTGAGCGTACGGCGAGTGTTTCAATCAGATTTTGTTCTTTCTTTCCTTCTGCCGTGTCGAGGAGGTGGTTGAGTGCTGCCGATACTTCGTGGTTTTTGCCTGTTGTTTTTAGTTTGTAGCCGAATTTCTTGATAAATTCAGCAAAGTTGTTGAGTTTGTCTGGATTTGGTACGTCGTGAACACGATAGACAAAGGTACGTTCCTTACCATCTATTTTCTTTTTGCCGATGTGTGTGGCAACGGTTTGGTTGGCAAGTAGCATAAACTCTTCGATGAGTTTGTTCGCTTCCTTTGATTCTTTGAAATAGATGCTGATTGGTTTTCCTTTTTCATCGATTTCAAAGCGTGTTTCGGTACGTTCGAAGGCAATAGATCCTTTAGCAAAACGGCGTGTACGGAGAATCTGTGCCAACGCATTGAGTTGTAGAATCTCTGATGCGTAGTCGCCTTGTCCTGTTTCAATTATTTCTTGTGCTTCCTCGTAGGTGAAGCGTCGGTTTGAGCGTGTTACGGTGCGTGCTATCTTGTAGCTAAGCACGTCGCCTTGGTTGTTCATGTGGAAGATAACGGAATAGGTGAGTTTATCTTCGTCTTGCCGTAGCGAGCAGAGTCCGTTGCTGAGTCGTTCCGGTAACATTGGTATGGTGCGATCGACGAGATAGACGGAAGTGGCGCGTTTGATGGCTTCTTCGTTAATAATGCTACCAGGAGTAACATAGTAAGTGACGTCGGCGATGTGTACGCCCACTTCCCATTCGTTTTCTCCTAATTGACGGATGGATAGTGCGTCGTCAAAATCTTTAGCATCGCGTGGGTCGATGGTGAATGTTGTAACATCGCGCATATCGATGCGTCTGTCGATTTCTTCTTGCGGAATCTCTTCGGGAATGTGATTAGCTGCCTCTTCCACTTCTTTGGGATAAGAGTAGGGGAGTCCGAATTCTGCTAAGATGGCGTGCATCTCAGTATTGTTGTCGCCAATGTTGCCAAGCACGTCAATAACTTCGCCTATGGGGTTTTTGTCTGTGTTGTCCCATTCGGTGATTCGTACCACACATTTTTGTCCGTTTTTGCCTCCTTTTGTCTTGTCGGTAGGCACAAAGATGTCGTGTTGTAGTAGTTTGCGGTCGACGCTGACGAATGCAAAGTTATGCTTGATTTCTAGTGTTCCGACAAATTCTGTGCGAGCACGTTTGATAACTTCAACAACTTCGCCTTCTTGTTCGTGTCCTTTGCGGTGTGGTGTGAGCAATACTTTTACGATGTCGCCGTTCATGGCGCGATTCGTGGCGCGTTCGGGAATAAGCACGGGAGCGGCACCATCGTCAGGAATGAGGTATGTCTTCTTGTCTGTTCTTTGTTTGTCGATTCGTCCAGTGATGTAGGCTTGGCGTGTGTTGATGCGATATACACCAAAGTCTGGTTCGCTGACGATGCCATGCATCTCAAGTTCAAACAGCACTTCGGCAACAGCTTCTTTTTGCCGACCGTTTTTCATTTGAAGTGCGTGTGCTATTTGTTTGTAGTTAAAGGTTTTGTTGGGTTCAAGGCTTAGTAAGTTGACGATGCTATTCATCAACTGTTGACGATTAATTTTATCGTTTTGGCGTGACGACCCTTTTGCTGATGTTTTTTTTCTCATTGTTTTTTGTTCTGTAAGTTCATTCCCTATAATGGGTATGGTTGGTTTTATTGTTGTATGATTAAGATTGTTCGTTTGTTGATAGCGTTACTATTTTGGCTATGTGGGTCAACGAGTATTTCGTTGGTGCCAACACCTTTTGCTGTGATGCGTTCGGCTGCAATGCCCATGGCTGTTAAGCGTGTAGCGATAATTTCTGCCTGGCGTTGCGTAAGTGTAGTAAGTGCTTCGTCGTTTGGTTCTCCATTGGTGTGTTGTTCGATAATCACAGAGAGGTCGGAGTGACGTTGCATAAAATTACGTAGTCGATAAATGTCGGTCATCGATTGTGGCGCAAGCAGAGTGTCGGACTCAAATACGATGGAGTGTGATTCAAGACGACGTTCTTGTTCTATGTTAACGTCAAATGGTATAATTTCGTTTGCTATCACAATGTTAGTAATGGCATTAATTTTGTTGTTTCGAAATTGTTCCCATTCGTTATGTGCAAACCAAAGTGTAGAAGGTTGTTTACAGTTTTCTACTTTAAAAATACTTGTACCATTTATGTAGGCTGTGAGCATGTGTCGACTGTAGGTGATAGCTACGTGATTCCAGGCATTCGTACGAAACATTGTTGTTGGCAATTGTCCCATTGAAGCTTTACCCATGTCGTCGGGCGTGCGGTAAACCAAACGGTATTCGTTGGTTGAGATGTTGAGTTGAAACGATTCGCCCCATTTGTTGTTGTTTGCTCCGACAGTATATTGGAAATCATAGTCGTGACTACCGCAAAAGAAATCGAATTCGATGGTGCATTGGTCGCTAAGTTCTGGTTGGTCGTTAAGGTTTATTTTGCTATGGTTGGAGAACAAGAGGAATTGTTGGCTCTCCCTTTCTCCAATCTCTACTGTTCCTTCTGTTGTGTTACATGTAGTTGGTATAGCACCAATAGGTTCTGTAGAGAAATCGTTGGCAAAGATAATTTCTCTTCCTTGTACGAATTCGCTACGCATGAAAGTTGATTCAATGCGTGAAGGGTTTGTTGTTGTTCCTTGAGCATAAAGTAAATTTGTGATGCTCAATAATACTGCCGTAAGCAGTGATATTGTTTTTTTATTCATAAGGTTGTCGATATGATTGTTTGTACTTTTCTCAGCGCAAAAATACACGTTGCCGTTTGAATATCCAAATAAAAGAGATTACTTTTTCATTCTAAGTCGGTTGTCGTGTGCTTCTATGATGTCTTTTTCCATTAGTTCGTTGATGGCAAGATTGAGTGCATTATCTACTTTTTCGCCACGACGGGCAAATCCGATTTTTTTTGCTGCTATCAGTGTGAGCGCTTCTGCTGGTATGGCAATTTGTTCCTCGAGAGTTTCTATAATAGCATTGCACAGTTCTGATATAGGTATCTCGGTGATGTCGCGGTCGGTAGCAAGACGATAATAGTTGCCGTTTTTCTCATCGTTGGCAGCAAGCCAAATGGTGTATTTGGCGTTTTTGTCGGGTGTGATATGTAATACGTTGGAAATGCAGTCGAGCATATCGCGTTGCAATTTTGCTGTCACCTTACCTGTTTCGCGTAGTTGACAAATCCTTCGGCAGAGCGTGTTTAAGGAGATGGGTTGCTCTGCTGTTACGATATTCTGCGCAAGTACAAGAAGATTGCTGTTGACGGCTTCTTCTTTGCTGATATGGAAAATCTCGTAGTTGTGGCATCGTGATATTGTTTCTACGATAGGCTCGCTTGTGATGTCGAATGTCTGTAGTGCTTGTTTTTCTTCGGGTTGTGTGGTGATGTTGTTGATTTGATCTAAAATGCGTTTGATAACGCGTTCGCGATTGTTGAACCAATCAACACTCCATACACGCATCACGCGCCAATGTAGTGATTCAAGCACAGAAGGTTGGACGATTTCGCGGTCGCGAGTTGTTTGTGTGTCGCGGTAATTTTTGCCATCAAGCAAGATGCCCAATTCGTAAATTTCTGGTGTTTCGGGTCGACTGATGGCAATGTCGACTTTGAAATTGGATTGTCCGACACCAATGTGGGTTATTAATAGGTGTTGTTTAAGTGCTTTTCCTATCTCTTGGGCAATAATGTTCACATCGTTTTTCCTTTGTGTGCTGTTGTTAAACGTTATTGATTGTGTTTCTGCAAACTCTAAGAAATGTTTCAATCCTTCAACTCCGCGACTTTGTGTACGTTTTAGATCGATTTGTGTGGATGAAAGTGTGGAGAAAACTATCATTTCTTCGCGAGCACGACTGACAGCAACATTGAGGCGTCGCTCGCCACCAGCCACGTTAAGTGGACCGAAGTTCATCGACACCTTACCATCTTTGTCCGGACCATAGCCAATTGAGAAGAGTATGATGTCGCGCTCGTCGCCTTGCACGTTTTCCAGGTTTTTCACAAAGAGAGGCTCGTACATGTTATTGGCTAATTCACGCAAGTCTTTGTTTTTGTCAAATCGTTCTTGTAAGAGGTCTTCTATCAGTCGTTGTTGTGCTACGCTAAAAGCGATGATGCCGATACTATGTATTCGCAGTTCTTCGTCGTTGAGACGTCTCACTACCTCTTCCACAATGGCTTCCGCTTCTTTGCGGTTGGTGCGTTGTTTGCCTTTATCGTAGCATCCCTTCACCGGTCTTAAACTAACGTGTGCTTTTTGGTCGTCGGTTGAAGGGAAGGTAATGAGTGTGCCATTGTAGTATTCGTTGTTAGAGAATGTGATGAGGCTTTCGTGCCGTGAGCGGTAGTGCCAACTGAGTTGTAACGACGGAATTTCGAGCGAGCGACAGTCTTCGAGAATGCTCTCTAAGTCGTCGATGTCTGCATCTTCTTCGTCAACATTACCCGACGAGAAGAAACTGGTAGGTGGCATTTGTTTAGGGTCGCCAACCACAATGAGTGCTTTGCCGCGAGCAATTGCACCGACAGCTTCGCTAGTTGGCATCTGCGATGCTTCGTCGAAAATCACAAGGTCGAATTTGTCTGATTGCAAGTCGAGATATTGTGCTACACTTATTGGGCTCATCAGCATGCAAGGACAGAGGTGTGGTAGTAGTGTTGGAATTTTGCGAAATAGTTCGCGCAACGAAATGCCGCGAGCGTTGTTGTTGATGTTGCGGCGTAGATAGCCAATCTCGCTACTATTGCTAGTCATATTGCTGGCTTGTGGCACTTGCGAAGCTAATTGTGCATAGAGATATTTCTTGGTGAGTTGTTGAAATTCCTCTGTGAGTTGTTTGTACTTTTTTACGTGGTTGTCAAATAGCATACCTTCGAAAGTTGCCAATGTTGGTTCTGATTCGATGGTTTGTTCGGCAAGAAATCGGTAGTAAGCCTTGAAAAAACTCTGTTGTAAGTTGGTAATGTCGACGTTTTCGTTGTGTTCGAGGGTGTCAACAATACAAGTTAATCCGAGGTTACAAAGTTCTGTGCGGTAGATAAGCCAATTTCGCCAGTCGCGTAAGTATTTCGATAGTGATGCCCAATAGTTTAATTTTTCTATGTATTGTTGTAGTGTGTCGCGACAAGGAACGGAGTCTTTCGGTTGGTCTACGTTGAAATAGTCTCTCAGCACTTTGCGTATTTGTTCTGTCTCTTGGTGAAGTGTTTTGTAGGCTTTGAGTTTGTCGAGTAGTGTTGGTATGTCGTTCAGCCTAAGGTTGGGATTGTATGTTTGCATGTCTTTCAACACACGTTTTATAGCAAAATGTTTGAACAAAAATCGTTTTGTGTTGGCTTTGTCCCAATCTTGTTGGAGTTGTTCAACGTCTTTAGTAAGGAATTGTCCGTTTCCCACTACCGTGATTTCATCGTAGATTTCTTTTGTTGTGCTCAGTTCTGCTACTCTTTCAACAGCGTTGCGAAGAGTTTCTGCAGGAGTGTTATAGTAGTGTTGAAAGCTTTCGGTGTTTTGGAGTGCTTCTTTAGGCAGTCTCAACCCGTTCATCGGGTGTTTGGCTGGCACGCCCACTAAGGTAACGATGGTATTAAGTTGGTCGCCCAGTATTTCTTCTAAAACAGTTATGCCGTCGTTTTTTACTGTTGTTTTTAGCGCTTCTGTCATTTGGAAATTTTCCAGTGGTTCGGCAACAATTGACTCATAACGTACAAAATAGTCGTAGAGTGAGAGCTGTGTGATAGGGTCAACGTTGTGAAGTGCTTTGATGTAGGCGATAAGTTTCTTTCGTTCTTCGAAGAGCAGGGTGGCTGTTTTAGCAAAAGTTTGTGGTGAGGCAATGTGTGCCACGTCGAGCGCCTTGCTCAGTTGCTCTAATACGTGGTGTTTGGTGCTTTTGTTGGAGTGTAATTCGAGGCAGAATGGGTCGAGTCCGATTTGTGCTAATCGGCGTTGTACTACAGTTAGAGCTGCCATTTTTTCTGCTACGAATAGCACACGTTTGCCATGGAACAATGCGTTGGCAATAAGATTGGTAATGGTTTGCGATTTGCCTGTTCCTGGAGGGCCATATAATATAAATGTATTGCCTTTGCCTCCTTCAATTACAGCGGCCATTTGTGAGGAGTCGACAGATACGGGTAGTGCAATTTGTGAAGGGTCGACATTGGCGTCTATACAGCTGAGGTTAGATGTTATTGGAGAGGGTCGCCATGTTAGTTTTTGTGCTACAAAACTACTGATAACATTGTTCTCCATCATTGCTTCACGGTGGGAGTGGAGGTCGTTCCACATCACAAACTTACTGAAGGAGAAGTTGCCCAACATGGCCACATCGTGCACAGCCCATCGTTTTTGTTGTGCGATGGCTTCGCGAATGGCAGTGAGCACTAGTCTCACATCAACTCCATGTTCGTCTTTTGGTAGTGGTTGTAGTCCGTTGATAGTGATGTTAAATTCTTGTCGTAACATCTCCATCAGTGTGATGTTGAGTGTTATTTCTTCTTCGCGAGTACGTATGTAATAGTGTCCGAGTTTGTAGACTAGTTTTACTGGTAAAAGGAGAATTGGTGCATAGCGTGGCATGACTGATACGTCGCTCTCGTACCATTCTACACTGCCAAGACTAAGGAAGAGTGTGTTGGCACCAGTCTCTTCTGCCGACTCGCGAGCCGTTCGATAGAGTCGTTTCAGTGTAGTTGTGGTGTCGGATGGAGTTAATAGTGTGTGTAGCGTTTTTTGTTGAAAATCGGCGTCGATTATCTGACACAGTTGTTTCTGTGTGTTGAGGTGTAAGAAAACATTGTCGAAGTCGATGCCTATGAATTCTGGGCGTTCTACAATGGCAATCTCTTTATCATCTTGTAGGGTGTCTTCGAGGGTGTCGATAGCGTTGAATAGTAGACGTAACGCACGTTTGCCAACGTTGAGCAGTGGATTGCGCAGTGAGAGGTCGAGTAGACGTCTTTCCCAAATGTCGAAACGTGTTAATAGTTTCTTTTCATCACTAAGTTGGCTGAGGTCTATGGTGGTGCGTTGAGTTACGTTGGTATTGCTTTGGTCGTGTACTACGCCTTCACTTTCGAATTGCATGATACCATCTCTTTCTATACGGCGTGGCAATGGTAAATAACCTTCGAGTCGGCAACGGTAGATGTCGATGTAAGCGTGGAATGGGTGTTGCGATAGGTTGATATTTGCCTGTGTGATGGCATCTTCGAAGTTGGCATGTTCGTTAGTGAGTGTGGTGCATTCTATCACCATCATGTTATGTATGCCATCGGCAGTATGGTGAAGTAGTATCGAAGGCTCATCGTAAATACTGTATAGTCCTTTGGGTGGCACGAGCCACACGGCAAGATAGGCGTGTCCGTCTTCAAATACGATGCCACTTTGAATGCCAGCAGCTTCTAATACTGAAGCATAAAGCACAGCGAGTTCGATGCAGTTGCCTAGTTTCGACGTTAATACCTGGTGAGGTAGTGTGACACGTTGTCCGTTTTGTTCAAAGCTGGCAGGAATAGATCGGTAAACAATGTTTTGACGGCATAGTGTAGCGTAGATAGCAGCCACTTGTTTGAGTACGTCGTTAGGGTCTTTGCTTTGGTAGTTGATAAAAGCAGAGTGTCCAGTTGTCGCTTTGAGTTGTTGAGCGGCCTCAACTAATACGTTGTTGATGATGGGGTCGTTGGGAGTGACAAAAGCAGCAATGCTTTGTGGCATGTTTGACATGCCAAACCATTGGTCGAATGGCTGTAAGTGAATAGGGTACGAAGCCTGTTTTACAATGGTGTTGTCTTTTTGTATGGTGATTCCGATGGAGGTGTCGATAGCTTCCGTTAGTTGAGCCAATTTGTTGCCATCGAGAGGGATGTTTAAACCATCGATGCGTATTTGTTGTTTGGGTTCGATGCTTGCTAGAGATGTCGGTTTGAGCATGTCCGCAACGAGGTAATCGCCCGTAATTAAAACAGTAAGGTTTTTAAGTGGGTTGTCGCTGTTGTTGCTGAGGCGAAGTTCGTGACAAATTGGTTGATGTGCACGATAGAGCACATAGTTTATTTCTTTGGTGTAGTCGAAAGCTATTGTTATCATCGTATGTTTTTCTTAGTTTGTTGAGTGTAAAAAAATGCTCATGGGATAAGTGTTTTGGTGTATCCCATGAGCATGTTTGTCAATGTGTCAGTTTTTTTTGTTAGAATGCTACGCCGATGTTGAATGAGAAACCGTGAATGTGCGATTTTACTGCGCTTTGTTTGGCAAGGTCGTAACTGCCAGCCCAAATGCCTTCGTGCAAGGTTTTCATTGTCCAGTTGAATGACATCTTAAAGTCGTTAGCTTTTAAACCGAAGCCTGCCTGAGCGAAGAGACCTTTGTCCATTTGGTAGGCGTGGTCAGAGTACATCACTGTGTCACGGTCGTAGTTGTAGCTTACGATGTGGAACATGTTGCCCACTTTGCCTTCGATAAAAAATTGTGTCTTGGAGTTGTTGCCTGCCATCATGAGAGGAAAGAGCATCACGTCGCCATAGACAGGTATACCTCCTGATACGTATGTAAATTGACGGCCGCGGTCGTCTTTCGTGGCAGTAAAGTCTTTCATTAAACCATCAACGCCAAGGCCAGCACCAACGAAGATTCCTTTGTTAAACAGTACACCGTGTGTGGTGTAGAGTCCACCTCCAAAATGTGTTGTTTCATAGGGAAAGGTATTGATGCCAAGTTCAACGGTTCCCATGTAGTTGACTTGTGCTGTTGCGCGTTGTCCCATGCCGATTAAAGCAATGCAAAGTATGAGACCCATAATGAGTTGTTTTTTCATCGTGTTCTATTTTTTTGTTTTGTCGGTGGCAAAGTTACATATAATATCTTATACGATAAGTATATGAACGGAGAAAAAACATTGCAATGGCAGAATCGTTGTTGTGGTGGCACATAAAAAAGAATCCTTTATGAATAAAGGATTCCCTGATTTATCGGTTTGAATACTATAGTGTAGTCTTTTTTATGGCAAACAACCCCATCCAAAGTTGCGTTCTTCTGGGTCCATATGTGTGACATCGTTCATGTAATACCTGCAGTTTGCTAATATCCATACGAGTTCGAAATATTCCCAACCTGTAATAAGACTGTCTCTATTAACTTTAATTTTAAAGTGGTCGCTATTGCTGGGTTGTTCGATTGTGTATTTGTAGAATCTATTTTTTTGTAACACTTGTTCTGCTTTTTCTCGAACACCTTCTTTGCCAAAAACTTCTATGTTGTTGAAATATTGTTTACAAACATCGTGTTCATTATAGGTCGGTATGGCTTGTTCTACAATGTCTTTTTCTTGATTAAGTGCAATGAGTATGTTGCAGTATTCCTCCATTGTGTATGGAAGATTAAAAATAGTAATGTTCTTTTTGTTGTATCCTAAAATCATTGCATTCTGTGCGGTATCAGCAGGAACTTGATATTTGTTCAATAAACTAATCACCTCTTCTTTGGTAACCCCCTCGAGTGTTCTAAAGCAGAGATAGACAGGGTAGAATGAGTTAAAATAGGGACCAGCGTAGTTGGTGTAATAACTTGTGTCAGCAATCATATCTCTAAATTCATTCGGATAGGAAGGAAACTCGTCTTCTGGTTTAAATTTGATGCTGTAGCCATCCCTTGAAAGCGTTAAGAGTGTTCCGTTTTTTTCTACGTGGAAGTTGCCAGTAATAATAGAGATTAACTCTTTTGCTTTGTTGGCGTATTCTTGGAATAGTGTGGCTTTTAGGTGCGTGATTAAGACCTCGTTACCAGAGATGATGTAGTCGATAGAGAAGACGTTGCTGATGGAGCGTCCTTCAAGATGTCCGTTGGAAAACTCGATTTTTAGGAAATCAAGGTAGAAGATGTTGTAATCAGCCCACCGATAGACACCATCAAGGGTGATGGCTGCTGGTTCGGTAGCAGTAACACCAGTAAAAATCGTATCTATTTCGATACGTATAACTTCGTTGGTTGTCGTGTCTACATTTGTTGTGTCTGGACCGTTGTCTGGTGGTGGTGGTGTTATTGGATTCGGTGTCTGGCATGAAAACAGAAAGAGTGCAGAGAGAATGCCGCAGAATAAGATTTTAAAATTGAATTTCATAGCAAATGTGGTGTTTGT
>JAUNIJ010000179.1 GCA_030523485.1 Bacteroidales bacterium
GTGATTGTTTTTTGTGTTGAACAGCAATAGTGGCATTTCAAACGGTCTATGTTTTTGTGATATGTGAGTGTTACGTTGCATTGTTTACATTTTGGTACCCAACCACATACGTTACATTGTGTGAAAGGAGAGAAGCCTCGTCGGTTTTGGAATAGTATAACCTGTTCTTTTTGTTTGAGCGTTTGTGTAATAGCGTCTTGAAGTTGTTGTGAAAGGTAGTATTTCACTTTCCCTTGTTGGTAGGCAGCATGCATATCAACAACTTCAATGTCTGGCATTTTTACTTGATTAAATCTTTCTGCAAGATAAACAAATCCGTATTTATTTAGTTGAGTGTTGCAATAACTTTCTATTGACGGTGTGGCACTTCCTAACAATACTTTTGCTTTGTGTATTCGTGCTAAATAGAAGGCGACGGTTCTTGCATTGTATTTTGGTGATTCATTTTGTTGTGAATAGGAACTGTCATGTTCTTCGTCAATAACAATAAGTCCTAATTTGTTAAATGGTAAAAACAGACTTGACCGTGTGCCTAGAATTACTTTGTAGCGATTATCATTTAAGACATGATTCCATATTTCGGCACGTTCGTTATTGCTGAATTTTGAGTGATAAATGCCAAGTTGGTCACCAAATACAGAATATAGGCGTTGTGCCAACTGTGTTGTTAGTGCTATTTCTGGCACTAAAAACAAAGCTTGTTTTCCTGTTGCAATGCATTGTTTAATAAGTTGAATATAGATTTCTGTTTTACCGCTGGAGGTGACACCATGTAATAACACAATATTTTTTTGTTTCCACTGGTCTTTAATCTGTTCGAATGCTTGTTGTTGTTTCTCTGAAAGTTGTTTGATTTCAGTAATTTCTTCTGAATATGTCTTGAGGCGGTTTGTAACTCTTTGGTCAATTTCTAAAATCTTTTTGTCTACAAGTTTTTTTAGTATTGTGGAACCGTTGTCAGATTGTTGTAGTAACGTCTGTTTTAAGACAGTGCCATTTTGTTTCTCATATAAATCACGAAAGAGGTACAGTAATTGTCTTTGGCTTGGACAATTTTTTAATGCCGTGTCAATGTCATTTTTATTATTGATGTAAGCATCTCCAGGAACGATAAAGTCTTCTTTTTTGGGGGTGAAATCTGGAGCTAAGTCTTCTTCAACTACAATTGTACCGAGTGTAATCAGTCGTTGAATTTCTGATAATGCTCCTTTCCCAACAGCATTATTAAGTTGTTCTAGTGTTTGTCCTGGTTTTTGTTGTAGGGTAGAACATATACACAGTGTTTTGGGTGGTATGGTGTTGTCTAGTAGAGCTCCTTCAGTAAGATGTAATTTCGATTTACTTTCTAAACGGAAACATTGTGGCACTGCTGCTTGAAAAATATTACCAATAGGTATGTGGTAAAATGCTGCTAGTTTGTTCCAAAGCTCAAGCTGTTGAGGAAGTACGAGTGGTTGTTCATCCAATAATTTTTCAATAGGTTTAATGGGATGATAATCGGGTGTTTCGTTGTGTAGTTGGCTAACAATTCCTGTGTAGAAATGTTTTGCGCCAAAACTAACAACAACACGCATACCTACTTGTATATGCGAGTCCAACTCCTCTGGAACTCTGTAAGTAAACAGTTGTTCTAAAGGAGTTGGAATGATAATGTCTGCGAAATGATGTCGCATACAGTTGAACTTATCTTATAATAATTCCTCTGCTCGTGCTAAAGCAACATTAATATTTGGACAGATGTTTTCTTTGCCTATAAGTTTTTCAAAACCTGCTTTTATCAGCGTATCGGCTACTTCCGGTTTAACACCCGACAATACTACCTTAGTGTCTTCGTGTTGTGAACGAATAC
>JAUNIJ010000180.1 GCA_030523485.1 Bacteroidales bacterium
TAAGCTTCTAAAATGGCTTCTGATACACAGCTTGCCATTGCTTTTTTCAATTGGCGTTTGTTTGTCATAATGTTTAGTTTTGTGTTTGTGTTTTTTTTTGTCTTCAATCGGCATGCCGACTTTCCAACATCTCTTTGTTTGGCAAAGGTAGCGATTTTTCTTCATGCTAACAAGATATCGATAAAAATAAATTGTTGATTTTGTAACATGAATCAACTAAGATTTCGTATTTTTGTGGCTAATAGCATTCCTAGGGGTTTGCAAATCTAACGTTTTGAATTATAAAAGTTTATGGAAAACAATAAAATAGAATCTCCTGTGTTGAAGCAAGAAGATAGAAAGACGGTCATTCTTAGTGTGATAAAAATTTTGATTGGCTCTTTTTTTGTCGCAGCTTCATTTGTTTTTTTCTTTACTCCTCACAAAATAGTGCCAGGAGGTGTGTATGGTATCGCAATCGTTATTCACTATCTCACTGAAGGCATTTTTTCTGCTTTTCCGTCAGGTCTTCCTGTAGGCACTGTGGCATTATTGTTCAACATTCCTTTGGTTATTATTGCTACTTGTTCTTTCGGTAAGGGTTACTTAGCTCGCACAATTTTGACTTTTGTAAGTACCGCGGTATTCACCGATTTACTTACTTGGATACAAAACTATTTTAATGTTGGTGCGTTGGCAGAAAATGATATCTTATTATCATGTATTTTTGGTTCTGCAATACTCGGATTTGGTGTTGCTATGGTGTTGAAAGCCAAGGGAACTGGTGCTGGTACTGATGTGTTGGCAAAGTTACTCACGAAAAAAACAAAAATAGCTGTAGGGTATACTTTAATCATTGTCGACTCCATCGTAGTGTTGTCCGGCCTTATTGCTTTTCACGATATTGAGGCTACAATGTATTCGTTATTTGTTGCCTTTTTCTATGGCAAATTGGTTGATGTGTTTATGCAGGGTTTGAGTTTTAATAAGGCGGTGTTTATTGTATCTAATAACTATCCAGAGATAGGACGCCAAATACTTTCTGAACTACATCGTGGTGGCACACTCTTACATGGTAAAGGCTTGTTTAATGGCGATGAAAAAGAAATACTTTACACAGTTTTGGACAATCGACAAATTAGTCGTCTTCGCTCTATTGTTCACTCGGTCGATCCCGCTGCTTTTATCACTATTATTGATGCACAGGAGATAATCGGCTTGGGCTTCAAACCAACAGATAATGAAGAAGATTAATAAGATAACTATGGAAATAAAAATAATTAATAAATCACATCATCCACTTCCACAATATGCAACGGCACAGTCTGCAGGAATGGATTTACGAGCCAACTTGTCGTTACCAATCATCTTGAATCCTTTAGAAAGAGTGATGGTCCCAACGGGTCTTTATATCTCTCTCCCTGCTGGTTTTGAGGCACAAATTCGTCCTCGTAGTGGCATGGCTATCAAACATGGTATTACAGTAATTAATACACCAGGAACAATAGATGCTGACTATCGAGGTGAAATATGTGTATTGTTGGTAAATCTTTCCAACGAATCGTTCACAATTAACGATGGTGAACGAATTTGTCAGATGGTAATTGCAAGTTGTGAACAGGTAACATGGCAACCAGTTACAACGCTTGATGAAACCGAGCGTGGTGATGGTGGGTTTGGACATACTGGCAACAAATAAAACATAAAAACTTATTTGTTATGAACAGATTCTTTGTTGTCCTTCTCAATTGGTTGTTTGTCGTGTCGGTTTGTATGGCACAAGAAACCATGTTGTCTCGTGAGATGTTAGATCCTAAAGCAGTCTTGTCAATCGATAGTACCACTCAGCAAAAATTAGACTAT
>JAUNIJ010000062.1 GCA_030523485.1 Bacteroidales bacterium
ATCAAGTCGAAATCCTCCCCTTCCTTTCGTCCTAGCAAACGATCAACAGTTTTTATTAACACCTTAATTAAATCAATGTTTTTCCACTCATTGAAACCACCAATATTATAGGTATCACCCACTTTGCCTTGGTGGAATATGGTATCGATAGCACGTGCATGATCTTCTACATACAACCAATCACGCACATTTTCTCCCTTTCCGTACACTGGCAACGGACGACGATTACGGATATTATTAATAAATAGAGGTATCAGTTTTTCCGGGAATTGGAACGGACCATAATTATTGGAACAGTTCGTAACAACTGTAGGCATGCCATAAGTGTCGTGATAGGCTCTCACAAAATGGTCGCTTGATGCTTTTGCCGCACTATACGGACTATGAGGATTATAACGCGTACTTTCTACAAAGAACTCTGTGCCATAAGCTTCATGATGTTCGCCACTCGATGCTTTCGTTGAGAACGGAGGTTCTACACCTTCTGGATGTGTTAAATCAAGAGCACCATAAACCTCATCAGTAGAGATATGATAGAAACGCTTTTCCTCATATTTCTCAGGCAAACTCTCCCAATAAACACGTGCTGCCTGAAGCAATGACAACGTGCCCATCACATTGGTACGTGCAAAAGTAAAGGGATCAAGAATCGAACGATCAACATGACTTTCTGCAGCAAGATGAATGACACCCGTCACATGGTATTGTTGCATAATGGCAAGCATCTTTTCATAGTTGCAAATATCCTCACGTACAAAAACATAGTTTGCACAGTCTGCTACGTCAGCAAGATTTTCCAAATTGCCGGCATAAGTCAATTTATCAACATTAATAATTTGATAATCAGGATATTTTGTAACAAACAAGCGTACAACATGCGAACCTATGAATCCGGCACCACCTGTTACTATAATTGATTTTTTCATCTTTCTTTCCATAGAATGAATCAGTTTTTTTTATGCCACAAAAGTACTACATTTTCTTTAAGCTGCTACAATGAATCAGCCAAAGATGTTGACAACTACTAAATAACGCCCACACATAATTTTTTAGACCTATGACACTATTTGACAAATGAGTATTTTACCTTTGCGAACAACTCACTAAAACATCTCATTATAAAACACTTAAACAAACAAAACATGCTACGCTATCCATCACGCTTTGAAGAGGACGAGATGAGCCAGGAACAAATTGATGCGCTCGGACACTTTCAACAAATGCTCCCAACCAACAAGACACCGTTAACCAGAAGACAATTGTCTACCACAAAAACTCTGCTTTACTCACTAGAACTTGGCGACTACAACCAACTGATGAGTTACTTTCCGAACCTAAAACTAACAGAAAAAAACGCCACACTTACAGTCGAGAAATACAAAGAACATGGTCTCGGAAGCACTTCTCAACTAATAGTTGAACAACCCGAACAAAAAACACATGAATTATCTATTCAACAAGATATTATTATCGACAATACCACAGCATCCATATGGCAGATCTATATGTTACATAACCTATGGCGACTACTACCTTTGTTTTGGCATGCCAATTACAGTGCTCGCGAATACCTATTTTCAAAACAAACATGGGAAAAGATAGCGAAAGAGATCAACGAAAATTGTGGCAACTTTACAAACGACGACCTTTGCCCTTACATCCTTAACAACGGCAACACATTCTACATCACCGCATGTTTCTGGAGCGATTTCGACGGATTAGTAAGAGATATCTGCGCCATAAAAACAAAAGGCAATCGCATTGAACAAATTCTTGACGTCGACGAACGCGTTATGCATAAATACTGGTGTGGCATTCTATTTTAAGACATGCCACACTCAAAATAACATCAATCGCTCAACGACACAACTTCAGTAATGTCAATATTAATTTGTACTTTTGCACATTGAAAACGAAAAGAGAAAAAAGTAGGACGGTTTGTCGCTGACAGAGAATCATTCATGAACTCTGTTTGAGGAAAGTCCGGGCAACACAGAGCACCACGCTTCCTAACGGGAAGTCGGCCGAGAGGTCGAATACAACGCAATAGAAAACAACCGCCCCTAAGGTCTATACCTTAGGAGCAAGGGTGGAAAGGCGAGGTAAGAGCTCACCGCACAGCATGGCAACATGCAGTGGCTGAGGCGTGTCGTGGGTTGAAAGACCAAGTAAACCAATGTCTGAGGGTTGCTCGCCCAAGTTGGAGGGTAGGTCGATAGAGACTGATGGCGACATCGGTACCAGATAAATGACAAACACCACGTCGACAACGATGCGGCACAGAACCCGGCTTATAGGTCTACTTCTTTCTCTTTTCTTTTTTAAAAAGCAGAAACAATCTTGGTACATCTTATGACATTCCAACTCACACAGCAAGACATCAACTTGCTACGACATGAAGGCATAGAACCCACTACAGCACAACAACAACTACAACAACTAACTAACGGATTACCTTGGCTTAAAGTAGAAAAAGCAGCTACGACGCCACATGAAATCTTATGCCTTGACAAAAATCAACAAGAGATTTTAATAAAGGAATACGAAGAGGTTCTCAAACAAAACTCACTGAGAATTGTAAAATTTGTACCTGCATCAGGAGCCGCCAGCAGAATGTTTAAAGCAATTATCAGCTGGCTCAACACACCTGACAAAACAATGAACCCCGAAGTTGAGAATGTATGCAACAACATCAAAAAATTTGCTTTCTACAACCCACTCAACAAACTCTGTCAAGAGAAATATCAAAAAGACATTCCAACTCTTTTTGCCGAACAATTACATCGTAAAGTACTGGAATTGCTCCTATTAGCCAAAGGGATAAATCTATCAAATCAACCCAAAGGCGTTCTTCCATTTCATTGCTACGACAATAATATTATACGCACACCTATCGAAGAACACATCGTAGAAACACTTGCCTACGCAACACCGAACAAGGGAATAGGACAACTACACCTTACCATTTCAAAAGAACACGAAGATTTGTTTCAAAACATCGTGAAACAATCTGCCACTTCATATCCAAACATCCACGTCACATTCTCGTACCAAAAAAACAGCACCAACACACTGGCACTGGATGAAAACGGACAACCATTTAGAAAAAGCAACGGAGAATTACTGCTCCGACCAGGAGGACACGGAGCATTGATTGAAAACCTCTCGGACATCGATGGTGATATCGTTTTCATCAAAAACATCGATAATGTCGTTCCAGACCAACAAAAACAAACAACCATCAAATACAAAAAAATACTTGGAGGACTACTCATACAAACTCGCCAACAATGCTTCAATCACCTCGAACAATTAAACAACAACCCAACAATTCAACAAATCAACGAAGCAGAAAGTTTTGTTACAAGTAAACTTTGCATCACACTAAACAACACAGCACTCACAATTACAGAAAAGACACAACAACTACGTCGTATTCTCGACCGCCCTTTGCGTGTATGTGGCATGGTGAAAAACGATGGCGAGCCTGGTGGTGGACCATTCTTAGTAAAAAACAACGACGGCACAACAGCACTACAAATCCTTGAAAGTGTTCAAATTGAAGACAAAACTATTATGGCACGAAGCACACACTTTAATCCCGTCGATTTAGTTTGCTCAATAACAAACGCAAAAGGAGAACATTACGACTTAAAACAATTCGTTGACACGCAAGCTGGATTCATTTCCGAAAAATCACAAGACGGCAAGACACTCAAAGCACTTGAACTACCCGGACTTTGGAACGGAGCTATGAGCCAATGGAACACCATCATGGTAGAAGTACCAACAGAGACATTTGCACCCGTCAAGACACTATCCGACCTACTACGACCACAACATCAAAACAACAACTAAACAAAACTATTTAGCCTATGGCAATATGTGCAATAGCAACAGCTCCGGGACGAGGTGGTATCGCCGTAATAAGAGTAAGCGGCAACGATGCATTCAACATCGTAGAACAACTATTAGAAAAACCGCTACCCTATCAACCAAGAACCGCGACCTATCGTAAACTCCTCAACACCGATGGCAAGCAGATTGACGATGTCGTCATCACTACCTTCCGCGCACCAAATTCTTTTACTGGAGAAGACACCGTAGAAATAGCTTGTCACGGCTCTACATTCATACAGCAAGAGATTCTTAAACAACTTATTGCCGCAGGTGCCACCATGGCAGCACCTGGAGAATTCACACAAAGAGCATTTCTAAATGGCAAACTTGATTTAAGCCAAGCCGAAGCCGTTGCCGACCTCATCAATGCCGAAACCACAGCCATGCACAATGTCGCTATGAACCAAATGAAAGGTGGCATCGGCAAAGAATTGGCAACAATGAGAGAGAAACTACTAGAATTAACCTCATTGTTGGAGTTAGAACTCGACTTCGGCGACCACGAGGAATTAGAGTTTGCCGACCGTACACAATTATCAGAAATAACCAACGAAACTCTCGAACATATTCAACGACTCATCAACAGTTTCAGCGCAGGAAACGCCATCAAAAACGGCATCCCTGTAGCCATCGTTGGAGCACCAAACGTAGGAAAATCAAGTCTATTAAACGCACTTTTAGGAGAAGAACGTGCCATCGTCACCAACATACCTGGCACCACACGCGACGTCATCGAAGATAGCATCGAAATCAACGGATTCACCTTCCGTTTCATCGACACCGCGGGCATACGCAACACCGTCGACACCATCGAACAAATAGGCATCAAACGTAGCTATCAACAAATAGAAAAAGCAACCATCGTACTCTTCCTCGCCGACAACATCCACAACGCCGTCAATCTCAGCAACATCACACCATCAATAAAAGACAAACACCTTATTGGTGTCTCCACAAAATCCGATCTAAACACAGACGGAATCACCCAAGAGCAATGGCACATGCTTGGTCTGACTAACACAAACACTTCTTTTGTAACCACATCAACAAAAACAGCAAAGGGAATAGATTCACTCAAAGAAAAACTCTGTGAAATAGCCCAAACCATCACAACAACCGAGAGCAGCACCATCATTACCAACGCACGCCACTACGAAGCCTTACTCAAAGCTCGAGAAAGTCTGCAACGCGTAGCAGAAGCACTCACCCAAGGCATCTCTGGCGACCTCGTAGCACAAGACCTCCGCGAAACACTACACCACCTCGGCCTCATCACTGGACAAATCACCACCACCGAGGTTCTCCACAACATCTTCAGCAAATTCTGCATCGGCAAGTAGCCAAAGACAAATAAAAGAAATAAGACTTTACTACCGACAAAAAAAGTTTACTGCTTAACAAACAATGCTTTTCTTGCATTCTTTAAGAACTCGAAGTACTTTACTCCACTCGAGCGAACAACAATCTGCTGAGCTATAAGAAATTCTAACCAGAAAAGACAATGCAGAATTATTTTTATAGTTGTATCGACAACTACAGAAATAATTCTGCATTTTTTATGTTCTGACATCTCCTCCCCCACCACGCTTATAAAGAGTGCTTAGAGGATGGTTATGTCGACATTGTTGACTTTAAACGTCCTGCTTGATTACAAAGCAATTTTCACGCCGAAATTAATTCTTGGCATGTAGTACTCTACCTGTGTGGTGGTTTTTGGATTGCCACCGATGTAGTAACGTAGAGGTTGGTTGAGCAGGTTGGTAGCTTCAGCATAGATGGTGGTCTTGAAGTCGCGGCCGAAGGTGTAGCCGAGGTTCACGTCCATATACTTCGTAGCGTCGTAGTAGCGGCGCAGACGGCTGTCAGCCTGATATGCCTCGTCGTCCTGGAAGGCGGAGGTGTAGTTGAAGGAGAAGCGTGCGTTGAAGCCCCATTTGGTGAAATAGAGTGAGAGGTTGAGCATGTTCTTTGGCGAGCCTGGCATCACCTGTTCGTTCTTGTCGCCTACAGAGCAAGATGCGACGGAAGTGGCAGTCATGGTGTAGTTGCCGTCGAAGCCGATGCAGTTGAGGGCAGGCGTGATGAAGCCGAAGTCGGTTGACACGCCGAGTTCAACACCGAAGAGGTTTCCGTCGAAACCATTGACCGGAGTTGTGATCTCACAGTCGGCGAATGTTTTGTAGGAACCGAGGGTTACTTCGTTTACGATGAAGTTATTGATGCGTTTGTAGAAGATACCGCCAGACACAACGCCGAGTTTCTTGAAGTAGTATTCAGTAGCGAGGTCGAGGTTGTAGGAGATGGCCGGTTTGAGGTCCGGGTTGCCGAGCGTTACCTGTGTGCGGCTGTTGCTCTTTGAGTCGATGGATACGCTTGGGATAAGGTATGAATATTTAGGACGTGAAATGGTTTTTGTGAACGAAGCACGGAGGTTCCATTGTTTGTTGATATCCCATTTGTAAAGGAGTGACGGAAGAAGGTTGATATAATTGTTCTTTGTATCGCCTGTCGGGGTGAGTGTTTCGGTGCCGTCGGCAGCAACGTCATAGACATAGCCGCTATATTTGAGGTTGGTGGCTTCAAGACGGAGACCGGCAACAAGTTTCATGCGGCTGCCGAGTTTTTGGTCGTAGCGCACATAGCCTGCGGTAATGTGTTCCAATGCATTGAAGTTGGAAGAAGCGGTCTGAAGGTCATACTCGCCGTTGGCAGGGTCGAAATCGAATGAGCCGAGATATTCGCGGCTTACAAAATTACCTTTTTGATATTTTGAGCCAGGGATGAAGCCGTCGCGGACCTGAGTCACATAGTGGTTGGTGTATTCTGTGCCATAGTTGTCCTCATACCATGCAGTGTAATCGTACAGGTCGGTTACGCGGCTTTTTGTCTTGCGGGTGTATTTTGCACCAAACTTAAGCATGGAGCCATAGAGACCTTTTGCCAGAGGAAGTTCGAAGTTGAGACGGAACTTGAGGTCGTTCTCTATAATCATACGGTTCTGGTTTGTTATCTCTTTGATTCCCCAGCCAGACTGTTGGCTGTCGGTTGGGTCAGCCACGAATGTGGTGTATGGCTGTTCGTCGAATACGTCGAAGAACTCGAAGGTTTGTTTTTTCAACACGAGGTCGAAGTAGCGCTCTTCCGGACGTGCTTCTGTGGCACGTGCATAGTTGGCGTTCCAGTCCATTTTGAGCGCTTTGATCTGGTGCTCGCCGCCGAGGGTGAAGTCCAGGGTCTGTTGGAGCTCAAGACGCATGTTTTTGTTTTCAGGAGTTGAGCCTTTGGTCTGGATGCGTGCCTGCATCTTGCCTTCACCTTTGGAGATGTCTTTATAGGTGATGCGGTAGCGGTTTTCCCAGTCGTCGCGGCGGTTGTAGATACCTTTAAGGTAGAGGCGGTTGTTGGCGTTGATGTCGTAGTCAAAAGAAATGCTGTATGACTGACGGCGACGTGTCACGTAGTATTGACGAATCTGTGCGTCGTCGAGCACTACCTCGTTGTTGTCATTGACCACATAGCCGAACTCGGTATTGTCGGAGCCCGCAGGTGCGTTAGCGAAAGAGGCTGAGAGGAGAATACCGAATTTGTTTTTGAAGAAGCGGTCGCCATAGGTGAGGCCGGCGTTGATCTGTGCCTTGTTGGTGATGAAACTCAGGCCGCTGCCGAGTGTGGCGTTGAAGACACGGCGGTATGGGGAATTCTTTGTTACGAGGTTTACGGCGCCGCCGATGGCATCGCCGTCCATGTCAGCTGTAACCACCTTGTTTACCTCGATGGTCTGAATCATGTCGGAAGGAATGATGTCGAGCTGTGCATAGCGAACGTCGCCCTCTGCTGAAGGAACGCGGTTGCCGTTGATGGTTACGGATGAGAGGTCCGGAGAGGTACCGCGAACCTGACCGTAACGGGCCTCGCCCTGGTCGTATTGTACATTGATACCGGTGATACGCTTGAGTGCGTCGCCGATGTTGGCATCCGGGAATTTACCTATCTGGTCGGCGCTTACCACATTGGCCAGGCCGAGGCTGTTCTGCTGCATGTTATAGGCTTTGCGCTGGCCGGAGAGTGCACCGACAACCTGTACTTCCTGCAGTTCCACACCGCTCTGCATGGTGATGTTTACCACTGAAGTCTGACCTTGTGTAAGGTTGACGCTGACGCGCTGTGTCTCATAGCCTACATAGGAAACAACCAGAGCGCGTTTGCCTGGGTCTACTTTAGAGAGTGTGTAGTAGCCGTCAACGTCGCTGACAGTACCTTGGTTGGCACCTTCGACGATGATGGAGGCACCGGGAAGCACCTCACCGTTGGTGTCGACCACACGGCCCTTGATGACAGCGGAGCTGCCTTCGTTGTCGGCAAATGCCGGCAGGGCTGCGATGAAAAGAAGTGGCAAAAAGATTGCCAGAAAGAGTTGTTTTTTCATATAAATATTAATAAGTTGCAAATTGCTTGGTTGAGAATAAAGGCTAAAGCCCTATCAGGCACGTCCGCCTATTTGTTGCGGGTTACCTGATAAAGGATGTTGCCGTGCTCGTCAATCATGCTGAGCGTCAGCTTGTCGCTCCATGCGGAAATGACGGAGAAGCCTTCCTGTCCGGCACAGAACTTGGTACCTTTGACCTCTTTCACGTTTTTACGCGCCAGGGCTCCGGAGGTGTTGACGATATAGTCGATTTTGGAGTCTGGGAGATGGATATGCTGAAAGTTGTGGATGTGTCCGCAGATATAGAAATCAACTTTATAGCGACGGAGGATGGAATCGACGCGTTTCTGCATGTCGGTGCGCTCCGACTCATCCTTGTTTGTGTCGGCATAGATGGGGTGATGACCCACCACGATAACCCAGTCTTCCTTGGCGTTGGCCAGTGTTTCCTCGAGCCATTTCAACTGAGCCTGCATGTCTTCCTTGCAGGCATCTGGGTATTTGTCCGAGTGGGTTCTGTATTTGTCGATAAGTGGTGGAGTGTCGATGAACACAAGGCGTACAGTGGTCTTCTTGGATGTCAGCACTTTCGTATAATACTTTGCGGGCATTTCCCAGCGGCGGCTGATGTTGCTGTAGAGTGTGACCGCTTGTGTGTTGCCGCTGTACTCGTGGTTGCCGCAGATAGGATACCAGGGCACCTGCAACTCGGGATGCGAGAACACATTCTCAAAGTTGGAGCACCAAAGCGGGTCGCTGACACTCTGCACGCCGAGATAGTGGAACACGTCGCCGGCAGCCACAATACACTCGGGACCCAGTTTGTCTGCCATCTCGCCCATAAGCTCGGCAACGGGTTTTTGTTTGTAGTAGCCGTTCTTGCCCATGTCGGAGGCAAGAAAGAAAGTGACCGGTGCCTTCAGTCCGTCGATAGCCTGAGCGAACAACGACAGTGACGCACACACTAGAATAGTAAGGACAAGCGTCCTTTTTGCTTGTTTTACGGAAGTCATAAGTAAATATATATTGTTTATATATAAAATGTTACACTGATACGATTGTATAGTTTTTTTCGAACGTAAAAATATATGGGAGGTATTTCGTTCTTGTAACAATCCAGTTACGCTTTTCTTACACTTTGTAATTGTCGGCTATCCATAAACAACGATGATAATCATACAAACTTAGACCAAAGAACGCACTAACAATATGTTAGATGCGGCAAATAAATACGCACAAAAAAAAGCCAGTGAAATACCACCAGCTATTAATTCCCTAACGCTACAACAATGTAACGATAAAGGATTCTTTCCTATAGAAATAAACTATTAGGAATTCCAATCTTGACCTCCAAAGAGGTGCAAAAATTCTATTCTTCTCCGAAGTTAACTTGAATTTCTTCTTCTTGCACCATATCGGCTACCATGAGCAGAACATATTCACGTCCTACACCAAGAGCATCAGCCACAATAAATAAATTGTTAGCTTCAATGTAAGAAAGTTCTCCATCAGCAAGAGCCAACTGCATTACAGCTTCAAACACATGGATAAGCTCTTCATCGTCAACTTTATCACCTGCGGCCTCCCCACTGGAACATCAAAGGGAACTGGATTTGAAGATTTAGTTACAATTGAGATTCACGCAAAGAAAGGAACAAAATGCATGTATATAGAGCCGTTCTCAGAATTCGGTGAAGGAGCAAAAAGTAGCAATTGGGATGGTACTCTTGGACAAACAGAAATTAGCGGTGAAAACGAAACTTTAATTCAACGAGGGACAACATTCCTTGTTAAAGATGTTGAGATTTTGACAAATGGGAAATACAAACTCATTTTAGAGGTTGTAAAGCAACAAATTACACGTTAGCTCATTGTTGTGTGCTCGGATAAAATTCGTTTATTACCTTTAATAATCTGTCGTACATATCTTTTCCATCGTAACACATTTTTCCGAAACCGAAAAATATTTCTGCTTGAATCCGTTTGTGTGGATAGATTGGAACATCCTTAATATCCTTGCCTATATCTTTCAAACACTCTTCAAAATGCTTTACCATTTCTGTATCATCAGTTAGACCTATTGCTGATTCAACAAAATTTCGTTCGCACACCCAAAGCATTTTCTCTGCATAGGTAAAATAATTCGAAGAAGAGTCTTCTCCTTTATAGAATTTACAAATTTTCAATGCATCTTCTTTAGTCATAATATGTTTATTTAATCAACCATGCAAAGGTTTTCGCCCTTGCGTGGTTTTTGTTATTACTCTTCTTTTAGAAACTGGTTTTGAATGTTCCCAAACCGGTCAATGAGCATTCTGATTGTCAGCCATTGGTCAATGGTGCGAGAGTTGATTTCATCACTTTCGCTTGTCTCTTTCTGGATTAGGGAAACAAAGGATTTTTCAATATCTACCAAGAAATCGGTAATGTCGGTAATTTCTGATTTAGATAACTGCAAGCCTAAAGAGTCGCTGCAGATAGTGTAATTATTGTTGAACATGTTTGTATTCACAACACAAAGATAATGCCTTTCCACGATATAGCCAAATGTTTCAGTAGAGACCTTCCGAAGAGTATAGCAAG
>JAUNIJ010000063.1 GCA_030523485.1 Bacteroidales bacterium
CTCCACAAGAAATTATTTTCAGCGTGCACGAAACTGAAACTTCCCACAAGAAATTACAACGCACACAAAAAATCGTTCCACACAGCCAAAGAAGGCAGTGAGGAACGACATCAATATCTTAAAGTCGACAGCAAATAACTGTCAGACTACAAGCGAACTAAACTCATTAGAAAACCGCAGCAATGGAGACTACGGCAGAATTGGAAGCTATTGTTAACGAGCCCCCAACGTAAAGCGATAGTTACGAGCAATGCACGAAAGCGTGTAGCGTTGCAACCCTGTAGTGTCGCCGTTAGCTTTTGCGTATGCCTCGTAATCGTAGAACTGTTGCGAAATCGTAGCCGTGAGCGTCATTGTGTTGAAGTCAAACGACACGACATCTTCAGTGAACGACTCCGGAATAGCCATCCAACGCGACTGAATGCTACCAGGCGCACCGACAATGCCCAAAGTGTCGGTCCAAACACTTGTTGGATTGTCGTAACGGAGCGCACTGCCACCCAACAAATTGTAATCGTAAGAACCTGTGTTGGAAGCCATCAACCCCGTCAACGTCTCTCCCGTTTTGTTGCGCACCAAACGAATCTCAACAAGTTCATCGTCGAGGTCGTTGAACACCACGAACGAATCGGGCATCCACTGCTCCGTTTCGAAGCGAACGAGGCACGTTCCGGTCAATTCACCTGGCATACTGTCGTTAGGCGTATCGTCGTTGTTGTTCACTGGCGGATTATTTGGTTCGTTACAAGCCGTTAGTGCAAGTGCCATCAAGAGGCATAACCCCCATAAAATCTTTCTCATAGTCGTAAGAATAAATTATTTCACCACACAAAAGTACTCCTTTTCCACGACAGCACAAACCCCCAACCCATTTTTTGTTGGGAAAGAAAAAAATGATTTAAGAAAACGACTATAATCATATCACCATCTGCATTTGAATAGAAATTTGTAACTTTGCAGTCGGGAATAATTCTCTAAAGAAAAAAACAACCAATAAACTCACAAAACATAGCCGATTATGTACTGGCGCTACGTTATTATCCTCGCTGTTATCATGGGCATCATTGTTGCCCTCATTCCTCATATCATATGGTTCATTACGCTGATTATCGGTAAGATTGCAGGCTTTCGCGTTCACTATGCGGCATTTGGCTGGACGGCTCTGGCACTTGTCGGAATCGTTTGGAGTTTGTTGGCTTACGGCCATTTTGTAGGCATGTGGCGTAGCGAAGTGAACGAAGTTACTTACGCCTCTGCCGACGTGCCCAAAGGATTCGACGACTATCGCATCGTGCACATCTCCGACCTCCATGTCGACACTTTCGATGAACGTCCGGAGGCGTTAAAGGCTATTGTCGACCGCATTAATAAACTCGATGCCGACGTGATTCTATTCACGGGCGACATGCAGTCGGTCGGCATGCAAGCAGTGTGCAATCACGCATCGACATTGCAACAACTGCATGCGCGCGATGGTGTTAAGAGTGTGCTTGGTAATCACGACTTCTTTCTCTACGATTTAGACCTCAAAAGCGATGCTCAGCGTTGTGCTGCTGCCGACACGTTGGCACAATATGAGTCGGACCATCTCGGTTGGCATGTATTGCGTAACACTTCAGAACGTCTCTATCGCAACGGCGACAGCATAGCCATAGCCGGCGTTGACAACATCAACGGCAACCAAGGGTTTGCGACGATTCAGAAAGGCGATTTGAAGAAAGCACTACAGGGCACCGAGGGGTTGTTCACCATTTTACTTAGCCACGACCCGAGCCATTGGCGTGCTGAGGTGTTGCCCGAGTCGGATGTGCAGATTACGCTTTCTGGTCACACTCATGCGGCACAGATTCGTCTGTTTGGCAAATCGTTGGCACAAGTCTCATTCAACGAATGCGACGGGCGTTACGACCACGATGGGCGTATGCTTTACGTCAACGCGGGCATTGGTTGCACAGCACCTTTCCGCATCAACTGTCCGTCGGAAATCACCGTCATTACTTTAAAGCACCAATAGACAAGAAAAAAATCCCCCTCGCGAAAGGGGGATTTTTTTGTTTGGCAATATGGTTGTGTTGTCTTACAACGATTTTGGGCTGTAGATGGCATCCCACCAGGTAGTGTCGTCTTGTAGCCATTTGTGGAACCACGCCACCATCGAGTTAATCCAGAGTTGGCGTTTCGTGTAGTCCATGATGCCATGATTTTCTCCCTCTACCATAATAAATGCGGTAGGCACACCGAGAAGTTTCAGTGCCGTGTACATCTGTATCGATTCGCCAATAGGTACGTTGGTGTCGGCAGTGCCATGGGTGAAAAGGAGCGGCTTATGTATTTTGTCGGCATTGTAGAGTGGCGATCGTTCTACGAAGAGGTCTTTTCGCGTCCAAGGGTAGCTATTGGCGGCACACACTTCGCTGTAGGAATATCCCCAATAGCCTTCGCCCCAGTAGCTGGTGTGGTCGCTGATGCCGGCATGGCTGATGCCTGTGGCAAAGAGGTCGGTTTTTGTGAGTAGCAATTGTGTCATGAAGCCGCCATAGCTGGCACTCACACAGCCAATTTTCTCAGCATTCACCCAGGTGTGGTCGGCAATAAAGTGTTCTGTTGCTTCAATAATGTCTTCAGCAACGCCCTCGCCCATGGTGTTCACGTGACGTGCGCCCCATGCTTGTCCGAATCCGCTTGCGCCACCCGGATTTACCACCAAGACAACATAACCCATCGCATTCCAGTAGTGTGCGGGGTAGTGACTGCCGCCACCGAAACGTCGTGCCGATGGCGAGCATCCGCCATAGTAGTGTACGATGACAGGATATTTCTTGGTGTTGTCGAAATGTGCAGGGAGGTAATAGTGTCCGGTGAGGGGGTATCCGTTTTTACTGGTGAAGCGGAAGGGCAGACATGTGCCAAGTTCTATTTCCGCCATTCTTTTTGCGTTGGGGTCGTCAAGTAGTTGCGCAGTGGTTTTCTTTCCGTTTAATGCATAGAGACGTGCAGGAACGCAAGCACTTGTTCCGTAGTAAAGTACGGTTTGTGCGGCAGCCGAGAGTCCGTTAATTACCTCAACAGGTTGTGGCACAACGTTGATGCGCCAATTTTTCGTATCGAGTCGATAAAGACTGACGGAGTCGGCATTTTGTGCAGTGAAGAACACTTGTCCGTCGGCTGTTACAGAGAGTTTTTCGACCGATGGGTCGAAGTCTTTTGTGACAGGTAGGATTTCTCGTGTAATTGCGTCCATCACAAAGAGTTGATTATCGAACTGGTTAGGTGTCAGCGAATCGGGCAATGTGCAACCGATGCGGTTGAATGCTTCTGGACTGCCAACGCCGATAAGTTTTGTTGTGTTAGGAATGTATTGTAAACTATTGATGAAACCATCTTTGTCGACCAAGACGTCACTTTTCATTGTCTCAAGGTTTAACCGATAGATGGTGTTGCGTGTTGTAGGCCGAGCAGTGAAATCGTTTTCGGAGGTAGCAAAAATAATCTCTTTGCCATCGGGTGCTATGTCGCACAACCATACATTTTTATGTGTATATGTCAATGGTTGCACGACGCCCGTTTTAAGGTTCATCAAGGCAAGCGTGTTGCGGCTACGCCAACCAGGCTGACGGTCTTCAGGATTAAGAATTTCATAGACTCCTTTTTCTCTCTTCGGTCCTTCTTCCGAGGGCATGAGTATGAGAAAGTCTTCTGTTGGCGACATAGCAAAAGGTTCGTCTGGCATTTCTGTACAAAGCACTTCTTCTTGCATCGTAGTGGGGTCGATAGCCACCAATTCACTACGCCCGTCAACTTTCCGCGTACGAATCAGTTTGTTTGAACGCGGCATCCATTCTCCGCTTACGTTGTTGGCGAGCACCCGTCCCGTTGTCACATCGATAAGCCGTGTTTTACGAACCGTCTTACCGTTAGCATCGAAGTGCGCTGTGCCTACGAGTGCATAGCGGCCGTTAGGCGACAGTTGTGCTGTGGTGTAGTTCACCATTTCCATATTGTCGGCGAGCGAGAAGGGACGCTTAGCATTAGTAGCAGCGTCGAGTGGCTCGAGAGCAACGACATCATCGTCGCCACAAACGGTTATTTTCAAAGCAGCAGTGTCGGCAAGAAACTTCACCACCACTTCATAGCGTCCAGGCTGATAATCTTTCGGGCCTTTTACTTCCTTCTCTTGCACAAACACTTTGTAGTTCGATGGTCCTGTCACTTTTACTTCGGCTTTCGTATAGCGGGAAGCAAAGAAGGCAAACTGTGCTACATAGAGTTTCGGTTGGGTGTTGTTGTCGTTTTTCGGCACGTCGACAATGTTAACTACGCTACCTTTTCGTGCAGAAGCAAGTGGCATAGTCGTGTTGAGTGCCAACGTGCTCACATCGAATTTTGTTTGTGAAGCATCGACACTATCAATAACAAGGGGTGAGAGAATTGGTGTCGGTCCAGACAAGCGTAGTTGCTGTACTTCCACAGGCTTGGCAAAGAGCATCAAGGCATAGATGATGCCAAGAGCTATTAAAGCAGGTTTTTTCATATGTTATTAATGACGTATAAGGAATTACATTGAACATTCGATGCACAAAGGTACAAAAGTCTTGCCATAAGAGCCGCCAAACAGAGTCGACAATATTTCCCAACAGTTATTACAAAATCGTTAAGATTCTGAGTGTAACACGATTATAATATGTTTGAAATAGTCTCTTCACAATGTGCCTCTACTTTTGCGGCGTGATTTTTTAGTAATTATAGATGAAAAAAGTATTGAAAAAATTGGCACTAACGTTCGCACTAAGCGTTATGCCAGGCTTACTTCTAGCAGAATCACTTCGTGGTGTGATTCGCGACAAATCGACAGGTGAGCCATTAATTGGAGTCTCTGTTTTTGTGGAAGAGACCAAGACCGGCGATGTTGCCGACCTCGACGGACATTACACGTTAAAAAATTTAACTCCAGGCGTTTACCACATCACCTATCAATATGTTGGTTATGAGCCCTACTCTCTGACCATTCATATCGACGGCGACAAAATTCAAGACATCGAACTCACAGAGACATCGCAAAACCTGCAAGAGGTTGTAGTAGCAACTCGAGCACTGCAAAACAACGAATCAGCCATCAATCTTGAGATGAAATCTTCATCGATGGTGATGAATGCCGTGAGTGCACAACAGATTCAGAAGGCACAAGACAAAGACGCCGCAGAAGTTATTAGACGTATTCCTGGCATTTCTATTATCGACGACAAGTTTGTAATGGTACGTGGCTTAAGCCAACGTTATAATAATGTATGGATGAACAATGCTGCCGTGCCATCGTCAGAAGCCGACTCACGCGCTTTTTCATTCGACATTATACCAAGTTCACAGCTCGACAACGTCATGGTTGTGAAGACACAAGTTCCTGAATATCCCGCCGATTTCTCCGGAGGCTTCATACTCATTAACACCAAAGACACCCCCGACCGAAACTCACTTTCTATTAACGCTGGCATAGGCACCAACACACAAGCTTTCAGAAACGATTTCTTCCTATCTACCAAAGACAGTTGGAACGTGCTACATAAGAAACTACGTCCAGACTATGATTTCAGCTTCAACCTCAATCAGTCGTGGAACGTAGCAAACAGTAAATTATCGATGCTTTTAGCTGCCAACTATAGCAACAAGCGCAAACTATACCTTAACATGGATAATAACTTGTTTGGCACCTACGACGTCTACAAAGATCAAAGTACCTACCTTCGCCATGCTATCGACAACCAATGGGCACAGAATCAACGTGTCGGAGCACTCTTTAATCTCTCGTTAGCTTCGCTTTCTGGTCGCAATCGTTATGAATGGAAAAACATTTTCAACTGGCTTGACAACACAAAATACACCGATCGTAACGGCATCAGCAACGCACAAGGTTGGAAATATGCACAAGGAGAATATTCTTTCAGCCAACGTAAGACATTCAACACACAACTTGTAGGAAAGCACAAATTCGGCGAAGAGACAAAGTTTGATTGGAATCTTGGTTATGCTTATGCCGACCGCCTACTGCCAGACCGACGTATTTGGATGAAGACTTGCGATGGTCCGCTTGAAGACATCTATTTACAGACAGGTAACGACGTGACACGCGAATGGACCAATTTGTACGAACATATTTTCTCTGCCGGACTCAACACATCCCATAACTTTCACTTTGGCAACTTCGCGCCAACACTCAGAGCCGGTTTGTTTGCCGAACACCGCACTCGCAACTACTACACAACAGAACTCATCTACACTTGGGATCCTCAAACACTCGACCGCACATTGCTCTATTTGCCCATCGACGAGATGATGGCACACGACGATTTCTACACCATCGATTATACTAACCATATGAACGATTACAAAGGCCGCAACACCATTGCGTCAGCCTATATCAGCATGAATCTTCCACTCGGCAAATTCAACACTTACTTTGGTTTACGCTATGAATATACCAACATGGTGCTAACCCTCAACCGTAGCTTCACAGAGTGGATGCCAAAAGACCATAACTATCAATATAACGACTTTTTCCCGTCAATCAACACCACCTACAAAATCAACGAGAAACATCAACTGCGCGCCTCCTACGGCAGAAGCATCAACCGACCAGAATTTCGCGAACTCAGTACCTCCGTGTTCTACGATTTCAACATCGGCTCTAACATCAAAGGTAACAGCGACCTCCGTCCGAGCTACATCAACAACATCGACCTTCGCTACGAATGGTACACTTCAAAGAGCGAACAAATCAGCTTAGCGCTCTTCTACAAACATTTCAAAGACCCTATCGAATCAATCTACATCGTGACTGGCGGCACCGACCTCTGCTACTCCTACCAAAACGCACTAAAAGCAAACTCTTATGGTATAGAAATAGACGCACGCAAGACACTCGATTTTATCGGCCTACCTTGGCTTTCACTCAATGCCAACATCGCCTTCATTAAGAGTAACGTGAAATTTGAAGAAGGAAGCCAGCAAAAAGACCGCCAAATGCAAGGACAATCGCCCTATCTCATAAACCTCGGACTCTTCTATCAAAGCAACAACCAACGCATTAATCTCGGATTGCTCTACAACCGAATTGGCAAACGACTGATTGGTGTTGGACGCAATGCTTCCACCAGCGAACAAAGCGCAAACGTTCCCGACTGCTACGAAATGCCACGCAACGCACTCGACTTTTCCGCTTCGTGGAAATGTTGGAAAGAACTCGAGCTAAAACTTTCGCTACGCGACCTTATCAACGAGCCAATTGTGTTCATGCAAAAGACCGATGTGATCTTAACCGATGGCACACAACGCAATCGTGAAGAGATAACTAAAAGCTACAGACCTGGCAGAACCATACAATTCTCCATTGGCTACACTTTCTAAACAACAGCAAACAAAAAACAAACCACAATATTTAACAAAACAACATTTATGAAAGTAAAAAGATTTTTGAACGGCATGATGGCCTTCACGGCACTGATTGCAGCAAGCATGATGTCATCATGCGGTCACGAACCAACCCCTGTCAATCCTCCTGTTAATCCCGACGACACCACCACAGTAGTTGTTGATTACGGTGATTTGGCCGACATTCTTTTCGAAAACGAGACACAAATCGGTGATGGTGGTGCAGAATTTGAATTCAAAGGCAAAGCAACACTGCCAAAAGGCACCTACACATTGAAAGGATGGATTTATATCTGCGACGGAGCCGAACTAACCATTCCAGCTGGTACGGTTATCAAAGGCGACGACCGCGCAGCTCTCATCGTTGAACCAGGCGGAAAACTTCACGCCACAGGAACAGCAAGTCAACCTATTGTCTTCACATCAGCAAAAGCAAAAGGCAACCGCAAACCAGGCGACTGGGGTGGTGTAATCATCTGCGGTCGTGCTCAAAACAACCAAACAACCATGCAAATTGAAGGTGGCCCACGCACCACACACGGTGGCAACGACAATGCCGACAACTCAGGCGAGTTGCAATACGTGCGCATCGAATTCGCTGGCTATCCTTTCGCAAAAGATAAAGAGATTAACGGACTCACCATGGGTTCTGTTGGTTCTGGCACAAAAATTGACCACGTACAAGTAAGCTACTGCAACGACGACTCATTCGAATGGTTCGGTGGAGCTGTCAACTGCGATCACCTCGTTGCTTTCCACGGTTGGGACGACGAATTCGATACCGATAACGGCTTCTCAGGAAAAGTACAATTCTGTCTCGGCATTCGCGACCCAAAAATCGCCGACACCTCTAAGAGTAACGGCTTCGAAAGCGACAACGACGCAGAAGGCGATGCAAAAACACCATTCACAACAGCACAATTCTCCAACTGCACATTCGTTGGACCAATGATTCAAGACGCTAACTTCAGCAACACAGCCGACTACATCAACGGTGGCGCTTACAACCCTAACAACGGTTCTGCATTAGGCATCTTCCAAGCTTCTATGCACCTTCGTCGTAACACACGTCTCTCTTGCGCCAACACACTCACTATCGGTTGGCCTGTAGGCATCATCATCGACAACCAACGCGG
Source organism: Bacteroidales bacterium (assembly GCA_030523485.1). Lineage (GTDB taxonomy): Bacteria > Bacteroidota > Bacteroidia > Bacteroidales > Paludibacteraceae > HGM05398. The sequence continues at coordinate 8,559 of JAUNIJ010000063.1, forward strand.
TGACGCTCGTAGCAACTACCTCAACGGAAATGCCACACTCAAAAACATCGTAATAGCTGATTGCGGCATCGAATGTTCTGACTTCAACGGTATTTTCCAAGACAACCTCGTTAGCGAATACAGCACACCAACTATCGACAACACACAAGTAAGTTGGACTTCTACATGGTTCAAGAGCGATGCATCACGCCGCTTTGCTACCAGCAGTGAGCTGAATCTTACCTCTGCTTTCGGTTTCAATTTCGCTTTCGTGCCTGCTTCAAACAGCTCACTTCTCAACGTAACATTACCTGCTGGTTTCAACGGTAGCAACTACGTCGGAGCATTCGCTGGCACCAGCGACAACTGGTTGAGCGGTTGGACTGAGTTTGACCCTAACAACCAAGATTATTAAGCCACAATCTCAACAAAGGCTGTAAATCATCATACAGCAATAATACATTAGTGCAATAAAAAGGAAAAGCCTCTTTGCCAGTGACTGGTAGAGAGGCTGTTTTTTCGCCTATCATATGAAACAATATTTTTTGTAGTTTTGTAGTCTCATTGTTCACAAACAAACAACACGAAAAAGCACAACGCAAAAACAACATAACGAACAGCCACCTAAACAACTACAACACGCCACAACAAATGACACACCCACCAACCACCAAACTCAATAAAGAAATACTTCGACTCGCCATACCAAGCATACTCGCCAATCTTACAGTGCCTTTAGTGGGCATGGTCGACATTGCCGTAGCCGGACACCTTCACCACCTCGGCACTCTTGGCACGGCAGCATTCATTGGCGGCATCACCATAGGGTCGCTACTGTTCGACCTCCTCTATTGGAATTTTGCTTTTCTACGCGTTGGCACTGGCGGCCTCGTAGCACAAGCCTACGGTAGTAACGACAAAGAAGAATGTGCCAACGTGTTTGTGCGTAGCGTGGTGTTGGCGCTCTGCTCCGCCGCTGTCATACTACTGCTGCAATGGCCCTTTCAAAAGCTCGCTTTTCTTGTAGTAAAGACCACTCCTGCCGTTCATGACCTCGCACTACGTTATTTCTTTATTCGCATCTGGGCAGCACCTGCCACACTGTCGCTCATGGCATTTCGCGGTTGGTTCGTCGGTATGCAAGATTCGTTCAGCTCAATGCTCACCGATCTCACCGTGAATCTCGTAAACATCGTGGCAAGCATCGTGCTAACGCTTGGCATTGGCTCATGGCACGGACTCGGTTTCAATGGTATTGCTCTTGGCACTGTTGTGGCGCAATATGCTGGACTGCTACTTGCCATCGCCATTGTGGCAACGAAGTACCACAACATGCCATTCTCGCTGCAGTGGCCAGGACGCGAAAAACTACGCACCTATATGCGCATGAACAACGACCTTTTCATCCGCTCGCTCTGCTTCATCGCCATCTATATTGGTTTCACAACACTGGCAGCACGCTACGGCGACGTCTTCCTCTCCGCCACCTCTATCATCATGAAAATCCTGATGCTCTTCTCCTACATCACCGACGGATTCGCCTACAGCGGTGAAGCACTCGCAGGACGATTTATTGGCGAACGCAACAAAAGCGAACTACGTCGCACCGTCCGATACGTATTCCTTTGGAGCATGGGCGTAGCAGGATTGTTTATGGCTGTTTATGGCTTAGGTGGCGACTGGTTGGTGTCGCTCATGACTGACGACGAAACCGTAGCCAACGCCTGTCACCCTTTCCTTTGGTGGCTACTGCTCATGCCACCACTTGGCTGCGTAGCATTCACCTGGGACGGCATCTACACAGGAGCAACAGCCTCACGAGCCATTCGCAACGCCATGATTCTTGCCATTGCCGCCTTTGCCATTGTCTACATCGCTGGCACACTATGCACACACATCCCAACAGAAGGTTCCGACCAACAACTTGAAATCGGAGCCATGAACCTCCTTATGGCAGCCTATTTTGCACACTTGATCGCACGCACTATCCACCTCACTTTGCGCTACAACACCGATGTTTTAGCACGCGCAGAATAACACGAAACGACACAAAAGACAATGATAAGTTACGACAACACACCGCAAACAACAAACTTTCGAACAGATAGAGGGTAAGGAATGCACATTTTTCATTTTGCTGTGGAAAGTTTTCGCTTCATTCGTCCCCCACAACAATTTATTGTGAGCATGAATTTTTTTGTTCATCACCACAAGAAATTATTTTCAGCATGAAATTTTTCGTGACTCCCAAAATGAAATTATTTTCAGCGCTCACGAAACCAAAACTCCCCACAAGAAATTATTTTCAGCAT
>JAUNIJ010000064.1 GCA_030523485.1 Bacteroidales bacterium
GCCGAAAATAATTTCATTTTGGGAGTCACGAAAGTTTTTATGCTGAAAATAAATTGTTGTGGGGATATATTTTACTCTTCAAAACGCAAGACTTTCTTTGCATTCAAATTTATCGATGAAATGGTGCTTTTTTGCGCCTAATGGTTGTCGATCTCCGATGGTTGAGATTTGAGCGTTCGTGTTTGGTGTGTTGTTAACGTTTCGTTTATTTTTTTTTGCAAAACCATACAGTTTATAATAATAAAAATTTGTACTTTTGCCATCCTTTACTTTACAGTGTATTAATAGGTAATAATGCGTTTGTAAATAGCTAGTAAATAGATAATTAATAAATAATAACAAGTTATGAGTAAAAAGCTTATTATTGGCACATTGGCTCTTCTGTTAGCTCTTTGTGTTAATGTGAATGCTCAGGTAGCCGTCGTTATGGAGGGCTTTGAGCAAGGCTTACCTTCCACGTGGTCGCAAGACACCACAGCAGGCATGACTCCGTGGACGGTTTCGAGCTCAGGATTGAACGGAGTGTCGGCGTACAATGGCAGTAACTATCTGTCGTTGTTCACCACCACACAACAAGTAGCTGTGAAGGTGTGTATGCCACTCACCGACATCTCGTCGATCAATAATCCTGAGATTTCGTTCTATCTCGTGCAACAAGCTCGTGGCGTCAACATTGGTTACGCACGCGACACACTTCGTTTGTATGCACGAACATCAACAACAGCTACTTGGACATTGGTGCAAACGTTCAGCACAGAACAAAGCACCTGGACTCGTCAGCACGTCGACCTCTCATCGTATGTCAGCAACAATGCGCAGATTGCCTTTGAGTTTGTCTACGGTTCCGGTCTTGGCATTGGTATCGACGACATTCGTTTGGGCGATGCCACCGCATGCTATACACCGAATGGTCTGGCAGCTTATCGTATTACGTCAAGCTCTGCTGAGTTGATGTGGTCGGCCTACGACCTCGCTTATGAGTACGGTTTGAAAGTAAGCACTACAGCCCTTGCTGACCCTGCTACAGCAACAGCCAACGTGTTAGACACTTTGGTTTACTACAAACCTTACACCGTTACTGGTTTGCAACCAGCCACCGACTACTATTTCTACGTCAATTCCAACTGTGGTGATGGCGACGTGAGCGGATGGAGCGCAGCTGGTACGTTTAAAACAGCTTGTGCAGCGGAGTCGTTGCCTTATATGACAGGCATGGAGGCTTCGACCGATTTCAACACCTGTTGGACACGCGTCTTTGAGGCTAACGGCGACTGGGGAACAACCACACCGACAGCGTCGGCTTATGGTCCGCAAACAAGCGCTACAGCCAAGCACACAGGTAGCTATTCGGCACGTCTCTATGCCTACTATTCTAACTCAACAAGCTATTCGTCGCCTCGTACCATTAAGTCGTACATCGCTTCGCAAGAAATGGCGGTGAACAGCATTAACGACTGTCAGGTAACCTTCTGGGCATATGGTTCTACGGCTACTGCTCAGCTTCATGTGGGTGTGATGAGCGATCCAAACGACTTCTCGACCTTCGAGGAACTTGCTACCGTTCAGACTTACACTGCTTCGACATGGGAAGAATACACCGTGCCTTTTGACGCTGCAAGCAATTCGAATGCGAAGTACGTCTGCTTTATGGCCGATGGTCTCGATGGTACGTCGTCGTCGTATGTTTATGTCGACGATGTCACTGTTGATTCTATTCCGCCATGTCCGAAACCTGCTATGGTAAAGGCAACTAACGTTGTGAACGACCATGCCACCATCTCGTGGATGGGCACAGCACCATCGTGGGAAGTGAAAGTAAATTCGTCGGCTATGACCGACCCTTCTGACACCGCCGACATTTACAACGGTTCAACAACAGCCAAATCGATTGTGCTCACTGGACTTACAGCACGCTCTTCCTATTACGTCTATGTGCGTGCTAATTGTTCGTCGACAGGCAATGGCTATGGTGCGTGGTCGAACCCTGTGATGTTTACCACCACCCCGATAGTGGCAACACCACCATATTTTACGGGATTTGAAGACCCAACCGACAACCAACAATGGGATATCTACAACGGCACAGCAGCTAACCAATGGTTTATTGGTTCAGCGGTGAACAATGGTGGTTCAAACGCGCTCTATATCACTAACGACGCAGGCGTGACCAACGCCTACACTTTCACACAAGCATCGGCGGTGTTTGCCGTACGCACCATCATGTTGCCTCCTGGTACACACAACATCAGCTTCGATTGGCAATGCTACGGAGAATCAAGCAACGACTACCTCCGTGCAGAACTTCGCACACAACCAACCACCTACAACGCTGGTACTGCTGTTACTAACAACGGCACTGCCACCGCGGCATCAACTGGTGCCATCTTGCTCAACAAATATACGTTGAATCGCGTAAGCTCGTGGCAACATTTCTCGGGCGATGTGACAGTGGCCGACACCACCGTGTATGAGTTGGCATTCTATTGGCGTTGTACTTCTTCTGGTGGTGCACTGCCTGCTCCTGCTATCGACAATCTCAGCATCACAAGCTATAGTTGCACTTCGCCGCAACAACTCTTTGCCAACGTTACAAACCTCCAAAACATCTCGTTTAACTGGAATTCGGGTGGCGAATCAAAATGGCAATTCCAACTGCTTGACAATGCAGGAAACGTCTTAGTTGATACGTTGTTGACAACTACCAACATCAGTTTTGGCAACCTTTTGGCAAGTAGCTACTACAAAGCACGTGTGCGTGGCGAATGCAGTGCTTCCGACCATGGTTGGTGGGTAGAAAACGAATTCCATACCCCTTGCGGCGACATCACTTCGTTGCCTTATCGCGAGAACTTCCAAAACTATGGTACAGGATCTGGCTCACTGTCAAGTTGCTGGCATGTGTCGAAACAGTATTCTTCATATCCTTACGTTTCTGCTTCTGCCTACAACCATACGCCAAACACTGGTACAACAGGCGCATTATATTTCTATGCTTACCTTACCACCAATAACATGGTAGCAATGCCACGTTTCAATGTGCCAGGCAAATCGATAAGAGATCTACAAATCTCATTCTATGGCTTGACCACCTCTGCCAATAATAGTATTACTGTTGGTGTGATGAGCGACCCTGACGACTACACCACATTCGTGCCTGTAACTACCGTGTCACAATCAGTGGCTTCTACATTAGTATCGCAGAATTGGGAACTCTTCGAAATAGACTTCTCTAATTATACGGGCAACGGCGAGTACATCGCATTTTACGACGGCACGCGCAAGGCAACAAACACATTCTTTATTGATGATATCGTGGTTGAGGCACAAGCCAGTTGCGTGCGTCCTAAACAAGTGTCGACTACCGACATGCGCGACACACAAGCAAGCTTCACCTTCACTTCGGCACCAAACGCTGTCGCATTCCAAGGCGTCGCTTTGCAAGCCAATGCCGACTTTGCAGTGGAAAACATCGTTGCTTCTGCCATCTCAAACACCGATACAGTGACAATTACTGGTTTGAACCCTAACACCAGTTACGACTTCTACGTACGTGCTATTTGTGGTGTAGGCGACACCTCAACATGGTCGATGGTCTACAACTTCACCACCACTTACACTCTGTCTACATTACCTTACTACACCACCTTTGCCGACTCAACCGACAACACACGTTGGGTGCTTGAAAATGGTGGTGCCACCAACCGTTGGTACATCGGTAACGCAGCTGGTAACAACGACTCAACAGCACTCTACATTACCAACGACCTCGGTGAAACGAATGCTTACACGGGTGGTAATGCATCGTACACGTATGCTTATCGCACATTCCACTTCACACCAGGTGTCTATACCTTCAACTTCGACTGGCGTTGCGCTGGCTACACCACCTACAACTTGATGCGAGCTTACCTCGTTCCGTCGACAGTGCGTCCGGTAGCTGGCAATGCTTATGGCATGACAACCACAACCAACACCGACCCCGAAGGATGGATCTCGCTCTCAGGAAGTAATGCTGATGGCAAATTGAACCTCCAACCAACATGGCAAAATTTGCAATACGACTTTACGGTAACCGAGGAAAGCACCTATCATCTCGTGTTCTTCTGGAAAAACAGCACAGCATCAGGATCACAACCAGCAGCTGCTGTCGACAATGTTAATATCTCGCGTAACAATTGTGCAAGTGCTTTCTCTACTGATGTCTCCGACACCTACAACGTGTATACCTTCTCTCCACTCGTAGGCACACCAGCAACTTATGAGGTGATAGCAGATGAAAATGCCATCGACTTCAACAATCTTAGTGCGGTGGCTCATCATTTGGTAACTACCAACACCACCGACACATTGAAGGGATTGACAGAAAACACATCTTACCATGCTTACGTACGCACAATCTGTGCTAACGGCGACACGGGTAACTGGCTCTTGGCTGACTTCCAAACAGAATGTTCACTGATTCGTCAACTTCCTGTAACATGGAACTTCGACGATGCACCGACAACGGGTTCTGGTTCTGTCTATCCTTGTTGGACACGTGTTTCGGGCGGTAGTAATCCGTATGTTTACAATTACGGCTCTACAGCACTCACTCCAAACAATGTGCTCTATTTCTATCAGTCGTCGTCAGCTACTGCGGCACCAAATATCATGGCAATGCCAAAACTCGGCGTCGACAGTGTGCAACAAGTACGTGTAGAATTCTACACCTATTATACTACCACTGATCACCGTGTTATGGTTGGTGTGATGGACGACCTCAGCGATCTAAACAGTTTCGTGCCTGTTGACACGGTGTCTGTTCAAACAGCAAGCAAATGGGAAAAACAGACTGTTCGCTTCCGCAACTATAGCGGCAGTGGTAAATATATTGCCTTCAAAACCGACTATGGATTGCGTTCCAGCTACAATTATATTCGTATTGATAACGTAACATTGCGCGAAGATCGTCTGTGTGAAGAAATCGATGGCTTGAACGTGACAAACCTCAACAGTACGGGTGCACAACTCAACTGGAATACATCAAATGGTTTAACCTATACCGTCTTGTTGACAACAGCAGAAGTAAATCCAGACACCATTACAGGTAACGAACCAGAAGTGGTTACGATAGAAACAGGTCTCACCGACAATCACCTCGATTTGTCGGGTTTGCTTACAACCAATGTAACTTATTGGTTCTATGTTCAAGCCGACTGTCAAACTTCCGACCATCTACCATCGGTTTGGAGCGAGGGTTATGAATTCACCACGGTATGTCCGTCTTATTCATTGCCTTATTCTGAAAGTTTCTCTGTGGCTAATCCAGGTCCTGGCACCATACCATCTTGCTGGCAAGCCGTTATGGAACGTACTGGCAGCGAATCAGAGACATCAACATATATTGTAGAACCATACATCTACACTGGTGGCAATATCTATCAAACATCCGACACAACCGATTCTTGCTCGTTACGTCTCGCTTGTTATTACAGCGCAACAGCATCTACCAAAACATTTGCTATATTGCCAGAGTTCAGTGGTAGCTTTAGTGGTTATAAACTGAATTTCCGCACAGCATGCACCGCATCGCTCAACAACGAAATGCGTGGCATTCTGTTGGTAGGTTATTTGACCGATGTCTCAGATATGTCAACATTCGTAACCATCGACACCATCAACACCGACAACCATTGGAACCTCTATTCTGTTTCACTCGAAAACATAACCAATGCAACGGGTCTGCACCTCGCCTTGAAATTCGATGGCGACCTCAACCAACGCTCTGGTTATTTCTACATCGACGAATTGAGCATCGACACATCTGTGCCTTGTTCTGCACCGTCAAACATTCGTACGAACATCGATGGCGGCAATGTCGATATCACCGTGAACACAGTGAACCCTGCCGACACGTTGGTGCAAATTGCTATTCAGAAAAACAATGTTGTCGTACGCGACACCATTATTCGTGTCAGTGCATTGCCTTGGCATGTAGAAGATTTGGATGGTCTCACAACCTACGACATCGTAGCACGTGTGGTTTGTAACCTTGCCGACAGCACCTACTCCGCACCTTATTATCGTGCAGTGTCATTCACTACAGGTTGCTCGCCAGTGAAACTGCCTTACAGCTATGGCTTCGACGATGCTGGTGGCTCTGGCGCTGCTTATAAACCAACCTGTTGGACTACGTTCCAATCGAATGCCGGAACAACCTATCCATACATCTATGGCTCTTACAGTTCGTCAGCACCAGCATGTCTCTATTTCTGCGGCTCAACAACTTACACATCGTATGGTGTTACACCAGAGTTGAAGATTGACTTAATTCAAAAGGCGGTGTTGTCGTTTAAAGGTCGTAAAACGAGCGCATCGTATAAAATCGTTGTTGGTGTGATGACCGACCCAACCGATCAGACAACATTCGTACCAGTCGACACCATCACCAATGCCGCAACAAGCACTTGGGAAGATTTCACCGTACGTTTCGACAAATATACAGGCAATGGCAAATACATCGCATTTGCTTGTGGTTTCGGTGCTAGTTCTTATTATTCTATTGATGATGTTTACATCGAGCGCGAAACAAACTGTAAACGTCCGTCGGCACCAACCTTTGTCGGTCACTCCGAGAACTCATTGACTGCAAGTTGGACTGCTGGTGAGAGTCTTGAAACGACATGGGATGTTGTAGTAATGCCAGAAGGCTCATCGCCAGACGAGACAACAACACCAGCAGCTACCGTAACATCTACTCAAGCCACCGTTGCAGGTTTAAATCCTAACACCCCTTACGTGTTCTACGTGCGTGCCGTTTGCGACTCTGTTGAACATTCCAACTGGATAGGCTCTGCGATGCGTACAGCTTGCACGGCTGTAACCATCAACGATTCACTCTCGTTTGCCGATAGCTTCGATAGCTACGGCACAGGCTCGTCTGTTCACCCAACATGTTGGATCACGGGCACCAACTACACATCAACTGCTTATCCATACGTCAGCACTACACACAACAGCGGTGTGGGTTCTCTCTACTTCTACGGCTCGTCGTCTACTTATAGCTATGCCGCCACACCAGAATTGATTGGAACACCAATCAGCCAAATGAAGCTCAGCTTTATGGGACGTATGACAAGCGCAGCATATTATATCGAAGTGGGTGTGATGACCAACCCTATCGACGAATCAACATTCGTTCCGGTAAAACAAATCACATGTGAAGCAACAAACACATGGGAACCATTTGACGTGAGATTCGTCAGCTACACGGGCAACGGACGTTACATAGCATTCCGCATACCACAAGCTACTACCAGCTATTTCTTTGTCGATGATGTAGTGATTGAAAAAATGGTAGCTTGCTCTGCACCTGATGTCGACATCGTAGAAGTTAACCGCGACACTTTGGCACTCAACGTGCTGCCAATCTACAGCGTCGACTCAGCATGGCAAATCGTCATCACACCGCAGTCGTCGTCTGCAACGCCTGACTTCAGCAGTGCTGTCGTGAACGACACGTTAACCACTTCAAGCAGCACCTTCTCGGGTTACAACTACAACACACGTTATACATTATATATACGTACACTCTGTAACTCTTCCAACATCGACTGGAATGCCATCACCTTCACAACACCTTGTGGACCTGTGACTGTCGACTTTACACACACCTATGTTGAAAACTTCGACAACAAGGCAGCAGGCTCAGCATCTCACCCCGATTGTTGGACAACTCATTCAACTTCGGCAACAGCATATCCTTACATCTACTCAACCTATAAATACAGTGGTGCCAACTCATTGTATTTCTATGCGTCAACCTCGGGTGGATGCTATGGTGTGTTGCCTGAAATCGTCGGATTGCCTATCAATCAAATGAGAGTAAACTTCAAAGGCTATTGTGGTTCTACCTCTTATCGCCTTCGCGTTGGTGTAATGACCGACCCTGACGACGTCACAACCTTCGAAGAATTAGACGTCATTACTGCCTCTGCCACCTCAACATGGCTCGATTACACCGTGCTCTTGTCGAACTACACCGGCACCGGACGTTACATCGCATTTGCTACACCTCAAAACGCATCTTCGACATGGTATATCGACGATGTCGAAGTCATGGCATCGCCTGTATGTTCTGAACCTGGTCTCATTGTTGACATCAACGACTACAACGACATCGACCTCACCATCAACCCATCGAATGCCTCCGACACCACATTCGTCTATGCTGTCACATCGCTCACAGCAGCCACAGTGCCTACCATCTCAGCAGCTGTTGTTGTCGACACCGTAGCAGCTGGCGTTACCAACATCACGTCGTTGCAACCTGGCACCTCTTATAGCATCTTTGCACGTTCTATTTGCGGCACCACATGGAGTCGTTCTAACTTGCAAACACCTTGTCTACCATTTGTCGTAAACGACTCAACAGCGTATGTTGAAGACTTTGACTCTTATGGCACAGGCTCAACGGCTCATCCAACATGTTGGACAACGGGCACAAACAACACCACCGCTTATCCATACGTAAACTCAACGCACAATAGCGGTGTTGGATCGCTCTATTTCTGTGCTACGGCTAATTATTACAGCTATGCTGCCACACCAGAACTAACGGGAACACCTGTCAACAGAATGCGTGTCTCATTCAGCCTACGAAAAGCTTCTGCTGCTGCCTACTTCCTCGAAGTGGGTGCAATGACCGACCCGAACGACTATAGCACATTCCAAACCATTACATCGGTAGCACCTACTGCTACCAGCACATGGGAAGATTTCTATGTCGACCTCAACGCTTACACTGGCAACGGACAATATGTTGCTTTCCGCACACCACAAGGAGCTACCGACTACATCTACCTTGACGATGTGACAATCACGCCAATACCATCATGTGCGGCACCAACAGTGACATCGACAGTCGACAACGACTCGATTAGCTTGACGATAATACCTGCACAAACCGACGATAGCGAGTGGGAAATCGTTGTCAACCAAAGCGAAAATCCTAACGACACCATCGGAGCTTTGTATCACAGTGTAGTAACTTCAACATCAACCATTGGGGTAGCGAATGCAAATTACGCATCAACCTATCACGTCCATGCACGCACACACTGCGACACCGTATGGAGCGAGTGGAGCGAAACGTTGGTAACAACACCATGTGGCTGGATAAGTTTGCCATACACCGAAACATTTGATCGAGTGCCAAGTACTTGTTGGGAAATACGCTCGGGATTGATCGACAACGTGCTTGCTGGCACCGATACAACAGTGTCGGTTACGACGAGCATCTGGTCAGTTGCTAACACTGGCTATGGACTCGCCGGTTCACACGCTAAAATCAATAACTATGGTACGGGTCGTAAGCATTGGTTGATTTCGCCACAATTTATTATCGACACACTTACAGTGATGTCGTTCGACTTAGCTCTTACCGACTATGGCAATGGCAATGTTATCGATAACTTTAACAACCAACCAGACGATCGTTTCGTGGTGCTCGCATCGCGTGATGGTGGACACACTTGGAACTCTGCCGACGTGCTTGCCGAGTGGAACAACACCGGAACGGGACTCAGCTACGACAGCATCCCTAACAATGGCGAAAACATTAGCTTCTCGTTGACTCGTTTCCAAGGCGACACCATACGTCTAGCGTTCTATGCCGAATCGACTGTAAGCAATGGCGACAACGATTTGCACATTGATAACTTGCAACTGACCAGCATCCATAACATTGTTGACCTCACTGCACAAACATGCGATGGTGATAACTACAATGGCAATGGATTCTCGATTCCAAGCTCACAAATTGACATCACAGCAGCAGAAAACGTATTCACACGAGTAAGTGCCGACACGCTCTACCGACTCACTCTCACCGTGATTCCTTCCGCTGTTACCGTCATCAACGACACCATCAACGCTGGTGAGACCTACACACTCAACGGATTCAACGTAAGCACCGCAGGCACCTACCAACGCTACCTGTTCACATCGCTTGGTTGCGACTCAATAGTCACACTCAACCTCTTCGTTGACTCTACCGTAGTGGTGCCTGACACCTTGATTGACAATGTCGCCGTCTGCGACAACGAACTGCCTTACGCATGGCACGGCAACAACTACACCGCTGCTGGCACCTACAACGTGACAGAAAATGGCGACCTCTACGTGCTCAACCTCATCGTGAACCCAACTTACAACACCACCGAGACACAAACCATCACCAGTGCTGACCTACCATACACATGGAATGGTCAGACCATCACCGCTGCTGGTACTTACACCTACCGCGGCACCACCGCTGCTGGTTGCGACTCAGTTGTAACGTTGATACTCACCGTGAACGTAGGTATCGACTACGCTGAAGACGGCATGTTCGCAATCAGTCCTAACCCAGTGAAACGTGGTGGCGAAGTTCGTCTCGACGTAACACTGAACGAAGCTGACCGCGACGGACTCGTCATTGAACTCTTCACCTCGAACGGCGAACTCATCGACCGCACCGAGCCAAAAGAACAACCAATGTTCGTGAAGATGCCTGACGTCGATGGTCTCTACATGATACGCCTCACCACCGGCACTGGTCGTGTGATGTACGGCAAAGTCATCGTGAAGTAATAACCCTTAAATCCCGAGGTGCTCCTTGAAAAAGGAGTGCCTGGGATTATCAGGAAAAACTCATACATTGCTCAGCCCCGCCTAATCACGGCGGGGCTTTTTTGTGCCTTACGTTTTTAGAAAAAGTGTGTTGACGACAATTTCTTGTGGAGAGTTTCAGTTTCGTGCACGCTGAAAATAATTTCTTGTGGGAAGTTTTAG
>JAUNIJ010000065.1 GCA_030523485.1 Bacteroidales bacterium
TACAAGGGTCATTGAATGAGAGATTCGACGATTATCTTCATCATAAACGTAGGTATATACACCTTGAATTTCCATTCCAGAACCAAAATTGTTATAGTTGGTGCGTGTCAACACATTTCCATTAGTGTCGTAAGTATAATAGATTTCACTTGCAGGATATAGTTCACGATTTTTATATTGGAAAGTTGCCAACTTCACCACATTACCTATAGAATCGTAGAAGAGTGAATCAACAGCGTGAATAATACCATCTACATCAAGGAGATACATATCTACCATGTTTAATCGACTGATAGAATCGTAATGATAATAATACCGTTCCAAATCATCATCAGCTTTTAACGTGTGCAGACGATTTGGCAAATACTCTTGTGCAAAAATCGCATTCATACCAGCAAATGCTAGCACCAAGAACAACAATAATTTTTTCATTTTCTGCATTTTATTAGAATTAGTTACTATATGACCATTAGTAAAAAGTCATGACGCAAAGGTAGCAACTTTTTTTCATTCCACACAACTATTTCTTAAACTTTTCAAACACCCTTTTTTCTTCGTACAAAAAGACGTACTTTTACCTCCACCAAAACAACAACATTACAACATAACATCCAAACAGATGAAAAAGAAGAAAGACATCGTAAAACAAACGTTAGCAGCTTATAAAAAAGCACGTCGTGAAGAAGAAATCGTTGCCCACAACAAACCTATAAACTACGCCTCAATAACAAAAGACAAAACAAAATACACCCGAAAAAACAAGCACAAAAAGAACATCGACACCGATGAATAAAAAAAGTTTCACTGGTTCCAAAAAACCTATCTGTGTATCATTTAAATAATTGACAGAAAAGATGTAACTTTGCAACATAGACTGTGCCCCCGTATCGCACAGCAAATAATACACATAAAACAAACAGCATGAGGATGATAGTTTATAGTTGTACATAGACTTGATTTCTTAGGCACAAACAACAAAAGCAATGAAAATTACTTTCCCAGACGGTAGTGTACGTGAATATCCCGTAGGCACAACCGCCTTAGCTGTGGCTGAAAGCATCAGTCCACGCTTAGCAGCCGACGTCTTGGCTGCCACTGTAAACGGAGAAGTGCGCGACCTCCTACGCCCTATCAATGAAGACTCAACACTTGTACTTCATAAATGGGACGACAAAGAAGCCAAACACACCTATTGGCACACATCGGCTCACCTTTTAGCTGAAGCACTCACCGAATTGTATCCTGGCATTAAATTCGGCATTGGTCCAGCCATTGAAAACGGCTTCTACTACGACGTGCAACCACCACAAGGCACAGTAATAAAAGAAACAGACCTCGAAAAAATTGAGAAAAAAATGATGGAATTAGCGGCCAAAAACGAGACATTGGTACGCAAAGACATCACCAAAGCTGATGCACTGAAATTCTTTGGTGACAAAGACGAACACTACAAAACAGAACTTATCAGTGAATTAGCCGACGGCACCATCACACTCTATGAACAAGGTTCTTTCACCGATCTTTGTCGCGGTCCACATCTTCCAAGCACGGGTAGCATCAAAGCAGTCAAATTAACTAGCGTAGCAGGCGCATATTGGCGTGGCGACGAACATCGCGACCAACTGACTCGTATCTACGGCATCACCTTTCCAAAGAAAAAAATGTTGGACGAATACGTCACATTGATGGAAGAAGCGAAGAAACGCGACCACAGAAAAATAGGCAAAGAACTCGAGCTCTTCATGTTCACAGAAATGGTTGGCAAAGGTCTTCCTATCTGGCTACCAAAAGGAACAGCACTACGCCTACGCCTTGAAGAATTCCTCAAAAAAATACAAAAGCAATACGGCTACCAACAAGTAATGACCCCACACATTGGCAACAAAAACCTCTACGTAACATCAGGCCACTGGGATCACTACGGCAAAGACTCATTCCAACCAATCACCACACCAGAAGAAGGGGAAGTCTATCTACTTAAACCAATGAACTGCCCACACCACTGTATGATATTCAAAAACAGTCCACGCAGTTACAAAGACCTACCACTTCGCATTGCAGAATTTGGCACCGTTTATCGCTACGAACAATCGGGAGAGCTACACGGATTAACACGCGTTCGTTCATTTACTCAAGACGATGCACACATCTACTGTCGCCCTGATCAAGTAAAAGATGAATTCATTAAGGTAATGGAAATTATTGAAATCATCTTTAAAGCGCTCGACTTCAAAAATGTAGAAGCACAAATATCACTACGCGACCCAAACAATCACGAGAAATATGTAGGAAGCGATGAAGTGTGGGAAAAAGCAGAACAAGCCATCATTGAAGCTTGCAAAGAAAAGGACATGAATGCTGTAGTAGAATATGGCGAAGCAGCATTCTATGGTCCAAAACTCGACTTTATGGTACGCGATGCTATCGGACGTCGTTGGCAACTGGGCACCATACAAGTTGACTACAACTTACCCGAGCGTTTCGAATTGGAATTTACTGGTGAAGACAACCAAAAACATCGCCCCGTAATGATTCACCGCGCACCGTTCGGTTCAATGGAACGTTTCGTAGCAGTACTCATCGAACACACCGCAGGTAAATTCCCACTTTGGCTAACACCAGACCAATGCGTCGTACTACCTATCAGTGAAAAATTCAACGACTACGCTATGGAAGTAGCGCAAAAGCTCGACATTGCCGACGTACGTTGCATCGGCGATTACAGAAATGAGAAAATCGGACGCAAAATTCGCGACAACGAATTAAAACGCATCCCTTACCTACTGATTGTCGGAGAAAAAGAAATGGCAGAAGGCACCATTTCCGTACGCAAACAAGGCGAAGGAGACAAAGGTGCAATGACACCAGAAGCATTTGCCGAAATGATCAACAAAGAAGTACACGATCAAATGTATGCTTATCTAAAAAAATAAACACACATTTCGCCGATAAAACCAACAAAGCGCCACAGCCCTAACATGCTGTGGTGCTTTTATTTTATAACATATTCATCCAACGACAACACCACACAACAAAGACAACAAACCCATTTGTTTCTTTCAACAAAAAACAGTACTTTTGTGGTTTAAATAACAAGCATCACGACATGCAAAACGACGAGTACAACACCAACGACGAAATCATCGAAGAGGAATCAAACAGAACACTTGACGATGCTAACGAAACCAACGAGACACCGAACGACTCCGAGTACAAACCAGTTGAAGGTGATAACGAAGAAAACCTACGCCACCTACCAGGCATGTATCGTACATGGTTTTTGGAATACGCCTCCTATGTCAACTTAGAGCGCGCCGTTCCAAACCTTCACGATGGTTTCAAACCCGTTCAACGTCGTGTGCTACATGCCATGAGACGGATGGAAGACGGACGCTACAACAAAGTAGCAAACATTGTGGGTGAAACAATGAAATTCCATCCACATGGCGACGCCTCCATCTATGAAGCATTAGTAGTATTAGGTCAAAAAGATTTTCTAATTGACTGTCAAGGAAACTGGGGTAACATACTCACAGGCGACGAAGCAGCCGCTGCACGTTACATCGAAGCACGACTATCCAAATTTGCACTCGAAGTTGTTTTCAACAATAAAACAACCGAATGGAAACCCTCCTACGACGGTCGCAACCAAGAGCCAGTCTGGCTACCATCAAAATTTCCGCTATTACTCGTCCAAGGCAGTGAAGGCATCGGACTAGGCCTTAACACAAAAATCCTACCACACAACTTCAAAGAAATTGCCGATGCCGCCATCGCTTATCTGCGCAACGAACCATTCCAACTCTATCCCGACTTCGTAACAGGCGGACTTATCGACGTATCGAGCTATCGTGATGGCGCTAGAGGAGGCAAGGTGAAAATACGCGCTAAAATCGAAAAACGCGACTCACACACCCTCGTCATTACCGAAATCCCATATGGACTTAGCGTCAACACCTTGTGCGACTCCATCATCGATGCCAATGCCAAAGGAAAAATTAGCATAAAACGCATCGACGACAACACAGCAGCCACCGCTGAAATCGTCTTACACCTTGAAGCAAAAAATTCGCCTGACAAAACCATAGATGCGCTCTACGCTTTTACCGAGTGCGAACACAACTATTCGCCTAATTGCTGCGTCGTCTACGACAACAAACCACAATTTATCACAGTTAGCGACCTACTGCGCACCAGCACCGATAACACAAAAATGTTGCTCCAGAAAGAACTCAATATTGAGGCAAGCGAACTACAAGAAAAAATGCAATACGCCTCACTTGAGAAAATCTTTATTGAACAACGCATCTATAAAGACGAAGCCTTCGAACAAGCTAAAAGCAACGAAGAAGCCATACTACACATCGAGAAGCGCATCACACCATTCACCACCAACTTTGTACGCCCCGTAACACACGACGACATACGCCGTTTGTTAGACATTAAAATGGCGCGCATACTTAAATTCAATGTCGACGATGCCAACCGACAATACCAAGAATGGGCCAAACGATTAGAAGAAATAAGCTACCACTTAGCACATCTCATCGAATACACCATCGCATGGTATCAGCATCTAAAAGATACTTATGGCAACAAATACCCACGCCACACCGAACTACGAAACTTCGAAAACATTGTTGCTGCTAAAGTTGTAGCAAACAATGCGAAACTCTATGTCAACAAAAACGAAGGCTATATCGGCACTGCTTTGAAAAAAGAAGAAGGGGTTGACTATATTTGCGACTGTTCCGACATCGACGACGTCATCATCTTCTTCCGCAACGGAGAATATCGCGTTACAAAAATCACCGAAAAAAGCTACGTCGGCAAAGACATCATACACGTTGGCATATTCCACAAAAACGACAAACGCACAGTCTACAACGTAGTTTATCGCGACGGTAAAGAAGGAGCAAAAGACGGCGAACAATTGGGCTACTTCTACATGAAACGCTTCAGCGTCAACTCCATCTCGCGCGACAAAACATACAATCTAACTCAAGGCAACCCTGGTTCTCGCGTATTCTATTTCTCAGCCAACCCTAACGGCGAAGGCGAAGTGATACGCATAGCACTCAAGCAAACCAACAAAAAACTACGCAACATGACATTTGAGAAGGACTTTGCCACACTCGCAATTAAAGGACGACAATCGCGCGGCAACCTCCTCACAAAATATCCCGTCTACAGAATTCTACTTAAACACCGTGGTGGCTCCACACTTGGAGGCACTCCGATATGGTTCGACGAAGACGTTGCACGCCTCAACATGGACAATCGCGGACGATTCTTGGGCGAATTCTTTAACAACGACCTCATCCTTATCATCAATAACAAAGGAGAATTCTACACCACCAACTTCGACCTCACCAACCACTATGACAATAACATCCTACGCATCGAAAAATTCAACCCTGACAAAATTTGGACTGCCGTGCTACTTGATGCCGACGAAGGTGGATACCCTTATCTCAAACGCTTCCCATTGGTGGCAAGCAACAAACCACAGTCGTACATAGGCGAAAACAACAAATCGCAACTATTGCTACTAACTGACACGCCATACCCCTATCTCCAATTTGAACTTGGAGAAGAGGAAACCGAAAAAGCCAACGTGCAACTCGATGCCGACGAATTCATCTCCGTTAAAAGCCACAAAGCAAAAGGTAAACGAATCTCAAAACTTACCTTAACTAAAGTAACGGAACTTGAACCACTACGACAGCCTACACCACCAGAGCCCCAAGAACTCACCGACAACGACACAAACGAAGAAACGCCAGAAACAGACAATGGCACCGACGAAACAGGACAATTGAGTTTGTTCTAGCCAACACATCTCTAGATTTTATATGCTTACAAAAATCATAGACAACGCACGAATTGAGGCCATCAAGGCACTCATTCAACAAGCCAACAACATAGTTATCACTTGCCACATATCACCCGATGGCGACGCCATTGGCTCGACATTAGGACTCTATTGGTACCTAAAAGAAATAGGCAAAGAGAGTCATATTATCGTGCCTAACATGTACCCCAACTTTCTCGAATGGATAGACGGAAGCAACAACATCTTAGTCTACGAGACACAAACCGAAGAAGCAAAACAACTCATCGTTGACTCCGACCTCATTTTTTGTCTCGACTACAACGACCTGGCACGCGTAAACAGAGTTCAGGACGCCATCACAGAGTCGAAAGCCAAACGCATACTTATCGACCATCACCTCAACCCTAACATTGAGTGTGAGGTACAAATTTCACATCCAGAAGCATCTGCAACTTGCGAGTTAATCTACCGAATAATTGATGCACTTGGCGACACAGAACAAATCACAAAATCGTGCGCTGAAGCGCTGTACGCCGGACTCATGACCGACACAGGTAACTTCTCATACAACTCACAGAATCCAGACCTATACATCATCGTCAGCGAACTACTAAAAAAAGGCATCAACAAAGACGAAATCTACAACAAAGTCTACAACGTCTACTCCGAACACCGTCTTCGCATGATTGGATATTGCCTCCATAAGAAAATGCGCATCTATCCCGAACAACGGACCGCCGTCATTGCTCTGAGTAAAGAAGAGTGCGAACGATTCCACTACATCAAAGGCGACACCGAAGGACTGGTTAACATGCCACTTCAAATCAAAGAAATCGACGTATCAGTCTTCCTACGACAAGACGACAACAAAATAAAAATCTCATTCCGTTCGCAAGGCGAAGTACACGTCAATAAAATGGCAGAAGAATTTAAAGGCGGTGGACATAAAAATGCTGCCGGAGGTGAAAGCTACCACTCTCTCCCTGTCACATTACGCCGAGTGGAAAGCGTTATTAAACGCCGTGCCGAATTCGACTTCAACAACAAACCCCAACACAACACTACAAACCAAGCTAACTAAGCAACAACATAATGGAACTTTCAGAACAAGAACTCTTCAGACGCCAAAGTCTGAACACACTACGACAAATGGGCATCGACCCCTACCCCGCTGCTTTATATCCTACCAACGCCTTCTCTACCGACATCAAAGCAGAGTTTAAAGACAACGACAGCGAACCGCGCGAAGTATGTATCGCTGGAAGAATGATGAGCCGACGCATCATGGGTAAAGCCGCATTTGCTGAGCTACAAGATTCTAAAGGACGCATACAAATCTACATCTCGCGCGACGACATCAACACCGAAGCACAACCAGAGATGTACAACACCGTGTTCAAAAAACTGCTTGACATCGGCGACTTTATCGGCATTCGCGGCTTTGTGTTCCGCACACAAATGGGCGAAATCAGCGTACATGCCCAAGAACTCACCGTACTCTCGAAAGCACTCAAACCACTACCTATCGTAAAATACAAAGATGGTGTCGCCTACGACAAATTCGACGACCCTGAACTACGCTACCGCCAACGCTACGTCGACCTCGTAGTCAACGACGGCGTAAAAGACACATTCCTCAAACGGGCCACCATACTACGCACCATGCGTAACATTTTCGACGAAGCTGGATACACAGAAGTTGAAACACCAACACTACAAAGCATTGCCGGCGGAGCGAGCGCACGTCCATTCATCACACACTTCAATGCGCTCAACATCGACATGTACATGCGCATTGCCACCGAACTTTACCTTAAACGACTTATCGTCGGTGGCTTCGAAGGCGTCTACGAAATAGGTAAAAATTTCCGTAACGAGGGCATGGACCGCACACACAACCCAGAATTTACCTGCGTAGAACTCTACGTGCAGTACAAAGACTACAATTGGATGATGGACTTCACAGAAAAATTGCTGGAACGCATCTGCATCGCTGTCAATGGCACCACCGAGACCGAGATAGATGGCAAAGTCATCTCATTTAAAGCACCTTATCGACGTCTACCAATACTCGAAGCCATCCAAGAAAAAACAGGCTACGACCTCAACGGCAAAAGCGAAGACGAAATACGCGAAATCTGCAAAGCCCTGAAAATGGAAATCGAACCATCAATGGGAAAAGGCAAACTCATCGACGAAATATTCGGCGAATTCTGCGAAGGCACCTACATACAACCAACCTTCATCACCGACTACCCCGTTGAAATGTCGCCACTCACCAAAGCACACCGCTCAAAGCCAGGTTTAACCGAACGATTCGAACTGATGGTAAATGGTAAAGAATTGGCAAACGCCTACTCAGAACTCAACGACCCAATCGACCAAGAAGAACGTTTCGTTGAACAAATGCGCTTAGCCGACAAAGGCGACGACGAAGCAATGATCATCGACCACGACTTCCTACGCGCACTACAGTACGGCATGCCTCCTACCTCCGGCATCGGCATGGGCATCGACCGACTCGTCATGTTGATGACTGGCAAATCAACCATCGGAGAAGTAATGTTCTTCCCACAAATGAAACCGGAAAAAGTAGTAAAAAAAGACACTGCCGACAAATACCTTGAACTAGGCATTCCGGAAGAATGGATCGAGCCGCTCCAAAAGCTGGGATATGATATGACTGCCAAATTACAAGGAGTGAGTGCCGGTAAACTACACCAGGAATTGTGTGGCTACAACAAAAAGAATAAACTCGGACTAACAAATCCAGTCAAAGAAGACGTAGAGAATTGGGTTAAATAGGGACACACAAAACTCAACGCCACCTCTCAACACACAACAAGTCCCAATTGGTTCTCCAGTTGGGACTTTTTTTTCAAAAACCACAAAAACTTCACCATCATGAAAAAAGCATTATTCCTCTGTATGCTATCGTTGCTTTTGACATCCATGCTCAAAGCCGAAAACGAAACACCACGCACACTGGCAAAACTGACAGAAGCCACCGTCTACCCCAACGGAGCCACCATGACACTAACTGCCAACATCGCAGTGAAAGCTGGTAGTAACGACATCGTCATCGAAGGACTCAGTCCATACATCGACCGCAACAGTCTGAAAGTGTCAGCCTCCAACGGCGTTGTCATCGCAAGCAGCGAATTCGCAACCGACTACCTCAAAACATCAACCGAAGCCAAAGACCTCGCTTCGTTACGCGACTCACTCAACAGCTACAAAAACAAGCAGCAACAACTGGAACGCGACATCAAAGTGCAGCAACAATTGTTATCCATGCTCACCAACGGCACCTCACACAATATGGACACCAAAGACCAAACCATAACAACAGCCGACATCAATGCCAACATGGAACTCTATCGCCAAAAAGCACCAGGCATTCTCACTGCCGTTGCCAATGCTGAAGCTGACCTAACAAAAACAAAAGAACGGATAAAAGCACTCACCAACCAAATAACACAAGACGAGCGTAAAGTAGGACAAAAGCGCTCGGGAATCGTTACCTTGGCACTCAACAGCCCAATCGCCACCAACACCACATTCACCATACAATACTACACAGGCAATGCATCGTGGACACCATGCTACGACATTAACATCAAGGACGCTAAGTCGGACGTTAACATCACTGCCAAAGCAAAAGTGACGCAAACCACCGGATTAGACTGGGAACATGTAAAACTAACACTCTCGAACGCAACACCAAGCAGAAACATCAAAGCGCCAACACTTTACGCATGGATGCTCGACTACGAACGACCCATGGTGCGCACAGCCAACACCATACACAACAGCAAAGCTGCCCCAGAAAGCGATGAGGAAGAAGTAATCATGGACACCTATAGCGTGAATGCCTCAGTAGCAAGTGTCAGAAGCGCCAGCGTAGCAGCACAACAAACACCGCTCTATCTCGTTAACAATGTGATTTATAACGGCGACATCAGCGAAATAGATCCCGCCACCATCGTTTCAATCGAAGTAATGGACGACAACGATGCGCACAAACAATTTGGCAACCGTGCCGACGTTGGTGTGATTAATATCACAACCAAAACTATGACCGACTACGTGCAAATGAACGAGAGCGAAATGAACTTAAACTACACCATCAGCCTACCTTACACCATACCTGGCAACGGCAAAGCACAAACCATTGAACTCAAAAAACACACCATCAAAGCAGACTTCTATTACTACACCGCACCAAAACTCGACCAACAAGTCTACATGATGGCAAAACTCAACAATTGGGAACGACTCGGACTACTCTCAGGCGAAGCCACCATCAACTACCAAGGCACGTTCCTCGGTTCAACTTTTCTCGACACACATTCAACAAATAAAGACATCAACCTGAGTCTTACACAAGAGAAACAAATCAGCGTGAAACGCGAACTTAATGCCGCACTCAGTTCAACAAAAACCACCGGCAACACCACCACAGTGACACGTAGCTACACCATTACCGTACGCAACCAACGCTCATCAACAACCAACATGATGGTGAAAGATCAATACCCCGTTTCACTACGCAAAGACATCGAAGTAAAAGTAATGACCGTTGAACCTGCAACAACAACAAACAATGCACAAACCGGTATTCTGACATGGGAAAGCACTTTAGCACCCGGAGAATCGAAGAATTTCGTTGTCACCTATGTCGTAAAATACCCTAAAGACCAAGACATTCGTATCGAATAAACAACCTACATTACAGATACAAGAAGAGAGTTTGTTGCAACCAACAAACTCTCTTGTTATATCTTATTAATCACAACACACTGTTTACCCACTCACAAAGCAAAGAACACCTTCGCCCAAGAAAAACATATGACACACTCACCAAAAACAAAAATGGTGGGAGAAAAATCAAACAAAAACCACTGCTTCAAATTTATTTTCAGCGCTCACGAAACTAAAACTTCCCACGTGAAATTATTTTCAGCGCTCA
>JAUNIJ010000181.1 GCA_030523485.1 Bacteroidales bacterium
ATGATTTCTCCAACTTGGCGACTTTCTTCTCGATAAACGCCTGCAATTTCTCGGTAGCGTCGAAATGAATCGACTGAATCTTAATTTCCATAGTTACCTCCGGTTTTAAAGGTTATGCCCTGGGATGGGCGTTAGCATATTCTTTCTTCAACTGCTCAAAAGTAGTGTGCGTATATATCTCTGTTGTAGAGAGACTCGCATGACCGAGCAGTTTTTTCACGCTTTCAAGCCCCGCCGCATGGTTGAGCATCGCTGTTGCAAACGTATGCCGCAGTACATGAGGTGACTTTTTTTTCAAGGTGCAGACCTTGGCGAGGT
Organism: Bacteroidales bacterium; assembly: GCA_030523485.1. Lineage (GTDB taxonomy): Bacteria > Bacteroidota > Bacteroidia > Bacteroidales > Paludibacteraceae > HGM05398. Next base: position 319 of record JAUNIJ010000181.1, read on the forward strand.
TTTCCCGGACTTCACGACGCACCTGCGCATCTCTCATCCGCCCTCCCTTCGGGGTAACAAAGAGCGCGTCGTCCTGTCGCACAACCTGCGCATCACGCAACCGGATATACCCCCGCAATGCCTCGTCAAGTTCTTCGCCGAAAGGAATGATACGCTGCTTGTTTCTCTTGCCAGTGACTTTCAATTGCCTGTTCTGAAAATCCACAGCCAAATCATCCAGTCCCACAAGTTCGGAGAGCCGCACACCTGTTTCGTAGAACAACAATATAATAGTACGCGCGCGTACATCTTCATAATTTGTTCCATCGGCCATTAAATCAAGCAGCCTATCCATCTCCGATTCCTTCACGAATTGAGGCAGTGGCTTTTTCTTCTTAGGGCCATCGACACCATGTGCCGGGTTTTTATCAACAAGCCCCCTGCGCTGGGCATAACGATAAAAAGAGCGGACAGCGCTCAACCGTCGGTTTACCGACGTTGCTGCGTTTCCGGCATCCATCATATGCTCCATCCAATCGCGGACGACATCTGCATCAACTGTTTCCCAAGTGATATGCTTATCCAGACTCTGAAAGAAAGCCTCAAAAGCCTCCAAATCCTCACCGTAACTTTTCACGGTCAGTTCTGAGCGATTGCTCTCAAACCTCAGATAGTTCAGAAATCCTTCAATCATCATACAGCGTTGCGTTTCATTCTTTTCTGCCATCAGATGAATCCATGCCGCCGTTCTCACGGCCGACAAGTATAACATCATGGCTTTACGGCAACGAATATACGGAAATTATTTGGAACTACCAAATTTTTTGAGTATTTTTTACTCTTCGTTCTGACGCAGTTTCTGGACGTAGATGGCATGTTCCATTTTGAGACGCTTCAAAACAGAAGGTTTGTCAAACTGCTGACGAGCACGCAGTTCTTTCACAATACCTGTTTTTTCGAATTTTCTCTTGAACTTTTTCAAAGCTCTTTCAATGTTCTCACCATCTTTTACTGGTACGATAATCATGCTTTTTTGTTTTAAATTTTATTTGTTAAACTTTTGCATTGGGGCACAAGCCCACGATTTGCGGATGCAAAATTACTGCTTATTTTCCTAATTGCCAAATATTTAACCTTGTTTTTGTTTTGTTTGACGGCTAAGCCATGAGTTTTCAACTCATTTTCTCTTCCCATTAAGTCATCACACACACCAACGTAATACACTATCCGGCTTCAAGTCTATTAAATTAGCGAAAAACATTGTAACATTATAGCGTTGAAACACAAAGGAATACAAACAATAATCGTCCTGATATTGTTTATATTCCTTTGTGTTTCTGTACCGTAAAAGACACAACCTTTTTCGCTAATTACCAAATTTACAGACAGTTATAATTCGTCGAACCCCGCGTTAAAATAACAAGAAAACAACTTTCATTTGTTTTCCTGTCATGCTGTCACTTTTTCGTTTTAAGGTATTGATAATCAGCGAGGCAGCGAGTGACAGCAAATGGGTGGCGGGGGGCCGAGGT
>JAUNIJ010000182.1 GCA_030523485.1 Bacteroidales bacterium
GTTCATAATGTCCTGACTGTGTTGCATCAAAATTATAATCATGATATTCTTCACCGAAGCACAAATCCGCCTTTATATTTTGGTAGTAATCGTCATGAACAAACAGATTTATTGTTACCAAACTGTCGCAAGAGAATTGTGATGGGAACGTATCTCTATAAACACCTGGCGTGTTATAGGTTTTACCGCGGAAAATATAACTCTCACCACTACATATATGAATATCGCTTTCACGACGTAAAAATGGTCCAACACTAAGATTTAATGTAACGATTGAATCACAATCATAGATGTTTTTGTTGGCAGAGACATATGTACCAGAAGTGTTTAAAATTCTTCCATCAAACTGATAACTATCGCCGATACATATTTGATGATTAATTATGGTGTCGAGCGAAGGAAGAACATCTACATTAAATGTATCTAATACTTTATATAAATAGGAGAAATCGATATCATCGATAGCTACCTCAGCAGAGGCAGAATTGTTAGCAATTAGAAGTTGAATTGTTGAATTTTTTGTGCTTGAACTAGTCCAACGAGATGTAATGTTCTGCCAATATCCTTTTTGAAATGTTGTTACGGAACTCAACAGGTTACCATCAACACGCATTTCTATTTGCACTCGTTGATTACCAATTTGAGCCACATAAGCAGAGAAATTATAGCTAACGCCATTAGTTACAGGAACATCTGACTGCCATATGACAACCGAACCTTGCTGATTATTTCCGTTAGCTACGAGCATATGTCCACTACTATTTCCTTTGGTGTGATCGTTTAGCGATGCCCAGTTAGCATTTAATGCATTGGGGTTCGAAGAGATGGTATAGGTGCCTGTTTGTGCCAACGATGTGTTATAGGTGCATCCGGATGTAAAGCCTTTATTTCCTTTTTCAAAGTCGCCATTAGTAACAAGATTAACGCATGGCATATAAGATGTTGCGATGTATTGTTGTGTACTATCTGGTTTTACAACGTACGATGTGCCAACAGCATGAATGTCTTTCATTGGATTCCATGTGACATACATATTTCCTGAAGGTTCTAATGTTACGGAATCGCCTTTACAAAGACTCACAATACTATTTTGTGGCGTAACATCTATCGAACTAATCACTACATTGAAATGTTGAATATCAAAACATTCTGCCGTAGCATGATTTAGACGAAGAACATAATCGCGTTCATAAATATTTTGAGTACCAGTAATTTGGTTTCGCTCTAATGTAGCATCTGTTTCATTAGCATATATTTTTGCCGAAAACAACTGTGGGTTATGTCCTTGAAGATAGGAATTAACGAACGCCGTAAAATCAAATGATACTCCAGCTTGCGGGTCACCACAAAAATATAGCGTAGGAATAGAGTCGAAGCCTTCGTTTTCAAACGGATTTAAAATAGTTGCACTACCGGTCCATTGTAAAGAAAATGAGCCATAGCCAACTGCTCTATCAAGCACAAGATAATAGTTTTCGCCAGCATTCACATTCAACCATTTAACAAAACTATTACCAGAACTTCCTGGTCCTTCATGTAAGTCTGTCTCAGAAGAGTTCATGCCAGTTTGATTGCTACTTAAACCTGCTTGTTGGGGGTTTGTTGTTGAACAGCGCAAACTATAGCCGAGTGAGCCACACGACGGATTGGGTCCAAACACCCAGAAATCATAATCTTCGTTGAGGTCAGAACTTGTTGGTGTAAGAATAAATCCCATTGTGCCAGAAGTGGCAACGGTCCATTTAAACCAAATTGTGTTATGCTCTTCCGCTTCACAACCACACGCCCGTGTAATTTCCTGTACGCCATAATTAGACACATTT
>JAUNIJ010000066.1 GCA_030523485.1 Bacteroidales bacterium
CGAAACTGTGAGCGCTGAAAATAATTTCTTGTGGCGATGCACGAAAAATTTCACGCCGAAAATAATTTCATTTTGGGAGTAACGAAACCGTGAGCGCTGACATAAAATTTACGCCAGCAATTTTGATTTCGTCAGTTTCCACACAAAGTGTCTGTTTGCTTTTCAACGAGCAAAAAAAAAGAGTCCGAAAATGTTCGGACTCTTTATAATGATGTGTATTGTGTAGGCGTTGCGTTGCTACTGTTTACGCGTTGGCGCCGTGGCAGTTTTTGTATTTTTTGCCACTACCACAAGGGCAAGGATCGTTTCTTCCTACGGTTTTTTCGACGCGAATTGGTGCGGTTTTCTGCTGTGCGCGTGTGTCTTGTGCTTGTGCGGCCGCTTGTCCCGGTGCGCCACCTTGCATTGGTGCGTTGGCGTCGGCTTTTTTGGTATCGTATTTGCTGTAGTCAGAGCGGCGTTCCTCAACATTACGTCGTGTTTCAGGCGCTTCGGTGGAGATGTTGATTTGTCCGCGCATCAAGATGGATACTACTTTTTCGTTGACGTTGTGCAGCATCTTTTTGAACAGTTCGTACGATTCGAGTTTGTAGATAACCAGCGGATCTTTCTGTTCGTACGATGCGTTTTGCACGGAAGTTTTCAAGTCGTCGAGTGCACGCAGGTGGTCTTTCCATGCTTCGTCGATGGTGTGTAGCATGATTGATTTTTCGAATGCGAGCACCAGCTCTTTGCCTTTCGAATTCACAGCAGCTTCGATGTTAACAAGGATGTTGTAGCCACGTTTGCCGTCGGTGATAGGTACGATGATATTTTTGATTACGTCGCCTCGTTCGGCATATATTTTTTCGAGCACCGGCATTGTTACTTCGCAAAGTCGGTCCATTTTTCGTTTGAATGTAAGGAAGGCAGCATCGGCAGCATCGTTAACGAGGTCGTTGATGGATGCGGTGTTGAATCGTTGACGGTCGAATGGTGCTTCGATGGCAAATGTTTTGATGATTTGCTGTTGGAATGTTTCGTAGTCGGCAGCGTCGCGACAGTAGTTTACGATGGCTTCCATGCAGTCGTAGAGGGTGTTAACAACGTCGACACCGATACGTTCGCCCATCAAGGCGTGTCGACGACGCGCATAGACTACGTTACGTTGTGTATTCATCACGTCGTCGTATTCCAGGAGTCGTTTACGAATGCCGAAGTTGTTTTCTTCGACTTTCTTTTGCGCGCGTTCGATGCTGTTGTTGATCATTTTATGTTCGATACGTTCTCCCTCTTCGAATCCCATGCGGTCCATGACTTTTGAGATTTTCTCGGCTCCGAAGAGACGCATGAGGTTATCTTCTAATGAGACGAAGAAGACGGATGAACCCGGGTCGCCTTGACGTCCGGAACGTCCACGCAACTGACGGTCGACGCGTCGACTTTCGTGTCGTTCGGTGCCGATGATGGCAAGACCTCCGGCGGCTTTTACTTCTGGCGACAGTTTGATATCGGTACCACGACCTGCCATGTTGGTGGCGATGGTGACGGTGCCTAACCATCCTTCGTGCATTTGTCCGTCTTCGCCGCGTACCATGCCTTTGGTGCATTGTCCGGCGAGTGCTACGATGTCGGCCTCACGTTGGTGTAATTTAGCGTTCAGCACTTGGTGCGGTATGTTGCGACGGGTGAGGATGTTGGATAGTAATTCGGAGATTTCGACGGATGTAGTGCCTACGAGGACTGGTCGTCCGGAGTTGCGCATGAGCATGATTTCGTCGATGACGGCGGTGTATTTTTCACGTTTTGTTTTATAAACGCGGTCGTCCATATCGATGCGTGCTACTGGCTTATTGGTTGGGATGACAACGACGTCGAGTTTGTAGATGTTCATCAATTCGCCTGCTTCTGTTTCGGCAGTACCTGTCATACCCGACAGTTTGTTGTACATGCGGAAGTAGTTTTGCAGTGTGATGGTAGCAAATGTTTGTGTAGCAGCCTCGACTTTCACGTGTTCCTTAGCTTCGATGGCTTGGTGTAGGCCATCGGAATAGCGACGTCCTTCCATGATACGTCCAGTTTGTTCATCGACGATTTTCACTTTGTTTTCGATGACTACATATTGGTCGTCGCGGAAGAAAAGTGTGTACGCCTTGAGCAGTTGTGTGATGGTGTGAATGCGCTCTGTTTTGGTGGCGTAGTTTTGATAGATTTCGTCTTTTTTAATTTGTCGTTCTTCGTCGTTGAGGTTTTGACGTTCGAGTTCAGCGATGTCTGCTCCGACGTCAGGAAGAACGAAGAAGTCGGGGTCTTCCGATGATTTAGTGAGTGCTTCGATGCCTTTGTCGGTGAGTTCGATAGAGTTGTGTTTCTCATCGATAACGAAATAGAGAGGGTCGGTGGCGATATGCATGTTTTTGTTGTTCTCCTGCATATAGAATTCCTCGACTTTCGTCATTTCGGTTTTCATGCCAGGTTCCGACAGTTGTTTTATCAAAGCTTTGCTTTTAGGGAGTGCTTTGTAGGAGCGGAAGAGTGCGAGAGCGCCTTCTTCGATTTTTTTATCGAGTTCTTTTTTCTCGTCAGACGAGAGGTTCGAACGGTCTTTGTTAAGGTCAGCGAGTTTATTTTTTGCTTCGGCAAGGAAAGCGACAGCGAGGTTGTTTTGCGCTTTCACGAGTGCTTCGACGCGTGGTCGGTATTCGTCGAAGAGTTGATCTTCGCCTTTTGGCACTGGTCCGGAGATGATGAGTGGCGTACGCGCATCGTCGATAAGCACTGAGTCGACCTCATCGACAATGGCAAAATTATGTTCGCGTTGTACGAGGTCGAGTGGTGAGATAGCCATATTGTCGCGTAGGTAGTCGAAGCCGAATTCGTTGTTCGTTCCGAAAGTGATGTCGGCGCTATAGGCTTGTCGACGTTCGTCGGAGTTAGGCTGATGTTTGTCGATGCAGTCGACGCTTAGTCCGTGGAACATGTAGAGTGGTCCCATCCACTCAGAGTCACGTTTTGAGAGGTAGTCGTTGACAGTTACGACGTGTACGCCGCGTCCGGTAAGTGCGTTGAGGAACACAGGGAGCGTTGCCACGAGGGTTTTACCTTCACCAGTGGCCATCTCGGCAATTTTGCCTTGATGAAGTACGACACCACCGAAGAGTTGTACGTCGTAGTGCACCATATCCCACTTTAAGAGGTTGCCGCCAGCCACCCATTCGTTTTTATAGATAGCTTCGTTGCCATCGATGGTGACAAAATCGTGGTTGACAGACAGTTTGCGGTCGAATTCGGAAGCGGTGACGCGTATTTCAGCGTTTTCGGTGAAACGACGTGCTGTGCTTTTCATGATGGCGTATGCCTCAGGTAGCACTTGCGTGAGTGTGTTTTCGAGAATTTCTTTGATTTGCTTCTCGAGTTTGTCGATTTCTTTATAGAGTGGTTCGCGCATATCGATGTCGGTGTCTTCGATTTTTGCACGAATTTCTGCTACTTTGTTTTGTTCTTTTTCTATTGATTTGGCGATACGTTCTTTGAGTGAGGCCGTTTTTGCACGTAGTTCATCGTTTGAAAGTTTATCGATGTCGCCATATGCAACCTTGATTTTCTCGACTACAGGTTGTATTTCGCGCATGTCTCTCTCGGCTTTTGTGCCAAAGATTTTCTGTAGGAAATTGCTAAATCCCATATATTTAGTTGTTTTATAATGTTATCCTATGATGATTGCTTGTTGTGTCGACCATGCTTGTCAGCAAGTTACACACGCAATAATTGTGCAAAGTTACTATTTTTTCGGGGTTTACGTCCCCATTAAAGTGGTTTTTTAATCATCTAATGCTTACATTGCGCTAAAAAGAAAAAAATCCCCAGGTTCGAAGAATCTGAGGATTGTTTTTTTGATGATTATTGTTGAGATAACGCGCGCCAAAACTCCCAAATGACGATGCCTGCTGTGACGCTGACATTGAGGGAGTGTTTTGTGCCAAACTGCGGCAGTTCGACACATCCGTTGCTGAGGTCTATCACTTTCTGATTGACGCCCGACACCTCGTTGCCCAAGACGATGGCATATTTTTTTGAGGCATCGAGTTGCAGATTAGGCAATGAGATGCTCCCCTCTGCCAATTCGATGGACAGGAGCGTATAGCCTTGCTGTAACAGTTGTTGACATGCATCGACAGTTGATTCGGCATAGCTCCAATCGACACAAAACTCTGCTTCGAGTGCCGACTTATGAATCTCGGCATGTGGTGGCGTGGCGGTGATGCCACACAGCACGATGTGTTGCACACGATAGGCGTCGGCAGTGCGAAAGACGGAGCCAACGTTGTGAAGACTGCGCACGTTGTCGAGAACGACAACCAGAGGAAGTTTGTCGGCTTGACGGAATTCGTCGGTGCTCAGTCGGTGTATTTCTTCGGTAAGGAGTTTGCGCGCCATGATTATAAGCGTGTGATTAGCTGTTGCAAGACAGCGAAAGTGGTTTGCGGCGCCGTGGTCCAGAAGTCAAGATATTGTGCGGTGTTGTCGTGTTCCATGCCCGGTGTGTCGCTGATAACACGAAACGAGAGGAAAGGCACTTGGTGTACGTAACACACCTGCGCTATTGCGGTGCTTTCCATGTCGACAGCAAGACCAGTAGGGAAGTTTTTCTTTATCGTGTCGACCATCTCGACGTTACAGATGAATTGGTCGCCCGTGCAAATTAGACCAAAGTGCATATGTTCATCTTTCATGGCTTCGGCGACAGCGAGCACGTTGGCAGGCGCAGCGAAACGTGCTGGCAATCCTTGCACCTGTCCCCACTCGCCTGAGCCACACCACATGTCGTGGTAGGTGCACTCGGTGGCAACAACGACATCGCCGACACGTACTTGCTTGCCCAAACCGCCTGCTACGCCACTATTGATGATTAGCTCTGGTTGGAACTGTGCGATGAGCTCTGTGGTCATCATGGCAGCATTGACTTTGCCGATGCCACAACGCAACAGCGCTACTGTCTTATTGCCAATGTTGCCTTGAAGAAACGTAGTGCAAGAGAGTTGCTCTATTGAGAAGTCGGCAAAGAGGTTCTTTACCAGTTTTTCTTCCGACTCCATTGCCACGATGATGGCTATTTTCTGATTATTCATATTCTATATTTAATATTACTTTTGTTGTTGCTGTAAATATCGTTTACAAGAGATTCATTGCTATGAGATAAATCCTCCTCCTACCAAACGATTGTCTTTGAAGAAAACGACAGACTGTCCTGGCGTGACACCCCACACGGGTTCGTCGAAAAGGACACGAATTTTTCCTTCAAGGAATTCTATCTTTGCCTTTGTGGGTGCACTGCGATAACGAATCTGCGCCATCACTTCTGGCGACTCACGTAGCTCCGATTCGTTCGTAAACCGGTAGTTAGACGATTCAAGTGAAGAGGTGTATAACTCATCGCGATGACCTAACATGACGGTGTTTTTTTCTGCATCGATGCCACAAACATACATGGGCACACCCATTGCGATACGCAGTCCCTTGCGTTGACCAATGGTATAGTTAGTGAAACCTTGATGTTGACCCAACACCTTGCCTGATGTATCGATGAAATCGCCTGGGCGACACACTTTGTCGTAGTCGGTGACATTCTCCGCTAAGAAACGGCGGTAGTCGTCGTCGGGCACAAAACAGATTTCTTGACTCTCACTCTTTTTTGACAACTGCTCGAAGCCACGCTCCGCCGCCATGCGACGCACCTCTTCTTTGGTGAAGTCGGCAAGAGGAAAGAGCGTACGTTTCAGCATCTCCTCCTGCAAAAGCCAAAGGAAATAGGTTTGATCTTTGGTATTGTCTTTAGCATGCTGAAGATAGAAGTGGTTGCTGTGCGACACGATTTTAGCATAGTGTCCTGTGGCGATGTAATCGCATCCCAACGACCGTGCCATCTCCAACAACTTACCCCATTTGATGAACGGATTGCAAACCACACAAGGATTTGGTGTGCGTCCGTGTAGATATTCATCGATGAAATTGCGAATCACCAGATCATGAAAGTCTTCGCGCAAGTCGAGAATATGATGCTCGAAGCCTAAACGCTCTGCCAAATGTTTCGCTTCCATAATTGAGTCGATAGTGCAACAACCCTTCTCCTTTACCAAACAGCTCTCCTTCATGCTGTCCCAAGTACGATAGGTGGCACCAATCAATTCGTAGCCTTGCTCTTGCAAAAGCATTGCAGAAACAGAGCTATCGATGCCTCCGCTCATCGCCATCAATACTTTGCCTTTCATCATTTACTTTATATTATTACCATCGGCAAAAATCACATCAGCCTTCAAAGCGCGTCAGTCGATGTATTACTTGCCGAGAATATCAATTGATAATTCTATGCAACGATTAAGTAACTAAAAAGAAGGAAGATGTTTCCACACCTTCCTTCCTATTCTATGAAAACTACAAGACAAGAAATTATCTCTTGTACTTTTTATTTGTACCAGCTTTCTTTGTTTTAAACTCAGAAATGTGATGGGTGTTAGGATAGCCTCTTTCGTTCTGACGTTCCCACTTGGTGTGGTAAGGAATGTAACAGTTACAGGTGTGACGTTCGCCAACATGCCAGAGGACAGTGAAACGGCAACCGATCATCGCAGGGTTGACATTTTTGTCGAGGAATTGGTTAGAAGTAAACAAGCTATTCAATTTTACATCTGTTACGTCGCTATCACCACCTTTAGGAATACCGATAACGTTGCCTTCGTCGGCATTCTTATGAATATTGAGAATACCATAATCAGCAAAGAAACCTACGCGATAGTAGTGTTTTGCTTTTCTATTGCCTGGGTAAATGCTCCAACCCATTTCGAGTGTTGCAGCCACGTTCATGTCCATCTTGAAGCTGTTACTACCTTTCAAGTGTTTATCGAGGAAGAAGTGGTCGGGTTGGTTTTCGAAAGGAACGATTGACCAAGGATAGGTGCCGTAGGTGTGTATGTCAGCCCAAGAGTTTGATCTAGAGAAGAGGTTGAAACCAACCTTAGCACCAACCAAGAAATAGAATGAGCGGAAACGTGCACCTAAGCGAACTGGTAAATTAACGTAACCAACATTGTAGTTATCGTTGTACTTGGTGAAGTTGTAAGAGAAAACAAAATCTTCACCTTCTGTATCGGTCATATTTACATCAACGATAAAGTCGTCACGTTTGGAAAAAGTGTTTTTCCAATCGAATTCAGCACCTACGTTGAAAATAAATTTTTTCTTTTTTACCTCATAGCCGACGCCAAGCAAACCGCCAGGTCCGCCATAAGAGGTAACATAAGGAGCTTGGTGAAAGAGGTTGGCATAACCAACAGCACCCCAAGCACAAAGGAAATTGTCAGGATAATTCAGCTGAGCTTTAGCAGACGGTGCTGCAATGGTCATCAAGACCACTGCAATCACCGCTGTTATTTTTGAAAACAAATTGTTCTTCATCTTTCTTACTTCTTAACTACTACTCTAAAGGTCTCTTTTTCTCCGCTTACAGAGGTTACATCCAAGAGGTACATACCTTCTTTTACAGGAGCGTCAAGGACGTTACTTCCTGCTGTCAATGGAGCATTTTTAAGTAGGATACCTGTTACAGTCCACAATTTTGCTACACCTTCGTTAGGGATTTTGATGGTGATAGGAGCACCATAAGTTACAACAGTAGGGAAAGCTGTTATTGAAGGCAAAGCAGCTCTTGGTGTTACTGGGCAAGTGAAAAGTTGTGTGCCATCGGATAGTGTAACAAGCACTTGATAGGTGTCGCCATAGTTGAAGGTGTTGCCTTCGCCAAGGTAATAGTAAGCACCTGTTGCACCAGGAATTGCTTCACCATTGAGATACCATTGATAAGAAGTAAATGTTAATCCACCGTTATAATCACTATTTTTCAACGAGAGAACGTTACCAAACTTTTGTATAACAACAGAGTCAGGAATCAACACTGTGTAGGTGAATGGAACGCGTGTTTCACCGCAATGGTAGATGCTATCCCAAAGAACCAATGTAGCGTCGTAAACACCAGGTTTGAGAGGTTGTGGCATAACGACTTCAATAGAGGTACCACCTTCCAGTTCGCCATCGAAATTCTGGAAGCCTTGTGCCTTTCCATTCGAGCTAAATTCAACACTATAGTTAGAAGGAACGATAGAGCCTCGGTCGGTGAACACAACGGTGAATGATGAGTCGTCAGCGCAAATCATGCTGAGGTCGTTGATGGTAACATCTGTTGCTGGGTTGACAATCAAGTGGAGCACTACCAATGAGTCGCAACCTGTTGAGGTTGTCAAGTAAACAGAGTCGTTTGCTGTTCTTGTATAAGGATTACCATTGAAATAATAGGTTTCGCCTTCACAGATAATTGTGTCGATTTGCGTTCTCATGACGTCGTTAACGGTCAAATCAAGAATCAAGATACTATCGCAACCGGTAACTTGTGGAACTGTATCTTCCACATGGATTGTTTCGGTGTAGGTATTTCCACGCCAAATATAGCTTTGTCCTTGACAAATAGAGCGTTTTGTCAACGAAGTTGTTGATTGAATTGCAGGAACATTGATATCGTATTCGACAGTGTCGCGACATTGTCCATTCGACATGCTTGCAATCAGACGCACATGGTAGGTACCGCCTGCATCTGGGAAATCAACTAATGGGCTTTCCTCTGTCAGTGTTTGACCATTTACTGTCCATTCGTATTCATCACAAGCTTGACCAGTAAGGTTGCCATTCACATCTTTCACAGTACTCGTGTTGTTGAATTGCATTTTGTTTTTGCAATCAGCAGGAGCGTGTACGAAATTTGCTTGTGCCAAAGGCCAACGTGGAGCTAGAGAAACGCGGAGGTTGAAGTAGCAGTTGTGCATGCCTTTGTACATTACTTTACAGATGTAGACACAAGTATCGCCAGCGGCTGGGTAGTACGATTGAGCGGTAGAAACCACAGTGTGAGAAGGATCGCTTTGACGATACCATTCGTAGTCGAATCCGTCAGGAGCTGTTACAGCGGTGATGGTGTCGTTACCGCAACTCAAACCTTTAACTTCACCAGAAGCACAGTTGAGGAGGAAGTAAGCATAGCCATAGTGACCAGCTTGTGAGCAGTCGTAGGTAGTCAGACGAATCTTAATGTGTTGGTTCATGTAGTTGGTCAAGTTCAGACCCATCAAGGTCCAGTCTTTCCAACGAACACTACCAGATGTATTCCAGTCGGATGTGTTTGTACCAGGGATAAAGTCGGCTGCACCGCAAGAAGGGTCAATCAACTGGTTATTCTGGTTAAGGATTTGAATTGTGAAACGAGGTTGTTCAGTAGCGTCGTGTGAAGGATCTTCCAAAACAACCGCATATTGCAACAGAAGGATGGTGTTGAGTGAGTCGACAGTAAACTCGTAAGTCAACGTTTCTGCTTGTGCATTTACTTGCCAGTTACCCAAACGAACAGAAGCGAGCTCACCGCTTGGAATGGTGCGCAGACCGCCACCAGTGTTTGCGTCCCATTCAGGAACATAGTGTACAGTGTGACGGCTGGTAGCTGAAGCATAACCGTTATCTACGATACCTGTAGTTTGCATTGGATTAGAGAATGAACCGTATGTACCAGTAACAACTTGTGTGTTATGAATATCGGTGTAGTTGATACATCCGTCACCAGAAACTACCAAGTGGTTGAGTGATTCTGCCCACATACTTACATTAGTGCTGTCGCAGTTAGAACGTACCCAAACGTCATAGTTACCTTTTGTAACGTTTTGAATGGTGTAGGAAGTACCTGTTACGCCTGGCACTTTAGTCCAAGGATCGTCGGCATAGGTGTTTCTATACCAAATGTCGTAAGTGCCAGCTGTGCCAGTCCAAGTTACGTTGATGTCGGAGCCGTTTACTGTAGCTGTCAAGTTTTCAGGAGCGAGACAATCGCGGCGAGAAATTTGTACGTTATCGATAGCGCCTGCAGGTTGACGGGCGGTATTAGCGTTGTTCAACCATAAGAACACAAGTTTCACAGGGTTACCTGTGCCTTGCACTTGGAATGTCTCGTGTTTCCACTGCAAGCCACCGCACAACTGACGGCTGTTGCCGAAGGTTTTTGCAGATGAGTTTGCCCAAGTAGGTAACGATGTATTTGCGTTACTAGCGACATTTACAGTAGTATCGGTTACCCAGCAACACAACATATAGTCGTAGTCGGTTTCACCGGTGCAGTACCAGTCGAAAGACACGTCACAAGTTACGTTTGGTGGGAGGATTACTTCACGATAAGCGGTTACCCAACCAGAGCTGTTTGAATAAGCGTTGGTGACGCCGTTATCGTTAGAGATGTAAAGACTCTTGTTAGGTGACTCGTAAGTAGCGGAGCCAACATACCATTTGTTTACGCAAGATGCGTGATTTTGAATATGCCAATTAGCTACTTCTGTTGGGTCGGTGAAATCGCAGAAATAGTTTAGGTCGGTAAGTTCACGCACATAAATATTATCGATACAAGCACCAGGTGTTGTTGCTGTTGCGTTGTCGTTACGCCAAACAAAAGCAAGTTTTACTGTGGCACCAGTACCAACCACTTCGAAAGAAGCATTACGCCAAAGGGTTTGGTTGCGCAATGAATCGATTCGTTTGTAAGTGTTCACCCATGCAGGAACAGTGTTACCGCCAGTGATTGAAACAGAAGGATTGTCAACCAAACATACGGTTAAATAGTCCTGAATAGCAGCATCACCTTTACCTTTATAGTCGAAAGAGATGGAAAAGTGACGACC
>JAUNIJ010000183.1 GCA_030523485.1 Bacteroidales bacterium
CAATGAAAGTAAGAAAACGAAAATAGTAGGCTCGCTCAAGTTCTGATGCTTGGTGGATGGGTGTCAATGTGTTGCTTATCTGCTTGCTTTGGTAGTCATCCCAAAGTTTACCTCGTACACCTTTCTCATTCAGCAACTCTGCTGTCAATGTTTCCAACACACGCATCCCGTTGGGGTGTGTGTAGCGAAGCTCTTGCGCAGCAAGTTCGTTGCGAAGTTTAATAGCACGAAAAGTAAGTTCTGGCGAAAAACCTAACGGCAACAAACTTTCTGTGTATTTCGAGTAGAGTAGAAACGCAAAGAGTTCGTTGTTATTCTTCGCATAGATGTCGCTAAAGTTGTAGCGTATCAAAAGCATGTAAAGCAACATTTGAACATAATGTTCTTCACGTTGTTTCGGAATGTGAAATCCATCGAATGGCCATAATCCCTTACCCGATTTTTGCTCTATAAGCACCTTGTAATCAAGCTGGAGAAGGTCTATACGACCTTGAAGACCAAGCATCTCGGAAAAAAACGATGGTTCTACAATACAATTCTTTGGGTTGAAACCGCCCACGTTGTCTGACAATCCTTGATTAATGGCTTTGCGTATGTTTACACGTTGCACTTTAGCTTCTTCGTGAAAATCGGGCGTAAGATTCGACGTTAATAGCTTGAAAGCATTGTTCTGCCAAAACTGTTGAACGCTCGTTTTGTAATCGTGCCCTTCTGGTAACTGGTGAATCTCTTCGTCTAACAACTGACCAGCAAAATTACCGAGCATTGTCGCTTCTGTGTTTTGAGATGGCTCCAATTTCTTGAGTAAGTTAACTTTCGGCGAATCAGCATATTCGGTAAAACAGCGAGCAACGGTCGATATGTCAAGCAGATAGTCCGGCTCGAAAATAATAAGTTCCGGATAAACCACTCCGTCGCGCTCGCGAGGGCGAATAAGGTTCAACTGACTCCCTTTTTCAAAGAGTTTGGCGAGGTAGCTCCAATCGAAATCGTAGTAAGGGTTTCCATTTGCATATCGCACTTTCAACTCCCAAGTACCATCTTTTATGTCGGCTGTACCATACACATGGTCGTTGTCCCAATGGTCTACAATAAATCGAACATAATCATCAATTAGTTCATATTGAGGGAGTTGAGTTGGCTCGTGTTTAGGAAAATAGGCACTCAGATGTTCTGGAATGCTAACTTTATAAAGTAAACTTACAAACTGCGTAAGATTACGGAAGTCATAGTAGCACCATTGCTCCAATGTGTTGTCACTCAGTGTTTTTTGCTTGCGAAGTCGAATGCGAGTGGCGTTAACCTCACGTTTCATTGTCAACGATGCATGATGCTCCTTCAATAAGAAATCAGTCTTAGCAAACGAACCGCTGAAATTAAGACTTACCATTGAGGTTGCCTGGTTGAGTAGACGCTGAAACAACTGATTGTAAGCAATATACACCTTGCTGATATTTGGTAAGTAACTGAGAGATTCCTCCAAGGCTACAAAGAATTCATATGCCGTCTCTTGCATACTATTCCCTTCTGTCGGTTGGTAGTAACGTGCTGTGTCTTTGCTTTCTGAGACCATGATTGCTGTCGGTGTTTGATGTTACAAAGATACTAAGTTTATTCCGCCTCGACAATCTTGCTCATTAATTTATAGTAAAGTTTCTCTTCCAACCAAATCTTGTGGAGTAGCAACCATTCAAATGATGTCGAAAACAAATTTCTTGTGGCGATGCACGAAAGTTTTCACGCTGAAAATAATTTCTTGTGGGGAGTTTTGGTTTCGTGCACGCTGAAAATAATTTCATTT
>JAUNIJ010000184.1 GCA_030523485.1 Bacteroidales bacterium
AAAGTTGCAGACAATGACCACGAATGAGTATTAAAGAAAGTAGAATGTCCGCCATCATTTACGACATACTTATTGCTTCCTCCCAAAGGGTATTCGCAATCTATTTTGAAGGCTCCCTTTTGCTCGTTAAAGCCAAATGACAATCCACCAGTCAACGAAACATTTACTTTGTCTTTTGACAAATCAACAAAAGAATTATCATTGCCGTGGTGTTCTGAGTTATTGATTATCGGAAAATGAATTTTCGTACCCAAGATTAAATTGTGCTGTCTATTTTCTCCCATACCCACTTTGAAACCGACTGCTAAGTTGGTGCTCAGTTGATTGACTGTCCAATCCCATGTATCTTCACCTTGAGTCGTTTCTGTGTAATAGATTCCCCACCAAGGGTCATAATATGTATCACTATATTCGTCACCTGATGTAAAAAGCCAAACGGTATTATATTGTAATCCAGCACCAATATATGCAGAAATCGTTGGATTACCCAAAAACCATCTGAAATCGAGAGGTACAATAAACTTTACTTTTGTTTCATTATCAGCATGGTCTAACATACTGACAGATGAACCAATGAATGACATCTGCCATTCAAAAGCATACCCATCTGTTACTTGATTATGATACAAGTATGTTAATCCTCCGTTTCCGTCAACATAATGCGACTTGTCTGTAAGTTTTTGTAATGCTGGAGGATTACTTGTAAAAGCCACACCACCAAGAACACCAAATAGGTGACTTTTTTTACTTCTTTGAGCCATTACTGGCATCACTGCAATTAACATCGTAGCCACAGTGAGCAAAATTGTTTTTACATTTTTCATATTTCATTCTTTTTAATCATTCATTTAGTGAACAAATTGTTGAAAAAGAGAAGGGAATCCATTCTTCTATGTCCTTCTTCAACAAACCACGCAAGTCTTCGTCACTTTCTTTTAGTTGTCCACGAGGCGATTTGGGCTGTCTGGCTCCTTGTTCTCTCAAATGTGCTCCTCCTTCGCGGTCGAATTCAGGACCACCTCTATCAGGACGTCCACCTTCTGTGTATATACCCAAACGCCATTGCTCAGACAATTTCTTTTCTTTCAGTAATTGTTCTACAGGCAATAGTACACTATAAATCAAATTGCCATTTTTTTCGTCTATGTAAATGGAAAAGTTGTTTTGGGGAATCAAAGAACTTCTACCATTCACATCAAATACAGCTCCGTAGGCAGATAGACAATTTACTAAAGGACGGATGTCTGGGCGTTTATTGCCATTTACAGAACCGCCCACTTGCGAAGACTGCATTGGTTTCATTTTATCTTTGACATCACTTGCGGACGGAATAATCACAGCGTATTTTTCTTTCTTCTTTCCTGTGGGATCTATGTAGATGGTAACACCCTGCATTAACAATCTCATTTGTATGGCAGGATGTATTGTCTGAAGTTGGACAAATAAATGACAACCGTCAGAACACAACAACAAATTTGTACCTTCGTAAATTACATTGCGAACCCAACACTTCTTGTTTTTTGAAACAAAAGTGGTCAAATCAGTTGGCAAATTTTGTTTTTCCTCTGCTTTTAAAACATTCGATTCAAACAGAACAAACACAAGCATAAAAAAGATTGATTTCCACATATTCTTTCAGATTTTATAAATTGTTTTTATTGTAATTGTTGAGGTTGTATGTAATAGTCAAGAGAGCATGTCTTCCAATTACATTAGCTGTGGTTTTTCGCCGAAATAACTCATTTGTTTGTTGTGTAAAACAGTTGTTTTGATTCAAAATATCATCGCAAGATAGTCTC
>JAUNIJ010000067.1 GCA_030523485.1 Bacteroidales bacterium
AGAAATTATTTTCAGCATGTATATTTTCGTGCATCGCCACAAGAAAATTCTTAGCATGACATTTTGATCCGCAAAAAAAACATCAGCCCCCTAAAAACACTCCCCTTTTTGTAGCCATTACCCCGATTATGATTGAACGAACTAAGAAGCACTCATCGTTAAAACGACAAACTCACCATTACAACAAAACTTTCACCCAACATAACACAGAAAAATCCACATAGAAACAATAGCGAGTCGACAAAAATAAACTAATTTTGCGCACTATCAAACAGACAATCAAAATGCTTTACGAATCACCAATTTTCGGCCCTATCACCAGCCGTCGACTCGGACAATCGCTCGGCGTTAACCTCATGCCTGCCGACAGCAAACTCTGCTCATTCGATTGTATCTACTGCGAATGCGGATTCAACTTCAACACACCTGGCTCAAAACGCCCGACAAAAGAGGAAGTGATAGCCAAACTCGATGCTAAACTCGACGAGATTAAACGCAACGGTGGCGTCATCAACACCATCACTTTTGCAGGAAACGGAGAACCAACACTACACCCACATTTCCTCGACATCATCAATGGTGTCGTTGAAAGCCGAAACAAACACTTCCCCGAAGCCGTTATCTCAGTGCTATCCAACGCCACACACTGTGGCAAACCAGAAGTGTTTGAAGCACTCAACAAAGTAGATAACAACATACTGAAACTCGACTCTGCTATCGACGCCACAGCACAACTGGTGAATCAGCCAACAGTGAAATACTCCGTGGCACAAACAGTAGAAAACATGAAACGCTACAACGGCAATTTCATCTTACAAACTCTTTTCTTCAGCGGCACACACCGAGGCATCACATTCGACAATACAACAACAGAAGAGGTGAACGCCTGGCTCGAAGTGGTGAAAACAGTGAAGCCCAAAGAAGTAATGGTTTATTCGCTCGACAGAAAAACCCCTGTTGACACACTAAAAAAAGCCGACCCCGACACGCTGAAAGCCATCGGTGCAAAAGTCGAAGCCTTAGGCATTAAAGTACAAGTGGTGCTGTAATGCCTTTTCAAAGCCGCACACTTAGCGACGCCGTAGCACAAATCGACGGCAAACGTATCCTGGTATGTCCACTCAACTGGGGATTAGGACATGCCACGCGATGCGTTCCCGTGATTCACGAAATAGAACGACAAGGAAAAACCGCCGTAATAGCCGCCTACGGACTCTCGCGAACATGGTTACAACAAGAATTTCCTACACACAAAATCATCGACTTCCCCGGCATTGAAATACGCTACTCTGCCAGCAACTCGCAAATAGGCGCCATGCTGAAAGCCATACCACACATTCTGCACGACATACACACAGAACATCGGCAATTATCAGCAATCATCGAACAACACCACATCGACGCCATCATAAGCGACAACCGCTTCGGGCTCTTTACCAACAAAGTACCATGCATCTACATCACACACCAACTGATGATTAAAATGCCACACCGACTCACTTGGCTTGAGCCCATCGGACACTGGATGCACCACCGCTTCATCAACCGTTACAACGCATGCTGGGTTCCAGATTATGCTCACGAACCTTCACTCTCGGGCGCACTTTCGCATCGCTACGAACCCACCAACAAAACCTTTTTCGTTGGACCACTCTCACGATTTGACACTCCAAACACAACCACAACAAACCACTCCGACTACGAAAACATCGCCATTCTATCGGGACCAGAACCACAGCGCACCTTACTCGAAAAAGCATTGATACAACAATTTCTGAACACACAACAGAAATCACTCATCGTACAAGGCATTCCAACACAACAACAAGAGATACACACCAACCACAACGTGACCATTGTATCGCACATGACATCGACAGAATTAGTAGCACAAATTCTCTCTGTACCAAACATTTACTGTCGCAGCGGCTACACCACACTCATGGATCTCGACCGACTGAAACGCACAGCCACACTTATTCCCACACCAGGACAAACAGAACAAGAATACCTCGCAAAAATTGCCGTCAACAGACAATTTAAATGGGTCGAACAACAAACACTCACAACAACAAAGAAATAAAAAACACACAAGCCATTGATTTCAAGAAAAAAGTATATCTTTGTACGTTCAAACAAGTGTTTACTCCGTCTCTCACTGAGACAAACTCAAAAACACAAGTAACACACTGAACATCAAACATTAACGACTTCTTACATAGAAAAAAGATACAGAAAAATGAAGAAATCCATCCTGCTTTTCACATTGGTTTTTTCCATCATCGGTTTCACAGCATGCGATACTGAAACAAACACAGAAAAAACAATATGCTCCGTAACATCGTTTAAACTGAAAAACGGCTACGCTTCTAAAACAGACACCATCTATAAACTGCAGAATTACACCTTCACCATTGATACCACAACAATGACCATCTACAACGAAGACTCATTGCCCTATCAATGCCGAATCGACTCGCTCATTCCTGTCATTGGCAGCACTGCACAATACATCTATATCAACGATACCATTTACTGCGACATAAAATCGAACTCGTACGTACCCGACACATTCGACTTCAACCAACCATTTGTTATCACCACTTACGCAGAGAAAAAAGGAATCACAAAAACCTATACTGTAGAACTACGCATTCACCAAATCGACCCAGAACTCTATGTTTGGGAAGGTTTAACCTCCGAAATCTACGACATTGACGCCACCGCTGAAGTGATGAAACAATTCGACCAATCGCTATGGCTTTTCGTAGAATCAGCCAACGGCATAAGCGCCTACGAATCACCCGACGGCATCACATGGACACGCTTCGCTGTGACGGGTTTCCCTATTGGTGCCGACATTCGCACTATGGTAAATTGGAACGAGACACTTTACATCTACTATAATAACCAACTATACGCATCTACCGATGCTACCACTTGGAACATAGCCGCTAACGGCAATGGCACTATCAACAAACTGCTCTTTGAAATGAACGGAACACTCTATGCACAAGCCATTAACAACGGCACTTCAACACTATACGGAACTACCGATGGCTCGACATGGAATAACATCACAACACTCCCATCGAGCTTCCCAGTAAGCGGTGCTGGCATCTGGCGCGACACAACACTAACAGGCGCACAACGTGTATATGTTGTTGGCGGACGAAATGCCGATGGACAACTGCTAAACAGTGTGTGGTGTTCTGAAAATGGTAGCTATTGGGCTAACATGATTTCAGCCAATTGGTTCACACCACGCGAAAATGTAGCAGTAGTGCAATACGATAGTATCTTGATGATGTTCGGCGGACGCGATGCCAACGGTATCGTTAACGACTATCAACTTGTGTCGCCAGACTTTGGTGTAACATGGCGCGCACCTCACAACGACGAAAACATCAGCACACTATTCACACCTCGCTATGACGCCAACGTTGCTACCGACGATAAATTCTTCCTCTATGTCGTAGGCGGACGCAACGATAACCGCTTCATCAAAGACTCTTGGAGAGGACGACGCAACCGCCTCCTTTTCGTAAAATAACAAGTGTCGATTCATTCATGAATCCCCTTTGGGAGATACAACTACCGGCATCAAAAAGCATTGCACAACGATACATGCTTATTGGTGCCGTTGTTTGTGATGACTACTACTTAAACCTTCGCCATCACAACAACGATTTAACCGTTATTGCAAACGCCCTCAGTAGCACTGCCGACACCATCGATGTTAACGACTCCGGCACAGCACTCCGACTCCTAACAGCATACTACGCAACAACACCTTTCCTACACAAAATTACAGGTACGGAACGCTTACGTTGTCGACCAATCCAACCACTGATAGACGCCCTGACAACACTCGGAGCAACCATCACCAACACCTGGCCAATGACAATAAAAGGCCCATTGGAAGGGGGGAAAGTGACCATCGACACCACACAAAGTAGCCAGTTCGTCACAGCACTAATGCTCATCGCACCAATCTTACCAAAAGGATTAGATATACACGTTATTGGAAAAGAAAATTCTACGCCTTATATCCAACTGACAGAAGCAGTGATGAAATCGTGTGGAGTAAGATGCAAACGAGACGGTCGACACATTATCATTCCGCATCAAACCTACCAACTACCACACAACACCATAGAGGCCGACTGGAGTGCTGCCGCTTTTTTCTACGAGACAATCGCACTGCATCCAAAACAAACACTGCGATTGAAAAATCTTTTTCAACACTCATGGCAAGGCGATGCTGTTGTGCAACATTGGTTTGAACCCTTAGGAGTGACAACAACATTCGTTGATAATGACGTTGTTCTTACTGCAACACAACCCAAAGAAATACGACCACAAAAGCTCGATTTCACACACGCTCCCGATCTCTTTCCTGCCATGGTGGCAACACTATGTGCGAAACAAATACCATTCGAATCCATTGGACTTTGCAACCTTAAACATAAAGAAAGCAACCGCCTCATTGCCATGGAACATGCACTAAGACAACTCGGCTTTGCAGTAACGGTCGACGAAGAAATAGGGGCAATGAGCTACGACGGAACATGGCAAAAACCCTCCACAACCGTTGAAGTTGACGGATGTAACGACCACCGCATCGTTATGGCATTAGCACCCATCAGCACCTTGATAACAATGAAAATAAAAGGAGAAAATGCTGTCGGAAAATCGTTTCCCGACTTCTGGAATCAGTTCAATAAATTACGATAAACATCCGATTATCGCACCACACCACGTGTGTTTTGCCTTTTCACTACCACCAATAAAAGAACACCAGCAATCGTGCAAAGTGCCATCAGCCACCAATGCTCTCCGACAAACGGCTCATAAAATATCGTGTCGGCTTGCTCACCTAAGAAATAAGATGCCAAAACAACACAGGCATTATTAGTAAAATGTGCAACAATAGGCAAAAGTAACGAACCACTCCACACCGCAAAATAACCAAACAACGCCCCCACCAGCATTCGTGGTATGAAACCATAGATTTGAAAATGAATCAACGAAAAAATAATTGCCGAAAGCCACACCGACACATGAACACCCCACTTATTGCGAAACAGATGAAGCAAAACGCCTCTGAAAATGCACTCTTCGCTTACCGCAGCACCTAAGGCAATTACCAAAAGATTGATAATTAACCCACCGATCGACGACGTTGTCATCATAGCATCGAACATCTCGGCAGCTCGCTCTTCCATTTCTCGCAACGCATTTTCGATTGCCGACAGAAACTCTGGCAAATGAAACATCTCGCCGCACGACTCCATATAATTCATCACAGGAATAAACAGCATCATCACCAAAGCAACTGTAACAATCGAACAACAACTTCGAGGTTGATGGACTAAGAATGCCTCACGCAAATTCTCACGCAATACTTTCGCTGCCAAAACAGCACCGACAACCATGGCCACAACTTGCGACGTTTGAATCAACAATGTCATTGTACGCATTGACACATCGCCCATCAGATTAAGGCAAAGCATCGTTGCAAGCTCTACTACAATGATGCAGAAAAGCACCATCGCCACAATAATCAGTAACGATGCAAGGAAAGGAATGGAATTACGTTGACTTGACATTAGTCTTGAAGACGAGCAATAATTGTCTGATTGCCTGATACCCTTTCACCCATTTCAACATAAATGGTAGAATCCAAGGGTAGAAAAATATCGACGCGTGAGCCAAACTTAATGAAACCCAAGTGCTCGTTTTGTACAGCTGGATGACCAACAGCAGCATAAGTTACAATGCGTCGTGCCAAAGCCCCTGCAATTTGACTCAACATAATCTCTTTGCCGTTGTTTGCTTCTATTACTACAAACGAGCGCTCGTTCTCATAACTCGATTTTGGCAAATAAGCAGCCATATGCCTACCATCTTGATGTCGCGAGTGTTTTACGATACCATTCAACGGATACCAATTGGCATGAACCGAAAAAACCGACATAAATATTGACACTTGTAACATTCGCTGACCTCCGAAATACTCTTGTACTTCAACGGGTTCGATGGCAACAATTTTACCATCAGCAGGCGCCACTAACAACGACTCGTCGCTAACACTTATCACACGTTGTGGACTACGGAAAAAGTAGAGCACAAAACAAAATGCCAACACTGAAATGGTGAGGTTGACTAAACATGCAGTGCGACCCACTCCCAAATAGATGAGCACTATATTCAGGATTGCTAAGAACACAAACACACTTGCAAGAATAGAGTAACCCTCTTTATGTATTCTTATTATTTTATTGAGTCGACGATGTCGTCGGTGAGGAGTAGTCATTTTATAATGTATTAAATGATTTCACTGATTAAAAAGAGGTAGGTGCATACAGCAGGCACTGCAAGCATCATAGAATCGAAGCGGTCGAGCATGCCACCGTGACCAGGGATGAGATTGCCCGAGTCTTTAACACCTATTGTACGTTTTAGCATGCTCTCTAACAAGTCGCCAAAGGTGCCGAACACGACAACCACCAACGCTAACCCCATCCATGCCCACAACGGAAGAATTGAAGCAACAAAATGGGAATAAACAATGGTCACAACAACAGCACCCACGGCACCACCAATAAAACCTTCCCAAGTTTTTTTAGGTGAGATGCGTTCAAACATTTTATGTTTGCCTATCAAACTACCCGTACAATAAGCGAATGTATCGTTGCTCCAAATGGCAATGAAACAAGCCAATGTGATTTGTGGCGTGAAGCTACCTTTGTAAAACTCTAAATAATAGAGCAAGGCACATGGCAATGCAATCCACAATTGTCCTAACGCAAAGAAAGCCAAGTTTTGTAAAGCATTACCCTGAGTGTTGAACAGTTGACTTATAAACGTCATTATCACCATCAAGACATAGAATGCCAAAGGGATGCATGAAATAGAGAGGTCGACTGCAGTTTCTGGATGTCCCAACAACTCATAAGCGGCATAGAAGAGTAACGTGGTGCAGACGATGTGTCCGATGTAGTTGCACGTTCTAATGTCACCATCTGTTGTCAAACGATAGAATTCGTTGATGGAGAACAAAGCAATCACCGCAGTAAGCAAGAAAAAGCTCAAGCGACACCATATCACACAAACCACGATGGTAGCCACAAGCATGGCGCCAAACACGGTTCGTTGTATTAGATTTTTCGATAGTGCCATAAGCAAACGATAATTTTTCTTTGTTAATCGAATGGCAAATCTGGACCATCATCGTCGAATGGCTGTTCATCCGTCGATGCCTCATCCTTTTCTTCTGTTGTTGTTACGGTGTTCACTACATCACTGTCGCCACCTTTCTCTTTTTTATCGGCTAACAGTTCTTCGGCACGACTTTTCCACGGACGTTCACCAAGAATAGCTTTTACATCGTCAGAGAACAGCACCTCACGTTCAATTAAGATTTGTGCTATTTGGCGCACCTGATCTTCATGCTCTCTAAGAATTTGCAATGCGCGAACAAACTGCTCATCTATCAATCCCTTCGACTCTTTGTCGATAAGCAATGCTGTTTCGTCGCTGTATGGTTTTGAGAAACCGTAGTTCGATTCCGATGAATCGTAATACGATAGGTTTTGCAACTTACTGCTCATGCCGTAGTACGCTACCATAGCATACACTTTCTTCGTAGCACGCTCTAAGTCGTTCAATGCGCCTGTTGAGGCTGTGTTGAAGAAAATTTCTTCTGAAGCACGACCGCCCAACAAAGCGCACACTTCATCGAGAATGTGTTCTTTGGTAGTGAATTGTCGTTCTTCAGGTAAGTACCATGCAGCACCTAATGCCATGCCACGTGGTACAATGGTCACTTTCACCAACGGATCGGCATAACGTAAGAGCCAACTGATGGTAGCATGTCCTGCTTCGTGAAATGCCACGGCACGTTTTTCTTCAGCAGTCATTATTTTATTTTTCTTCTCCAATCCTCCGATAATACGATCGACGGCATCGAGGAAGTCTTGTTTTTCTACTTTGACATGATTTTTGCGTGCAGCAGTCAAGGCTGCTTCATTACAGACATTAGCGATGTCAGCACCAGAGAATCCTGGAGTCTGGCGTGCTAAGAGGTCTACATCCACCGACTCGTCAAGTTTTAATGGTCGTAGATGAACGCCAAATATCGCTTTACGTTCGTTCATGTCGGGAAGTTCGACATGAATTTGACGGTCGAATCGTCCGGCACGTAGTAATGCTTTGTCGAGAATGTCAGCGCGGTTGGTAGCTGCCAATACAATCACACCACTGTTAGTACCAAAGCCGTCCATCTCGGTCAGCAGTTGGTTGAGTGTGTTTTCGCGTTCGTCGTTGGAGTTAAAGCCCGCATTCTTGCCACGCGCACGTCCTACAGCATCAATTTCGTCGATGAAGATGATGCATGGTTTTGCTTCTTTGGCCTGGCGGAAGAGGTCACGTACGCGACTTGCGCCCACGCCCACAAACATTTCAACAAAATCGCTTCCAGAGAGCGAGAAGAATGGCACATTTGCTTCACCTGCCACAGCTTTGGCAAGCAGAGTCTTACCGGTTCCCGGAGGACCCACAAGGAGTGCGCCTTTTGGTATTTTACCACCAAGTCGAGTGAATTTATCGGGGTTTTTCAAGAATTCAACAATCTCCTCGACCTCTTCTTTCGCTCCTTCTAGACCAGCTACATCTTTAAATGTTACCTTGTCTTTATTGTTTTTGTCGAACACCTGAGCACGTGATTTTCCAACAGAGAACACATTGTTGCCTCCACCTCCTCTACCACCCATCATTCTGGGCATCAGGAAGATGAAGAATATGAAGAGTAAAAGTGGAAAGATGTAGACGATGATTTGTTCCCAATTATGTCCGTCGCGGTATTTTACAATGCCTTCATAAGGATTATCGGGATCATTTTGCATGTCACGTATAGCAGTTGAGAAATCGTCGACGCTCGGAATGCGAGTTACCACTGTAACGTTTTTTCCAACTTTTTCTGGAATATCGTGCTCTATGATGGCTTCAGCATCTTCGCGCGTGAGTGTTGCCTCAGCGGTCATTTTTGAGCGGTCGACGGTGATTTCATCAACATAGCCGTCATTAACGGCTTCCATAAAGGTGCTAAATGCTATTTCGCCCGTCATTCCTCCGTTGTTACCAAAGAAAAACGAACCGATTAGCACAACAATGATAGCGATGTAGATCCAATAGAAATTGAATCTTGGACGGAAGCCTTTTTTGTTGTTGTTATTGTTATTATTATTATTATTGAAATTGTTATTTCTCATAGTGCATCATTAATCATCACATTAGTCAATGTCGGGCACACGTGTTATTTCAGCATCTTCCCAGAGATGTTCAAGGTCGTAGAATGCTCTTGGCTCACGTTGAAACACATGTACGATGGTGGTTCCATAGTCCATAGCAATCCACAGACTGTTATCGTAACCATCTACGCCAAAGGGTTTTATGCGCAGTATGTTGCGTACGCCATCTTTCACCGAGTCGGCAATGGCAGAGACCTGTGTATTCGAATCGCCCTCGCAGATTACGAAGTAGTGGCATGGTGCCTCAAGCTTCGACATATCAACTACGGCTATGTTATGTCCTTTTTTTTCTTGCATGCTTTCCACGATGGTGGCAAGCAGTTGTTTGTCTTCGCTGTTCATTTGTTTGTTGTTGTAGATTGTAAAAAATGTTTTTTGTTAGTTTCGGAATGTCGCTATGTGTGCTACACCGAACACCATAGTTATTATAAGTTTGCAAAGATACAACTTTTCTCCGAACACACAACATTGTTTTTCTGTGCGTCTATTATGCCAATTGTTTTTGTTGTTGTTTTCTTATTGAAAGTTGTAAAAAGAGTTGTGTTTGGGTGTTGTGGTTACGGAAAAACTTAGTATCTTTGCGGCTCGAAAAAGAGGTGTGGTAAACGCTACACATTAAGCGGGATGTAGCTCAGCCCGGTTAGAGTACTCGTCTGGGGGGCGAGTGGTCGCTGGTTCGAATCCAGTCATCCCGACACTTTCTTTTTCAAGGCTTTAATGCTTTGTAGGAGTTCGATTCGGAGTTTAGCGCAGTTGGTAGCGCGCTACGTTCGGGACGTAGAGGTCGGGCGTTCGAGTCGCCTAACTCCGACGTAATAATCTGTATCAAACAACGTTTGGTACGGATTTTTTTCATACCATTTTTTCACCTCTTGATTTGTTTCACGCCAAAGTCATATCAGTATAAAAAGTTTGGTGCCATCACACTCCTTTTCTTGAAGCAATTGTACTTCTTGTTTCTTTAACAATTATTATTTTTTAAAACTATGGCATTTCGTTTCATGCTAATATTAAAGTCTATCCGAGTATCTCTCACTTGTTTTTACAATCAAACGGGGCTGTAAAATGTTTCTATCTCACATCATAATTTGTATACCATCTCTAACTTTCTTTCATCCAACCACCTATAGAATTTACTATGTCGCATTTCCCCGAATGAGATAAAGAATTTCACCTAACTTTTTTAAATAAAACTGCCCCTTCCTGTTGTGGAAGAGGCTGTTTGCAATATCTTTTAGTGTTGAATTGGTTATTCCACTAATTCCCAACGCACACCTTCTTTATCTTTCCACC
>JAUNIJ010000068.1 GCA_030523485.1 Bacteroidales bacterium
TTCCAAAAGGTGTGAACGCGTGTTTCTATTTCTTTGAAATCGTATTCCATATGTGGTGTCTATGTTGTGTCTATGATTTGTTGAGTTGTTTTTATTGTGTGTTTTATTCTTGCCGTGTTATTTTTGCTCCGATGGCGTTGAGTCGGTGCTCAATGTCGGCATATCCTCGGTCTATTTGGTCGATATGGTCTATGCGTGATACACCGTCGGCACTCATGGCAGCGATGAGTAGTGCGATGCCAGCACGAATATCGGGAGATGTCATGTTGTTAGCGCGTAGACGTTGGCTGTGGTCGTGTCCTATTACTACGGCTCGGTGTGGGTCGCAGAGAATAATTTGTGCGCCCATATCAATGAGTTTGTCGACGAAGAAGAGTCGGCTTTCGAACATTTTTTGGTGAATTAGCACAGAACCTTGTGCTTGTGTGGCAACAACGAGTAGTACGCTGAGAAGGTCGGGTGTTAGTCCTGGCCAAGGTGCGTCGGCGAGTGTGAGTATGGATCCATCGATAAACGATTCGATGCGGTAGCGGTCTTGTGCTGGTACCACGAGGTCGTCGTCTTCTTGACGTATTTGTACGCCAAGTCGGCGGAACGCATCTGGTATGATGCCGAGGTTCGGCACAGAGGCGTTTTTGATTCTCAGTTCGCTACCTGTCATGGCTGCCATGCCGATGAAACTGCCGACTTCAATCATGTCGGGTAGAATGGTGTGTTGTGTGCCGTGTAGTGTGTCGACGCCTTCGATGGTGAGTAGGTTAGAGCCCACACCAGCTATTTTTGCGCCCATACGATTGAGCATTGTGCAGAGTTGTTGGATGTAGGGTTCGCATGCGGCGTTGTAGATGGTGGTTGTGCCTTGTGCTGTCACGGCTGCCATGATGATGTTGGCGGTGCCTGTTACGGAAGCTTCATCAAGTAGCATATAACATCCTTGCAGACGTTTTAGTGCGGAGAGGTGATAAGCGCTACGTTCGCGGTCGTAGTTAAGGCTGGCACCCAGTTTTGAAATTCCCACGAAGTGTGTGTCGAGTCGACGTCGACCGATTTTGTCGCCACCAGGTTTTGCGTACCACACTTGTCCGAGGCGAGCGGTGAGTGGACCGATGAGCATCACAGAGCCGCGGAGTCGGGCACAATGGTTAAGAAAATCTTTTGAAGCAAGGAATGCTTCATCGAGTGTCTCTGCTTTAAAGCTGTAACAACCCGTTCCTTTTTTAGTTACGGTTACGCCGATAAGTTCCAACAATTTAATGAGATTGTTTACATCGAGAATGTCGGGGATATTGCTGATTGTTATTTCCTCGTTTGTGAGTACGGTGGCACAGAGTACTTGCAATGCTTCGTTTTTTGCCCCTTGTGGTTGAATGTCGCCATGTAGGCGGTGTCCGCCTTCTACGATGAATGATGCCATCTGATGATTGTTATTTTTTGTTGGTTGTTTTTGTTGGTGAAGTGTTGTTTTAGACGTAGATTACTTCGGGCTCGAGTCTTACGCCGAAACGTTGTTCTACGGTGTTTTGCACTAGGGTGGCGAGTGCAAGCACGTCATCGGCGGTTGCTTTGCCGTTGTGGTTCACTATCACCAATGGTTGTTTGTTGTGCACTTGTGCGCCACCAATGGTTTTCCCTTTGAGTGCGCTATGATCGATGAGCCACGCTGCTGATAATTTTATGCTTCCATCGGGTTGTTCGAAGCATGGTGCGGTGTTGTCGATGTTTTTTATGCGGTTGGCTATTTCGCGCTCCACTATAGGGTTTTTGAAAAACGAACCAGCACTGCCAATCACTGTTGGGTCGGGCAGTTTGCTTTGTCTGATGTCAATCACAGCTTCTCGTATGTCCATGGCTGTTGGGTGTTTCGTCCCTTTTAGCTTTTCTTTGAGTGGTGCATAAGTGAGATTCACTTTTGGTGTGATGTTGAGACGAATGGTGACATTGGTCACGATATGTTGCCCTTGAAGTTCGTGTTTAAATGCTGAATCGCGGTAGCCGTAGTGTAGTTCGTTGGCAGTAAATCGGTGTCGTTCACCATCAAGGCTGATGGTGTCGACGTACTCAACGATGTCTTTAAATTCCACACCGTAAGCACCGATGTTTTGTACGGCAGCTGCACCCACTTCTCCTGGTATAAGCGAGAGGTTTTCGCATCCGTAGAGGTCAAGCACGGCAGCATCCCAACAAACCTCGTCCCATGTGACACCAGCGCCAAGGCGCACCAATACATAGTCAGCCCCTTTCTCTATTGTTTCCACTTCGTCGATGGCTGAATGGAGCAAAATTTGATTCACTATAGGTGTTGTGAAAAGCACATTGCTACCTGCACCTAGGTGCATCCATGGGGTGGTTCGGAGTGTAGGAAGCAGTTTTAGTAACTCTTCTTCGCTCTTATATTCAATCCATTGTGCGGCTGTGGCGTCGATGTGGAAGGTGTGGTGTGCCTTGAGCGGCATGTTATTAAGCTTCTTCATAGCGTGCGATGTGTGTAACGTGCACACGAGTGCAAATTTACGATATTTTTTTATAATGTACAACCCTTGTGGTGACGTGGAATATGTCTTCTTTCTGTGTAAGAGTTTGGTGGAGAAATTGCAGGTGTTTCGTGACAACGAGAATTACTTGTGCGTGTGGCAGAAAGTTGCGTTGATGTTGTGTTCTTACGGTCTCATCTTCTAAAAATGTGTATTTTTGTGTCGATAATTTTTTGATGGTGAGTCCACGTGAAGCGTGGATGAAAATTTTAAATTTAGTGGAAGAAAAAGCGAAGAAACAGGTTATTTCTATGCCTAATGTTGAGGACGATTTGACTCAGATGTCGCTAACGGAATTGTGGCAATTGTTTCCTATCGAATTGGTGCCTCCTTGCGATGCGTGGCGTAGCAATTTCGAGGAGATGCGCGAAAAATTGTCTGAAACTCTTGGCTCGTTTAAGGTGCACAACATTAGTCATGTCGGAAGCACGGCTTTAGGCACTATTATGTCGAAAAATATTGTCGACATCTTGCTCGAGTTGGCACCAGAAGAGGATATAGAGGCGGTGGCTACGACATTGCAGATGGTCGGATTTTTGAAAATGTCGTCGACACCAACACGCATCAGCCTAAACTATGGTTACACGTCTCAGGGGTATGCCGAAAAAGTCTACCATCTCCATCTGCGTTATGTCGGTGATAATGCTGAGTGTCGTTTTCTCGCACAGTTACGTCGAAATCCTGAAATAGCAAAAGCGTATGAAAAATTGAAATTGACGTTGGCTCAACGCTATCGCAACGACCGCGACGCCTATACTCAAGGCAAAACAGAGTTTGTTGAAAAGTATTCGAAATAAATGAGTTAACCGGCGTACAGAATTTTTTTTCAAAAAAATCGCCGTTCAAATGTAACAACCCCACTTTTTGGTCTACCTATTATCAGAAACAACAAAATGGTAAACTTATAAAAACAACAAAAACATGGAGACAAAAGTATTCAATTTAATTATCCTCGATGAGAGCGGTAGTATGAGTTGCATTGAGAGACAAGCTTTGAGCGGACTCAACGAAACGTTACAAACGATACGAAGTGCACAGAAGAAACATCCTGAATTGAAGCAAATCGTAAGCATCCTTCCCTTCAATACAGACCATTTGCATCTTTTGCGCGACCGCGTCGCAATAACCGAAGTGGATGATCTCAAAACAACAGAGTACAACCCTTTAGGAGGTACACCTCTCTACGATGCCATTGGTATTGGTGTAGGTAGCATTCGTGCAAGTGTAGGCGAAAACGATTCTGTGCTCGTCACCATCATTACCGACGGTTGCGAAAATTCAAGTCGTGAGTACAACAGCAGAAGTATATCGAAACTTATCGAATCGCTGAAACAGCAAGGTTGGATGTTCACCTACATCGGTGCTAACCAAGATGCAGAGGAGGTGGCATCGCAAATATGTATCGATAACGCGCTCAATTTCGATCAATCCGAAGAAGGAACAAAAGTCATGTTTAGTGTTGAGGCGGCTTGTCGTGATTCTTTCATGGACGCGATGGCTGATTGCGCTTCTTTGAATATAGAAGAAGCTAAGGCAAGACGTGTTGAAATAGCGCACCAAAAGAAATTCTTTGATAGGTAGGCTAACGTGAGCTCCCCACACAAATTCACTAACATCATTAATCCCTCCACCCAACAAAACATGAAACAACGTATCTACAAACTTCTAATGGTACAGCACCGACAATTGCTTCAGAGTGTTTATCGGTCGGTGTACGACAACCTGCAAAATGCTCCTGTAAAAACCTTCGAAGATAGTCTGACCGACTTCTACCTCTATTTGCTCGAAGCTAAACCACGTTATGCCGAAGGTGGTGTGGAGGGGTATTATCTGCGTCAAGTGCGCGACGAAAAGGCGTTGCCAGCGTGGCTTAAGCAAACATTCCGACGTTTTCTGTTGGCCGAGCAAGACATTGTGAGTGAGATGCGTGAGGCGCTTAAAGAGTATCAACGAGAGGTGGGCGAGACGAACCAATCGAATCGTAACGATTTGAAACTTATGCATGTGGGGTTTGCTTTTGCTTGGTTCAATCAGCATGAAACTGCCGAAGATCGTTACCTCTTTTTTCGCTCTGCCTACAAACATTTCATGGGCTTTTATAACTGGCCCGACAATGAACTCTCCGATCAAGAGGTCTCTTCGTTACTCGGACTTTCCTACAACTCATTGCGAACACGCACTTCGCGCCTTTGTGATAAGGTGCGGTGTTTGGTCGGACAGCTTAGCGATGCACATATCGCCACCTTGCACCGCCGTTCGCTCGAGTTGGCGAAAGAAATCTATGCTCCTACCGAACGCGACATTGAAGAAATACTAGAGCAATTGATGGGAGAGGCAGAAAACGAATTACCCGACTGCTGTAAGTTGGTGGAGGCACGAAGGAAAAAACGTATGAGCCAATTGCAACTGGAAATTAATCAGCTTCATCCTGTCTGCGATTGTATACCTCCTAAAAATGCGAAGCTAGTCGAGCCTGAACTATCTTGTTGTCTGGATGATGTAGCCTTTGACTGTTCTGTGATTTCCAGTCACGAAATTTTTGCAGAAAATGATGTTATGTTCGATCTTGTTAAGTCATCAGTAGATTCAACGTTTACTCTCGACAAGCAAGAAATTGCTGACCGCATCGTTAAAATCTTCCAATCGTTCATTGGTTGGTAACTCGACTTCAATTTTTGTGGTGGTGATAATAGACTCTTTGACATTGCACACACAAAAGTTGACGTCGGTATCATAAAACAAAACGTTTAGCCGTAAAACAAACCTTATAGAACATCAAAAAGCACGAATCTCGGTCATTTATTGACTGAGATTCGTTTTTTTTGTGCATCTTTGCAGAGAAAAATCGAACACAATGGACAATAAATCATTCGCTGACTTTTATCGACGCATCCCACTGTTGGTGAAAGTGTTAGTAGCTATCTTGCTCGGCATCAGCTTGGGTATGGTGGTTCCTGGCTTTTTTGTGAAGACGATGAACACCCTCTGTGGCATCTTTAGCCAACTGTTAGGCTTTATGATACCGCTCATCATTGTCGGACTCGTTACACCTGCCATAGCACGCATCGGACGTGGCGCCGGACGTATGCTTCTCGTTACTGCCTTGTTGGCATATGGCTTCACTGTTTTCTCGGGGCTCTTTGCCTATAGTTTTAGTGCCACACTCTTTCCGCATTTGCTCGAAAGTGCCTCACTCTCTGTACTCAACAACGATAGTGGTAGTTTCGAACCCTATTTCTCTATCCAGATTCCACCCATAATGCCTGTGATGACAGCATTAGTAGTAAGCTTTATGATGGGGCTTGGTATCGCTGCTTTCGATGCCGACAAACTGAAATCAATCTTTGGCGAATTTGAACAAATCGTGACGCTAACAATTGCCAAAGTTATTGTACCGATGTTGCCCCCATTCATTTTCGGACTCTTCCTCGATATGGCTGCTTGTGGTAAAGTGGGTCCAGTGCTCGCTGCTTTCGTAAAAATAATCGTAGTGATATTTACGATGACATTGGTACTATTGATTTTGCAGTATATCGTTGCTGGCACCGTCACTCATCGTAACCCATTCAAACTGTTGCGTACGATGCTACCTGCTTATTTCACAGCACTTGGCACGTCGTCGTCGGCTGCAACCATTCCTGTCACATTGCGTCAAACCAAAAATAATGGCGTGCGCGATGAAATTGCTAGCTTCGTGGTGCCTCTCTGCGCTACCATTCACCTCTCGGGAAGCACCTTGAAAATCACGAGTTGTGCCATCGCATTGATGATGATGAACGGCATGTCTGTCGAATTCCCACAACTGCTTGGTTTCGTGCTGTTGTTAGGCGTTACTATGATTGCTGCACCAGGAGTACCAGGCGGCGCCATTATGGCGGCACTTGGCATTCTGGAATCGGTGTTGGGATTCGATGACTCGTTACAAGCCATGATGATAACACTCTACATCGCTATGGATTCTTTTGGCACGGCCTGCAACGTCACTGGCGATGGTGCCATTGCGCTTATCATCAACAATATATCAGAAAAAAGAAATTATAAATTAAATCAACAAAAAGCGTCGTAGACACAGTTCGGTGTAGCGCGGTATCTAATGCCTTGTTGTAGCATTATTTTATCGTAAAACATCGAACTAACAAACACTGTCATACGAAATTAACAATAACGCCACAATGGACCGATTCGATATTGTAATAGAGTGTCAGGAACAATTGGAACGATTAATTGCCGAGTGGGGATTTCTGCCTTTCTTTCGTAGTGGAATTGCCGGATTTTCTATTGAAGAGATGACTCCACGCGAACTGCTCTTTGGCGACGAATTCAACACCGGACCATGGCAATGGAAAGGACCAATCATAGGAAATTGGCAAACTGCTTATGGCAAATTCTTCCGTGGCAAAGCTGGCTACGTCAGTCTCGATTGGCTACCCGACTTCGTTAACTGGCGGCGCACACTTTTTCCCCTCAATAGCGAGAGCACAGATGCAAAACACATACTCGACGTGTTGCAACAAAACGAATCGATGTTATCGAAACAATTGAAACATGCCAGCGGATTCACACTAAGCAGAAAACACATGTCGGCAAACGAAAACGGACTGCGCGGAAACGGCATGGCATTCGACGCTTTGATAGCTCAACTGCAAATGGGAACATACGTCTGTATAGCCGACTTTGAATACCAACTCAATCGGCAAGGTAATACATACGGTTGGGGTGTTGCACGTTATTCTACCCCAGAAGCAATGTATCCCGACATCATTACTGCCAAAATGACACGCACACCAGAGCAATCGCGACAACGCATCATAAATCATCTATCCAACATTTTACCCGACGTACCCACAGCAAAAATTGAACGCTTGATAGGCATGCCGCATTAGAATAGCCGTAATTAATAAATTTTAACCTGTCATTTGTCGCAATCCCATTTTTATCGCGTAAATTTGCACACTTAAAACGAAACGCAAATAAACAAATCAATTAACATACTATGGCAAAGAAAATTACAGACCACGTAACGTGGGTAGGCAAAGTCGATTGGGAGTTGAAAAGCTTTCATGGTAACGAATTATCGACTCACCGTGGCTCCAGCTACAATAGCTACCTGGTGCGTGGCTCAGAGAAAACAGTGCTTATCGACACCGTATGGCAACCTTTCGACCTCGAATTCGTAACACGATTAAAACAAGAAATCGACCTGAACGAAATCGACGCCGTCATCATGAACCATAACGAAGTCGACCACTCTGGAGCGCTACCAGAATTGATGCGTGAGATACCTAACACACCAATCTACTGCACAAAAAAAGGTGAAGCCATCATTCGCGGACACTATCATCCAGAAAATTGGAACTTTGTGAACGTGAAAACAGGCAACACACTCTCGCTCGGCGACACTACACTCACCTTCGTTGAAGCACCTATGCTTCACTGGCCCGACACCATGTTCACCTATTTCTCTGGCGATGGTGGTATCCTCTTCTCTAACGATGGATTCGGACAACACTATGCCACCGAATCACTCTACAACGACTGTGTCGACACAGCAGAACTCTACTACGAAGCAGAAAAATACTATGCCAACATCTTAGCTCCGTTTAGCGCTATGGCAGTGAAGAAAATCAACGAAATTCTTGCTATGAACCTTCCGCTGACACTCATCTGCCCATCGCATGGCGTTATCTGGAAAGAGAACCCAGCACAAATCGTAACACAATATCTTACCTGGGCACAAAACTACCAAATCAACCAAGTAACTATTGTCTACGACACCATGTGGAACTCTACCCGTAAAATGGCAGAAGCCATTGCCGACGGCATACGCAGCGAACGACCAGAATTCACTGTGAAACTCATGAATGCTGCTAAAGACGACAAAAACGACATTACTACAGAAGTGTTCCACTCAAAAGCCGTACTCATTGGCTCGCCAACCATCAACAACGGATACTCCTACGCCATAGCTGGCATCTTAGAAATGCTTTGTGGCATGAAACTGAAACAAAAGAAAGCCGCTGCTTTCGGTAGCTACGGCTGGAGCGGCGATGCCCCTAAACTGATGACAGAACACTTAGCAAAGGGTGGTTTCGAAATCGTTAACGAAGGCTACAGAAGCCTATGGGTGCCTGATAGCGACGAACTTGAACGTGCACGTCAGTACGGATGCGAATTTGCTAAAGCACTCTAATGACACCGTAATCATAACAAATTAATACAACAAACAGAAAATGAAAAAGTACGTATGCGACGTCTGCGGTTGGGAATACGACCCAGCAAAAGGTGATCCAGACAACGGCATTGCTCCTGGCACAGCTTTCGAAGATCTGCCAGAAGATTATGTATGCCCAGTTTGTGGTGTTGAAAAAGACCAATTCTCTGAAGCATAAGACGTCATCAACAACAGTAAAAGCATCGCTGCACCATGCGGCGGTGCTTTTCGTTTGACCGCAAAAAAACTGACGCATAATGAGTAAACCACTCAAGCAAAATGCCTACTTTCACCTCCACACAGCTGTGTTGCTAGCTGGTGGCACCGGACTTTTTGGACGACTCATCACCATTGGTGAACTGCCGTTAGTGTGGTTTCGCGTTGTCATTTCTGCCGTTTTGTTAGTTGCTATACTTGCCATTACACGCAAACTCTCACGACCGACAACCAAAGAAGCACTCATGATGCTTTGGTGCGGTGCCTTACTGTCAATCCATTGGGTGTTTTACTATGGCTCCATCAAAGCTGCCAACATCTCCATCGGTGCCGTCTGTTTCTCGTTAGTCGGCATCATGACCGCTGTCATCGAACCCCTCATGGCACACCGACGACCCATGTTGCGTGAAGTGTTGCTCGGCATGCTACCCGTAGTGGGCATTGCTCTTATCTTTGGCGTCGATGCGCAGTACCGCCTTGGCATTGGGCTCGGCATCATCTCTTCGCTCATCTACACCTTCTATTCGATACGGTGTAAAAAAGTGCAAGCTGACTCGTCGCAAAGTAGTTCTGTCATGCTACTCTATGAAATGATTGGTGGCACTGTGGTGCTTGGCATCGCCATGCCAGTCTACGCCAAACTCTTTCCGTCGGTAGCACTCATGCCTCAAAACAACGACATCTGGTTTTTGTTGCTCTTTGCTGCCGTGTTCACCATCTTACCTTTTTTGTTGCAACTGTTGGCATTGCGCAATATATCTGCTTTCACAGTCAACCTCACCTACAACCTCGAAACCGTCTATACCATCCTTTTCGCCATGATACTCTTTAACGAAGCAAGCGAACTGAATTGGTCGTTTTGGGTGGGCATGCTACTCATCGTTGCGTCTGTAGCTATGCAGACAATACTGTCGATTAGACGCGAGAAAACAAAAATAACATCAGATAATTAACGATACTAAACATACACGAAATCATGGAAATAGGAGACAAAATACCTGAAGTGCTCGGCATCGACCAGCATGGTAACACCATTAAAAGCACCGACTACTGCGGACGTAAACTGGTGCTTTACTCATACCCGAAAGCTAACACTAGCGGATGCACCGCTGAAGCTTGTTCGTTGCAAGCACACCAAGAAGCATTGGCAGCCGAGGGCTATGCTATTGTGGGTGTAAGTAAAGATCGTGTCGAACTGCAAAAGAAATTTGCTGATGCTCAGGGACTCACCTTCCCTCTCATTGCCGATACCGACACCACACTTTTGCAACAGCTTGGTTGCTGGGGCGAAAAGGTGGCATGTGGTCGACGCACCATCGGCATTCTTCGCACTACATATCTTGTGAATGAAGAAGGCATAATAGAGAAAATTTTTACCCCGAAAGAGATAAAAACCAAAATTCATGCCGAGCAAATTCTCGACTATATTAAAGGGTAAAGTTGTCGATTCGTTGAGGTCGAAGCTGAAAAACTCAGCGACAAATTTACGATAGCAACGTAGAAAAGAAAAATATTGTGGGCGTGTCAAAAACTTGACACGCCCACAATAATTTTTTTTCAGCATGAAATTTTTTGTGCATCGCCACGTGAAATTATTTTCGCGCTCACGAAACTAAAACTTCCCAC
>JAUNIJ010000069.1 GCA_030523485.1 Bacteroidales bacterium
TCTGCTTTTATTATGATGAAACATTGGATGAGCAAGGAAGAGTTGTTTATGAAACTACGAAACGTAAAATTGTGCATGACCTTTACATTGAAAACGGACACACTTATCTTACTGGTCAAATTTTGGTAGAAAATAGAAAACACGTATTCGACCCAGAAACTGGCTTACAAACGGACGAATCCTCCTATGACTCTATAGGAAGTTATCCTTTTTTAGAGGTAGATGGTGTGATGAGGAACATCACTCCAAAAGACCTTCGTGGCAATAATCCATACCACTATAGAGGCATGAGGTTTTATCATGATGGCAAAAAGTTATATACGGTTATAGGTAGTGGTATCGTCTATTATACATTCTCTTATGGTATTCGCGATTATGTTGACTACTATGTAGCTGAAGATGGAGGTGAACCCTATTTTATTGGCTCTTTTGGAAATTGGGGAGCCTATGATATCGGCAAAGTAGGCGATGATTGGTATATGGTTGGGATAGCTAGTGGTCGTCCTTGTTTTCAACTTGCTAGTGAATTTGGTGGAATGAACTACATTTATCCAGTTGCGGGAGGAGATGGCGCGTTAACAGACGTGATTGATTATCATGGTGAACCATTAATTACTGGTACAGGGGGCATTGTGTATTATCATGATTCAATAATAAAATTACCGGTTGATTCTGAGTACATCGGTGCATATCCGCTTTTTGCTAAAATGATAGATGATGACCTATATATTGGAGGTCTTCTCTTTCTTAACACCACAGAATCGTATTGTCCTATACTTTGGAAAAATGGAGAGGTAAAAATGTTGTTAAAAAAAATACCTGCGGATTTTGCCAAACTCTATTGTACCGACGTTGAAGTGTCTGGAGGTAAGCTATATGTGGCAACGGAGGGACTTTACGTCCCTGATAAGACTACGCATGCTGTGCTGTTTACGTTTGATGATAGCGACTACATTACAACCTATGACGAACATGAGGATATGGTTACATCGGTGGAGATAATGAAAGAAGATCCTAACGCAAATACATTTCGAAGTGTGGAGTATATACCATATGGCCAATTCGGACCACGTTTATCAAGTGGTTATCAGCATATTTCGCAGACTCGCATTATGTTGAAGTACTAACTCCAATGAAATAGTCTTAGGACATGGATGAACGCATTCGTATCCTTGTTGTCTGTAATGTGTTTATAACGAATTGTTTAGACGAGACGACGAAATGGTTTGTCTGAAAAATCAAATTTGTATTGTGTTTGCCAGAAAGGTTTTCGCTGAGGTAGCATTTGTTTGGAACGTAACTAAACTTTTTATACTGGTATAAACTAGTTGTGGTGAATGGTGAAACGATTTATGCGGATACAAATTTGTGTGAGTGCAAACCGCTTTGTTGATTCCCATAGCAGTTTTGTTTTTGCGCAGACCGATGCATTGCTCCTCATACAATTTTTGTTTTGCTGCATTTTATTGCAAACTTCCCACGCAAATCTTGCATCAGCGATTTCCTTTTCGTCTCGTCCGTTGCTACTTTTCGTAAACGAAAACTCGTTTCGTCGCAGTCTGCAACAAATTGTTTTTGCTCAAACACATTCCGTTCCTTGCCGTGTAAAAGTCATGTTGTATGACACAAAAATAGCGAAGACTGCGGTGTGCTGCATGTCTTCGCTATGTGTGAAAAACTATCTATCTTATTGATCTATTGTTTTTTGATGAGTTGCTCAAGCTGCTGATAGATGTCGTCTAACGGTAATCCGAGCAATTTGATTTCGGTTGCCAGTTTCGGCAATTGTGTGTTGTAAAGTTTCTCTCTGCGCTCGTTGAGCACTTGCTGACGTGCGTTGTTGGTTAGAAAATTACCTTTCCCCCGTTGACTCTGTATGATGCCGCTCATCAGCATTCGTTCCACAGCACGTTGCACTGTGTTGGGGTTGACACCCGTCTTTGCTGCTATCTCTCTCACCGATGGGATTTGTTCGCCTGCTGCTATGTCGCCCGCGATAATTTGGTCGCATAACCAGTCGACTATCTGTAAAAAGATGGGTTGTGTTTGTTGGAAATCCATAGTGACGTCCTCCGTAGGTTAATTTGCTTGAACCTTGCTAAATGATTTGTAGTAGAGCCATCCCGAAAGTAGTGTTAACACGATGAAGATTGTCAACCAAGGGGTGTGTTGAAACCATGTGCTGTTGGTATAGTTGTAGGCGTGCACCATAGGAAGCAATCCGAAAGAGGAACTAATAATGCCTATGGGTAGTAGTATGATGTAGCCCACTCTTCTGATGGTTCCAGAAAGGAAGCGTATGATGGCGTTGATCATGGCGAAAAGTATGAAGTAGCAGAAATGTGTGTAGCAACATATATGATGGTAGGTTGCAATTTGTTCTTCGCTAAAAGGAAATTCTTTCAAATCCAATGGCACATCAAGAAAGACATCTATGACTGAGAAGGTGTTGTTGGTGACAAAGCCTACTATTTCGAGAATGCCAAGTCGCAGTAGCGTTACGGCTGCCATGATTATGAGATAGAGCGAAACTTGCGCCATAAATTTTTCGGCAGAACTGCCAGGTAACGTTGTGTAGGCTGTTGTTTGGGCGGGTCTTAAGTAGCGTGCCGTTGTGCAGATGGCTAGCATGAACATGGTCATGCCCAACCAATTCTTTGATACATCTTTGATGTCGGAAAATTCCAATTCTCCGAAAAAAGATAGCATAATGATTTCAACCAAAAACATTACGAAAAGAATAATGGTGATAAGCTTTGCCTCGGAAATCAATTCGTAGTGGGTGAGTGCGCGTACGCGTTTAAATGATATGTTCATAGTGTTGTTGTCGTTTTATAGGTTTGAATGGAACATTGGTGTGATTTTTTCAGGGACTTTTACGGTAGCAGTGAAGAGTAGTCGTAGGTCGACGGGCATCTCTTCGTGTGTGTCGTTGCGCATTACACACATCTTGCCATTTTGTGTGTCTTCGCTGTAGAGCACGATGTCGTTTGCGTCGGCATAGCCAAACTTCAGTTGTTTGCCGATTTCTTCCAACGTGGCGCATAGTAGCACGTTGTCTTTTCCTAGAATGATTACGGCATCCATCAATCCATCGAGATCTTCCACTTGATGTGTCGACACAATGATTGTTTGCTCGAATTTACCTTCGGCAGTGCATTTCTCGGCGAATTGTTCCGCTACCAATTTCTTAAATTCTTGTCGTGAGGTGATATCCATGCCGTTGGTGGGTTCGTCCATCATGAGCAGATTGGTATTGCAGGCGAGTGAGAAGGCTGCGAGTGCTTTGCGTTGTTCGCCTTTCGACATCTTGTAGAGTTTACGTTCTGTTGGTACTTCCAATCTTTCGAGTATGTTATTCATGTCGTCAAGATTGAAGTTGGGGTAGAGTGGTGCGAGGGTCTTGGCATAATTATGAATGCGTGTGCTATAGCCAATTCCGTTTTTTGCATCAATGATTAGGTCGCTGTCGAAACGCATCGTCTCAAGCAATTGGTTGTTGCGTGTGCGTGGGTCGATGCCATCGATGTTGTAGTTTCCTTTGGCAAACAGTGCACCAGAGAGAATCTTCAACAAAGTGGTTTTACCGATACCGTTTTTACCGAGAAGTCCGTAGATGTGACCTTCGGGCAGTTGCAGGTTCAGGTTCTTAAACACTGGCTTGTGCGATGAGTAGCTGTACTCAACATTTTGTAGCGTAATCATAGTTTATATCATTATTATTTATTTTACTGTGCTT
The DNA here is from genome assembly GCA_030523485.1 of Bacteroidales bacterium. Lineage (GTDB taxonomy): Bacteria > Bacteroidota > Bacteroidia > Bacteroidales > Paludibacteraceae > HGM05398. The sequence goes on from JAUNIJ010000069.1 coordinate 3,740, forward strand.
GTGTACTACCGAAGTAGTACACTGCAAAAGTAGGATAAAAACAAATACAAGCAAAGCAAAACGGAAGAAAAATTTTCTATATTAGTTATTGTTCTGTTGGTCACTCTATTACGATTGTTGTTGGAGGCGATGTTTTGTGCTTTTTTGTGGTAGATTTTCGATAGAGAGCGCTTTTTTGTGTCTTTAAAAAGTGATTTTTTTGGCAAGTAGTTCTGTTTGATGTTGTGTTTATGGTTGTGTGTTAGTGAAAAAAAGTGAGTTTTTGGGTGTGGTTGAGTGGAAATAAGATGTTATCTTTGTACCTTGTTTTTAAGACGTTGAATTTAGAACAAATGAACGATAAATTGAAGGGTGCCGTATGTGGCATTGTTTCTGCCATGTGCTATGGCATCAATCCAATAGGCAAGTTGCTGTATGCTGATGGCATCTCTACCGATACATTGTTACTGTATCGTTTCTCGTTGGCAGCGGTGGTGTTTGCTATAGCAATTGTGGTTACTAAGGGAAGCTTTCGACTTACTAAACGTGAGGGTCTCATCACCTTAGGTTTGGGCTTATTGTTTGGTGCGTCATCGATGACTCTTTACTATAGTTTTCGGCAAATGGCTACTGGTGTGGCATCTACGCTGTTATTTCTTTATCCATTGTTGGTGGCAATCATCATGGCAGTGTGTTTTCGTGAGCGTGTAGGTTGGCGAACACTTTTAGCCATTGTGGTTGCATTTATAGGCATCGCTATCCTAAACTATGGTGGCGACGATAATAGTCTGAATCTTGTGGGTGGTGTGTTGGTATTTGTTTCGGCATTGACATATGCGATATATATTGTCATACTCAATCGTTCGTTGAGTAAAGTGAGCCCGTTGACATTGAGTTTTTATGTAGCGTTGTGTTGTGTGTGCTGTAACTTAGTGCATTCGTTAATCGACCCCACCATATCTTTGCAATTACTCACAGCACCAAAACATCTGTTGGTGGTTGGTGCTTTAGCTATCTTCCCGACGGTTGTGGCTTTATTGTTGTTGGCAGTTTCGGTGCGCAAGATAGGCTCGACACCTACAGCCATTTTGGGAGCCTTGGAGCCACTCACAGCAGTGCTTATTGGTGTGCTACTTTATGATGAATCGTTTACATTTCCACTGGCTGTTGGCATTGTTTTGATCTTGGCATCGGTGTTAATGGTTGTACTCCCACAACAAAAGCCGGCATAAAAATGTATACAACGATGACCACTACACCATACTTAGAAAAAAGTTATCACGGACTCACTCACATCTTTGCCACGGGTGAGAAAAATATCTGTATCGAACCATTTCGTTGTCATACGTTTATGATACTAAGAGAAGGGATTGGTGTTTTCTCGATTAGCAAGGAGAAGATACGCATTGCTAAAGGTGACTGCGTATGTATTATTCGCAATCCGGAAGCAAAGTTGCTACTTTCACCAGCCAAAAACTCTGATGTGATTGATGTGTTGATGTTGGAAATTCCCCGTTCATATCTTATAAATTACTATCGTAATATGTCGCACCTTGAGTATTATGATAATGTGCGTAACACCAAACGTAAAATAGTACAGATGCCTAACACACGGCGTATGCGTGAATTTTGTGAAGCGGGGTGGCAATTGTTGTTGCAAGATGAAGCCTTGACGTTGAATGCTGTCGATCGTTTGCGCAAGGGTATTGTCGACCGTGTGCTTGCCATTGATGCGTTTATGTTTGCGCATTTCTTCGATTTCCTACCTCGTTTTCGTGTGTCAACACGTGAGTTTCTTCAACAAATCTATTGTCTTCGTCTCTCTGTTGACGAGATGGCAAACTATGCGTCACGTTCGAAAGCTTCTTTCAAACGTGATGTGTTAGCAGTGATGGGCACATCGCCAGAACGTGCGATTATAAATTTGCGTTTACAACAAGCGCGTGTGTTATTGAGTAGGGGTGAAAAACCGACAACTGTAGCAAAGCAACTTGGCTTCGTCAGCTATCAGCATTTTGCCAATCGCTATAAAAAAATGTATGGATGCATCCCTTCACAAACAGATATAGTGGTGGAGAGTGGTGTCTGAGTGCTTTGTCGACAATAGCTATTTATCTTGTTGAGAAATCAGTACGTTGAGATTGTATTTTGGGTTAAAGGCTTTCTGCCAGATCCACCAAATAAAGAAGATGATAACGTAGTAACCAATTTTAAGTACTTGGTCGTGCATCAATGTGAAATATTCGTAGTGAAAAGCACCGACAAAAAACACGATTACAACACGAATCACATTGACAAAATATAGAACGATGATGCCGCAAGGAATAAACCATAGTTTATGAATATGTTTGCCCCGTGCAGTGAGAATGGCGATGCAAAAAATGATGGCTTGTTTGACTCCAGTGCATCCCCATGCGATGTAACTTCCAGAATGTTCGGGGATAAAAATCGTTAAATCATTACGTAATACATCATGATTAAACCATTGTGCACAGTGATAAACATGGTTGGAAAGCATAGATTGAAAGCGGTAGGCGATGTGAGTGATATCGAAACGGTCAAACAACAAGACATTGGCACTCTCTAATGTGGTGGAAGGAAACAGTAGATGCCATAGACAATGCCCAACAACCACAGCCAAAAGAAATAAAGCGGGGTCGAGCACCGCATTTTCAATAAGTTTTAATGTCTTGTTTTTTGTCATCGGTTGCTTTTTCTCTATCAAATAGTTACACGTGCATAAGGTGGTAGATTGGGCTCGCAGAAATCGTTGGCTAAGAATTTATAGTAGCCTACCATGGCCACCATGGCAGCGTTGTCGGTGGTGTAGGCAAAAGGAGGAATAAAAACGTCGCAATGATATTTTTGTCCGTAAGCAACAAACGCATCGCGTAAGGCTGAATTTGCCGACACACCGCCCGCTACTGCAATACGTTTCACATGATGGTCTTTAACCGCTTTATGAAGCTTTTGCATCAAAATGTCTACGACGGTCTTCTGCAGCGATGCGCAAAGATCGTTTTTGTTCTCTTCAATGAAATTCGGATTCTCTTTCATCTCGTCGCGTAGGAAATAGAGAAACGAGGTCTTCAAACCACTGAAACTATAGTCGTAGTCTGCAATGTTGGGTTTGTGAAATTGAAAACGGTCGGCGTTACCTAAATTTCCTAGTTTGTTGATAACAGGACCTCCAGGATAGGGGAGTCCCATCACTTTCGCACATTTGTCGAATGCTTCGCCAGCAGCATCGTCGATGGTTTGACCAACGATTTCCATCTTGTTGTAGTCTTTCACCATCACAATTTGTGAGTTGCCCCCCGACACTAAAAGGCAAAGGAACGGAAATTCAGGCAGTGGACGCATGTCGTCGTTAGTTCTTACGAAATGTGCCATTACGTGCGCTTGAAGATGGTTGACATCAATCAGAGGAATGTGTTGTGCTAAGGCAAATCCTTTGGCAAATGAAGTGCCAACAAGTAGTGAACCTAAAAGTCCGGGACCACGTGTAAATGCAACAGCATCAATATGCTCGTTGGTAATACCTGCTTTTTTGATGGCAGCGTCGACGACAGGAATAATGTTTTGCTGATGTGCTCTTGATGCAAGTTCGGGAACTACACCACCATATTGCTCGTGCACTGCTTGACTGGCGGTGACGTTAGACAAAAGGATGCCGTCGCGGATGATTGCGGCAGACGTGTCGTCGCATGACGACTCGATACCAAGTATTATTGCCATAGATGTTTATAAAAAAAATCTATTTATTATCTGGGTGTAATTGTGACTGTTGGGAAAAAGATGTACCTTTGTCCGATTAAAGCACAAAGATATGAAAAAAGCACTGAAGATAGTGTCCATTCTGCTCGCTATTGTTGTGTTGTTACCAACGATTGCTGTCACTTTGTTGAATACCAACAAGGTACAGAACTATTTGGTGGATAAGGTAGCAACGTTTTTGTCGGAAGAATGGGGTGCTGACGTCAGTGTTGGACGTGTTGATTATCGGATTCCAAATCATATAAAAGTCGATTATCTTTACCTTTCCGACATCGAAGGTGATACGTTGGCTTTCGTTTCGCAGGTCGATGGTGCGTTTAAAGCAAAGGCATTGTTGGATCGTCAACTGATTATTTCGTCGTTGCTAATTGATGGTCCCGTCTTCAATCTTAAAAAATATGCTGATGGCACCAATAACCTACAATTTCTCATCGATTATTTTAGGCGCGATCAACCAAAGGAAAATAAATTCCAGTTTCAAATAAATCAGTTGGCAATAACCCATGGTGTGTTGTCGTATCGCGACTATAGCGACACTATTGTCTCTCAGGGGTTTTCGCCGAAAAATATTCGTGTCGAACAGTTGAATACCCAATTATCGCTCGACACGATTTCTACTGAGTTGATAGCCGCAAGTGTCAAGCAATTTAGTTGCGTTGAACAATCGGGTTTTACCATCGACGATTTTGCGCTTTCCGTTCGTGCCGATAAATCGTCGTGTGTAATTCCTAGTTTGAGACTGGAAATGGGAACGTCTCTTTTCTCTTTGAATGATGTTAGTGTGAACTATGGCTCATTGAATGCGTTTAGAGATAGTCTCTCGCAGATACAAATGGTTGGTGAAGTAGATGCTGAGCATTTTAATTTGTCGAAACTATCGTCGGTAGTGCCACGGTTGGCAAGTTTTAGAGACGAACTAAATCTTTGTGCTCGTTTTTCTGGCACTCCAAATAATGTATTGCTCGATACCATCGTAGCATCGTATGGTAAGGTGTTGTCGTTGTCAGGAAAAATTACGGCACAAAATCTGCTGTTACTCGACAGTTTAGCAGCTAACGGACGTATCGATGCACTTAATTTCAACATGGCTGGTGTGCAGGATTTGATAGCTAATCTTCGTCAACAGCCTTTCTCTTTACCAAAAAAAATGTTTGCATTCGGTAATGCTACTTATACGGGTGAGTTTGATGGTCGCCTCGAACAAATGAAACTGTTAGGCAACTTGTCGACCGACCTCGGTTCACTGCGTACCGATGTCGGTGTAAGTGTAAAGAATCATTTCCGCGATATTAATCTAGATGGTTGCTTTTCTACTAAAGCATTTAACCTAAAGCCGTTGGTTAATGATGATTTGGGAAGCACGGCATTCGACGTAGACATCGCGTTGACTCGTAGCGAAGAAATGCCTATGAAATTGATGGTAGATGGCGTGATTGATGCCATTACCTACAAAGGATATACGCATCATCATATTTTATTGGACGGCGAGTACCAAGGCAAAAATATTAATGGCCACCTGGTTACGAACGACGAAAACGGCTCGTTAGAATTCGATGGAAATGTGAGCATAGGAAAAGAATCGCATAAATACCAATTCGTTGCTAGAATCGACGACTTCTCACCTTATCAAATGCGTTTGATAAAAGAATATCCCAATTTTGACGCTTCTCTGGTGTTGACGGCAGATTTAGAAGGAGAACATATTGAATCGTTGAATGGTTTTGTGCGTATTGATTCGATGCTGATAAATAACTATGGCAGTTATTTCCTCGACAGTCTCCACATTCAATCAAAAACCAATGATCAAACACGCGAAAACCACTTGTCGATTCAGTCGCCACTGATTTCTGGCATGCTTTATGGAAAATATACGATAGCCTCGTTAACCAACCATTTGATGGCACTGTTAAGCGAGTATATGCCGTTGTTGAACTATGAGAAAAAAGCCTCATTCGACAACGACCTTCGTTACTTCATCGAAATCAGTTCAACAGAGCAGCTGTGCAAAGTGTTAGACATTCCATGGTACACCACAAAACCAACTACAATAAGTGGTTTCTACAGCGACGATATACATCGTTTGAATGCTGAAATTGAATTGCAACATCTTACCAATGGAACACGGCAAATCAGCGATGCAGTATTGCATGCTTACAATTCCGACGATCAGTTACGATTGCTACTGTCTACCGACGTGAATATTCCTAACGACACGATGTTAATTGACCTCGATGTCAAGATGGCTCGTGACACGATTAGTGCGAATCTGTTGTGGCGTAATCTTGTGTCCGACACCATCACAGCAGGTGAATTTGTGACGAAAGCATGCCTGTTTAAACAAAATGACGGCTTGTGTGTCGATGCTCATATTCTTCCAACACAAATATTCTTGAATGATGTGCCATTTGAAATTGGTAAGTCAGAAGTACTGTTTTCACCGCAAAAAATCGAAATCGACAGTTTCTCTTTGACCAGTCGTAACCAACACATACTTATAGATGGCATAGCGTCAAAAGATGCGAACGATATTTTAAACGTAGAATTAAGTAACGTCAGTCTCGATTATATCTTTTCCATCGTGCCGTTGAAAGCCATTACATTAGGAGGTGACATTACTGGTACAGCACAGATTGGCGGACTGTTGAGCAAACCATTGATTGATGCTTCTGTCTCATCCGAAAATTTTACATTTAATGGTACCAACTATGGGCATGTAGAAGCAAGTACGGATGTTGACTTGGAGCAAAAACGTGTCAACTTCAATGGCGATGTATTTGGAGAACGAACGACTCCTGCGGCATCTTTGTGGGGATTCTATGGCATGGAAAATGATACGATCGATATTAATGGTCATGCCGATGCCATCAATCTTGCATTCATCAATCATTTCACCGAAGGCATTCTCGATAATATAGCAGGCTTAGCAAATGGTGATGTGCATATCTATGGCGTTGCGAAAAAAGGCATCTCGGTAACAGCAAAAGCGTATGTCGATAGCGGACAGATTGGTGTGTCGTATCTTGGCACAAAATATCATTTCAGCGATACATTAGAACTA
>JAUNIJ010000185.1 GCA_030523485.1 Bacteroidales bacterium
TATGAGTATGATTGAAAGGTAACGCCAACAAGATGGTTTCATAGATTAGCCATGCCACATCGAATTCACCTTCTTGTTCTGGCACGACAACAATGTTATCGCCATCTTCTGCATAGGTTTCCCCAAAAACAATGGTAAAATCATCACATGCTTCCATTGTCAGTGTCATATTGTCTAAGCAACGATCACACATGACTACCACATCTCCTTCAGCAGAAATTGACATTGCAATGTTTTGCGAGGTCTTCTTTATTTCTACTTTGGCATGTACATCGCCACCAAAAATCTCATTTTGCTCAAGATTTTCAAAAAAAGAATCATCTAAAGCAAATTCGAAAAGGTGATTTCCACACGATAACTGCCTGACAGGCAATAGGAAGTTATGATTTGTATCCAATTATTAATAACGCAAAAAATCGGTGCAAATATACATCTTTTTTTCTGTTATCCAATGCAGTTAGGATACGTTATTTTTTATTGTTATCAGTGGTTATTGTTTTAGTTGAATTCTGAAGGTTGTACCCTTAGCTATTTCTGATTTCTTAACAAAGATTTTTCCTTCGTGATACTCTTCAATAATACGTTTTGCGAGCGACAAGCCTAGTCCCCATCCTCTTTTCTTTGTGGTGTAGCCAGGTTTGAATATATCGCGATAATGATTACGATCGATACCTTTACCAGTGTCGGATATATCAATTGTGATGGTATGGTCGCTAAGTTGTTCGGCTTCAATAGTGATATTGCCCTTTCCTTCCATAGCATCGACAGCGTTTTTGCAAATACTTTCAATTACCCACTCAAACAATGGTGTATTGATGCTTGCCACCAACTCATGATTACGGAAATTCACAGTGTAATTCACTTTGCTTGACGTACGCCGTTTCATATAATCAACAGTATGTTCAACAACAGCCTCAATGTTGGTTGGTTCAAGCACTGGTTTAGAACCTATTTTAGAGAAGCGTTCGGCTATCGTATTCAGTCGTTCGACGTCTTTTTCGACTTCTACAACGATTTCGTCATTTTCATATTGTTCTTTTAGGATCTCTTTAAGTGCCATCAACGATGATATTGGCGTGCCTAACTGATGTGCGGTCTCTTTTGAAAGTCCCGCCCACACACGATTTTGTTCAGCATGAGTTTCGGCTGTATAAGCTACCATTGCAAACAGCAAGACAACAACGATTAAACTCCACAGAACATACGGAAAGATGCTAAGTTTTTTCAGCAAAATGGAATCGTCATAATATATATATTGTATGCCGGCAGTGTCAGCATTGATTTTTAAAGGTTGATGTTTTGTTTCTAGTTTGGCGATTTTCTTTTCACGAACAACACGGTTGTTAGTCAACTCTTCCACTTCTTTATTGTCAAAGTTACGTATTGCAAGCAAATCACCATCACTATTGACAATCATCACAGGAATATTTTCATTGTTTTCAATGATTTGCCATACGAGGTCGAATGTTTTGTCGTCGGTTTCAATGTCAACAACAAGTGAGATGGCATGTGCCCATAATTCTATTTTTTGGCGTTCTTCTGTTTTTAGAATTTTCACCAAGTGGTTTGTATAGAGAAGTGATGCGACGATGATTATCGCCGTAGCAATTGTGAGTATGTATCGTGCTTTAATCCTCATTTGTCAAAAAGTCCCTTGAGATTTTTCGTGCTATTTTTTATGCCATCTAATGAGAAGGAGACAATAAGTTGCTGCTGATGTTGCAGTTTTACATTAGGAATTTTGTGCAAGTTCCAAGAGAAATAGACATTAACGA
>JAUNIJ010000186.1 GCA_030523485.1 Bacteroidales bacterium
ACCTTCTTAGCATATTCACCGATGCCCTCATTCTCATCGTAGGTAGGCTTGGAGGAGAGAGAAACGTCACCTTCATTATCTCCCTTGGCACTAAGTTCGGCATCATTCAGCATATACTTAGGTTTGGCTATATCGGAAAGTCTTTGTAATTTTGTTTTTTAGTATTAGAAGATGTTGGATAGTATGTTGTAACAACGCTTTAATACGTACAAACACTTGTAAAACAATTCGCATAGAATGACAAAGAAACTTTATATAGAGACCTACGGCTGTCAGATGAACGTGGCTGACAGTGAAGTAGTTGCTGCTGTGATGTCGAGCGACGGTTACGAACTCACAGAGCACTTAGATAATGCCGATGCTGTGTTGCTGAACACCTGTTCGGTGCGCGACAACGCTGAGCAGAAAGTTTTGGGACGTTTGCAATATCTCTCGTCGTTGAAAAAGAAACATCCGATGGCTATTGGTGTTATTGGTTGTATGGCAGAACGCATGCAAGATGAACTGATTAAAAATCATGGAGTTGATTTTGTAGCAGGCCCAGACAACTACCTCGATCTTCCTAATCTTATTGGTGCTGTCGAACAAGGCGAAAAAGCCATTAACATCAACCTCTCGACCACTGAAACCTACAAAGATATCATTCCACTACGCATCGGCAAAAGCATCTCTGGCTTCATCTCGATAATGCGTGGTTGCAACAATTTTTGCACCTATTGCATCGTGCCGTACACCCGTGGCAGAGAACGCAGTCGCGATGTGAACAGCATATTGAATGAGGCGCGTGACCTTCGCAGCAAGGGTTATAAAGAGATTACTTTGTTAGGACAAAACGTCAACTCTTACTGTTTTGAATGTGACGGCGAAAAAATTGGTTTTCCTGAACTCTTAAAAATGGTAGCCGAGGAGGTGCCTGACATGCGTGTGCGTTTCACTACTTCACATCCTAAGGATATGAGCGATAAGACTTTAGAGGTGATTGCTGCGCACGATAATTTGTGCAAAATGATTCACTTGCCAGTTCAAAGCGGTAGTAATGCCGTGTTGAAAGCGATGAATAGAAAATACACACGCGAGTGGTATCTCGATCGTATCGCTGCTATACGTCGTATCTTACCAACGGCTACTATTTCAACCGACATTTTTTGTGGCTTCCATGGTGAGACAGAGGAAGATCATCAACAAACATTGTCGTTGATGCGTGAGTGTGCGTTCGACTCTGCCTTTACATTTAAATATTCCGAGCGTCCAGGCACTTTTGCGTCAAAACATCTCGTTGACGACGTGCCAGAGGAAGTGAAACTTCGTCGATTGAACGAGTTGATTGAAACGCAGTTGATGTTGAGCAAGGCTTCGAACGAACGTGACATCAACAAGGAATTCGAGGTGTTGGTAGAGGGGTATTCAAAACGTTCGCACGATGAATTTTTTGGTCGTACTTCACAAAACAAAGTAATAATCTTCCCGAAGCGTGGGCATCACATAGGTGAGCTTTTGCACGTTCGTGTGCTCTCAGCTACCGCGGCAACTCTTATCGGTGAGGTGGTGGAGTAGTGGCGGCTGAAAGGTAATTGCCGCTTTAGTCACGAAAATTTTGAATACGGATTATAAACGTCTGCTACATTGATTGGTATGCAATTGTGTGGCGACGTTTTTTTTGTCTCGTGTACCCATTTAAATGTGGTAAAAACAAATTATTGTGGTGATGCACGAAAAAAATCACGCTGAAAATAATTTCTTGTGGGAAGTTTTAGTTTCGTGCACGCTGAAAAT
>JAUNIJ010000070.1 GCA_030523485.1 Bacteroidales bacterium
AGCGTGCACGAAACCAAAACTCTCCACAAGAAATTATTTTCAGCATGAAATTTTTCGTACACCACCACAAGAAATTATTCTCGACTGTTTTTTCCCGATTCAGATAACAAAAAAACGCCTTTATTCACACGCAACACACTCGTTACACACAAAAAAAAAAACGGCTGACACTCATCATAAAGTGCAGCCGTTTAATATGTTAAGAACGACAAGAAGCATTAGAAACACACGCCTACGCATCTGTCCTTTTTCCACGTCTATTCTTGTAGTTTTTCCGAAAGAATACGCTCCAACTCCTCTGGTGTAACGTTCAAAATGTAGTTGCTATCAATAGCTAAGGAGATGGTACCCGTCTCTTCAGAAACAATAATAGTAACAGCATCAGTATTTTCAGAAATTCCTAACGCAGAACGATGCCGAAGTCCCAAATGTCGAGGAATTTGTGGGTTTCTACTCACAGGGAGAATGCAACCAGCAGCAGTGATGCGATTGTTGGTGATAATCATGGCACCATCGTGCAACGGACTATTTTTAAAGAAGATATTTTCCACCAAACGTGTATTAATGTCAGCGTTTACAATATCACCGGTGTTGATATAGTCATCCAAATTACTTTTTCGACCAATAACAATCAGCGCTCCCGTCTTGGTTTTCGCCATATTACGACACGCCAACACCATCTTCATAATCGGAAATTCAAGCTCTTCGTCTTTCTTTTTCTTACTTCTGAAAATGCGCTTCAACCACTGCATTTGTGTTAAGTTACGCGAGCCAAGTTTTGCAAAGAAGTTCCTTATTTCACTCTGAAACAGAATAATAAGTGCAATAGCACCAACGTTTATCACCGCATCAAAAATCATGCTTAGCAGTGTCATATCGAAATATTTTACGACACACCACACAAGCAAGAAAAAAATCAAACCAACAAAAATGTTAGTTACCCCCGTTCCTCTTACAAGTCTATAAAGCTGATAAAAAAGTACGGCTACCAGAAAGATATCCAGTATGTCTTTAAAGCCTATGGCATACCCCATCATAAAGTTGTTGTTTTTAGTTTTTCGCACAATTTCACGGTTTCAACAGCAGCTTTTGTGTCGTGCACACGTAGCAAATGAGCACCATGCATCAAAGCAAACATATTTAGTGCTGTTGTTCCGTTCAAAGCCTCTTCTGGCGTCGTGTCAAAAAGTTTATATATCATCGATTTACGCGACACACCAACTAAAAGCGGCTGGTTAAACGTCAAGAATCGCTCTAATTCCCGCATCACTTCGTAGTTTTGCTCGAGTGTTTTCGAGAAGCCAAAACCCGGGTCGATAATGATCTCTTTATCGTGTCCAAGGCTACGTAGCAACTCGATGCGTTCAGAAAAATAGCTCAACATTTCTGGTACGATACCATTATTATAAATAGTATTCTGCTGCATATTTTGTGGCGTACCACGCATATGCATCAATACATATGGCACGTTTAAACTTGCTACAGTGGAAAACATCTCAACATCAATTTGCCCTCCAGATATATCGTTGATGATGTCGACATCAAAGTGTTTTACTGCTTCATAAGCCACTTTTGAGCGGAACGTATCGACAGAAATGGGGAGATTAGGCCACCTTTTACGAATCACACCGAGCGCATCGCACACACGTTTAATCTCCTCTTCATCAGAGACCTCAGCAGCATTTAGGCGCGAAGAGTAACCACCCAAGTCGATTATATCGCACCCCTCTGCAATGGCTCTCTCAACAGCCAAGACAAGACCGTCCTCGCCGCCGACACGACTTGTGGCATAAAAAGAATCTGGCGTCACATTGATAATTGACATCACCAACGGACGATTTAAATCCAACACTTTATTCTTTAGACACAAAGTAAGGTTGTTCATCATTACACATTGTTTTGGATGTGCAAAGTTACAAAAAAAATAGGTCGTCAACACCACACAAATAAAATAATCGCAACGCACCAACAGAGCTACATAAACCATTGCAAACCAAAGAACACGACCCCCTCCAAAACATGTCGGAACACACTACTTACACCTTTTTATAATAAGTAGTGAGAGCGAGCAAAAAAGATTTTTGAAAAAAAATAGGGAAAGAGGAGTTCCACAACCAAAAAAAAATGTATCTTTGCCGTCGCATTTATGTGGATAAACTCCATAGAGAACAAAAACAGAGAAGACAAATAACTTAACTCACAAGAATAGACATGAAATCAACTAGAAGTATCCTTGCGTTAGTGCTTATGTTAGTGGCACTTGCATCATGCCAAAAGTCCGGTGTTTCTACAACCTATTCAGAAAAAACAGGTTGGAAATACAATGACGAAAAACGCGGATTCTACAACGTACAAACAGAGTACGACGGCAGAATTCCTACGGGAACCGTGTATATTTCGACAAACACCGCCGTAAAAGGTTTGAACGGAGACCCTGTTTCAACCCAATCAGACGCTTTAAAACGTCGTGTTGGTATCGGTGGTTTCTACATGGACGAATATGAAGTCAACAACATTGACTATCGTGAATACATACGTTGGATTACGTTAGTGTACGCTCACGAACCACGTAGAATTCTCATGGCAATGCCTGATGAAACAGTTTGGCGTGAAGAATTGGCTTACAACGAGCCAATGGTTCAAAGCTACTTTATCAATGTTGCTTTCGGACACTACCCAGTAGTAGGTGTGTCATGGAAACAAGCTAATGAATATTGCTTGTGGCGTACCGACCGTGCAAACGAACGTATCCTCATCGACAAGAAAATCATTGACTTCACCGACCTTGCAACAGTAAACGAAAACATACAAGGTGACCCAGAAAACCCATACGCATATGCTTTCTACACACAATACAAAGCAACTTATATGCGTGCTAATGTTGGCGACGACTACCCTGATCTCGATGGTATCATCTACGACTGTCCTTTCCGTCTCCCAACAGAAGCAGAATGGGAATTTGCTGCTTATGGCACCTATGTTGACAAACAAAACGCTCCAGAAGGTATGACCTATCCTTGGGAAGGTGCACAACTTCGCGAGATGTACGACAAGAAAAGAAAAGGTCAATTCCTTGCTAACTTCATGCGTGGCTCAGGCGACCCTATCGGTATGAGCGGTGAACTCGGTGCACCAACCGTACCAGTTGACTACTTCTATCCAAACTCATTTGGCTTGTACAACATGGCTGGTAACGTAAACGAATGGGTGCTCGATGTTTATCGCGCTACCTCTAACCGCCTCGTTAACGAAATCAACCCATTCCGTGGTAACCTCTTCGAAAGCGATTCAGCTTACGCAGAAACACTCCTCGAACGTCTACCTTACATGGAACAAGACGTACGCGACAGCATGCGCAACGTACTTATCAACGAGAAGAAATTTAAACTCTCAGGTAAAGACGTACGTAACTTCATGGACGGTGACCTCCAATCAGCACTTGCCGACTCTGTTCTTGTTTACGACTACGCTACACCAATCGAACAAGCTAACATGATTTCCGACGAAGCACGCGTCTACAAAGGTGGTTCTTGGAAAGACCGCGCAATCTGGATGAACCCAGCAAAACGTCGTTGGCTGAACCAAAACAAAGCAACTAACGACATCGGTTTCCGTTGTGTAATGAGCGCAGTAGGCGGCGTTGCAAAAGCAAAATAAGTAAGCAATACGCTTCATACGTAACATCATAAAAGAGGCGCCTACCATCTATAGGCGTCTCTTTTTAATATGTAAATCTCTATTTCTAAGATACAACTTTATAACAAATGAAACAGATAAAAAGAACCATCATAAACGATGCTCTCAAACGCACTGATATCGGTGCCGAAATAAACATAAAAGGATGGGTGCGAACCAAACGTGGCAACAAAAACGTTAGCTTCATTGCCATCAACGACGGCTCAACCATCAAAAACATGCAAGTAGTTGCCGACCTGTCAAAATTCGACGAAGAAACACTCAAAGCCATCACCACAGGCTCATGTGTTAGCGTGAACGGACTCTTGGCACAATCCATCGGACAAGGACAAAATGTAGAAATTCAAGCCACTGAATTAGAAATTCTTGGCACTGCCGACGCAACCTATCCTCTGCAGAAAAAAGGACATACACTGGAATATCTTCGCGAGATAGCTCACCTACGTCCACGCACCAACACCTTTGGCGCTATATTCCGCATTCGACACAACATGGCAATCGCCATACACACCTTCTTCCATCAAAAAGGATTTTATTATTTCCACACACCTCTGATTACTGCCAGCGACTGTGAAGGCGCTGGTCAGATGTTCCAAGTAACTACAATGGACCTGAACAAATTAGACCACACAGAAGAAGGAAAAATAGATTACACAAACGATTTCTTTGGCAAACCAACCAGCCTAACCGTTTCAGGACAACTGGAAGGCGAATTGGCAGCAACATCACTCGGCGCCATTTACACATTTGGACCAACATTCCGCGCCGAAAACTCCAACACACCACGACACCTAGCCGAATTCTGGATGGTAGAACCAGAAGTTGCGTTCAATGACATCAACGACAACATGGACCTCGCAGAAGAATTCATCAAATTCTGCGTAAAGTGGGCACTCGACAACTGCGCCGACGACCTACAATTCCTCAACGACATGTTCGACAAAGAACTTATCAGCCGTATGGAAGGTGTGTTGAAAGATTCTTTTGTTCGCCTTCCTTACACCGAAGGTGTACGCATTCTTGAAGAAGCCGTTAAGAATGGCCATAAATTCGAATATCCTGTCTACTGGGGTGCCGACTTGGCATCAGAACATGAACGCTATCTCGTCGAAAACCACTTCAAAAAACCTGTAATCCTCACCGACTATCCAAAAGAGATTAAAGCATTCTATATGAAGCAAAACGAAGACGGAAAAACCGTACGTGCTATGGATGTTCTCTTCCCAAAAATTGGAGAAATTATCGGTGGCTCAGAAAGAGAGGCTGACTACGACAAACTATTACAACGCATTCAAGAACTCAACATTCCAATGAAAGACATGTGGTGGTATCTCGACACACGTAAATACGGCTCATGTCCTCACTCTGGATTTGGTCTTGGTTTCGAACGACTCCTTTTATTTGTCACTGGCATGCAAAACATTCGTGACGTCATCCCATTCCCAAGAACACCAAAGAACGCTAACTTCTAACAAGAGAAAAACATGCGCATCGACATCATCACCGTTCTGCCCGAACTCCTCGATGGTCCACTAAACAACTCCATTGTTAAGAGGGCATGCGACAAAGGACTGGCAGAGATTCACATCCACAACCTAAGAGACTACTCGACCGACGAGAAACATCGACGTGTCGACGACTACGCTTTTGGTTTTGGTGCTGGCATGGTGATGCAGATTGAGCCCATCGCACGCTGTATCGAACACCTAAAATCAGAGAGAGACTACGACGATATCATCTTCACTTCTCCCGATGGCGAGCAACTCACACAGCCCATGGCAAACAGACTGTCGATGAGCAACAACTTGATAATTTTGTGCGGACACTACAAAGGAATAGACCAACGTGTTCGCGACCATTATATCACCAAAGAGATATCGATTGGTGACTACGTGCTGACAGGAGGCGAACTACCGGCTGCCGTGATAGCAGATGCGGTGATTCGCCTCTTGCCCGGTGCGATGGGCGACGAACAATCGGCGCTATCCGACTCGTTCCAAGATGGACTACTTGCCCCTCCGCTCTACACCCGCCCAGCCGACTACAACGGATGGAAAGTGCCCGACATACTCCTGTCTGGCAACGAAGCAAAGATAGAAGCGTGGGAACACGAACAAGCCATTGAACGAACAAAAAAACTTCGACCAAACCTACTGAAATAAGGGAACAAAGAAGTGTACAAAGAATGCGAAGTCTGTCTTTCGACACAAACGAAAAAGACGCACCTCGTACAACCTATTTACACAAACAAAACACACATCATGTCAAAGTCGCTCGACATACGTCTTCAACAACAAGTTAACAAAACTATGAAAGACTATGGACTGCTTGCCGACGGCGACAAAGTATTAGTTGGACTATCGGGAGGAAAAGATTCACTTGCGCTCGTGTCGTTTCTGGCAGAAAGGATGAAAATCTATAAACCAAAGTTTTCTGTCGTAGCCACACACATCAGCATCGACAACGTACCCTACTCTGCCGACATCAACTATTTACAGCAATTCTGCGAAATGCGAAACGTGCCATTTTACCACGCACACACACATTTCGACATCGACGAGACAAAACAAAAAA
Source organism: Bacteroidales bacterium (assembly GCA_030523485.1). Taxonomy (GTDB): domain Bacteria; phylum Bacteroidota; class Bacteroidia; order Bacteroidales; family Paludibacteraceae; genus HGM05398. Next base: position 6,271 of record JAUNIJ010000070.1, read on the forward strand.
ACATCTGCTTTCTTTGCTCATGGTATCGTCGAAAAAAACTCTTCGACATTGCCCAAGAACTACAATGTAACAAAATAGCACTTGGACACCATCGCGACGATCTTTTCGAGACACTGCTTCTTAACATGGTCTACCAAGGCACCATTGCTACAATGCCACCCAAGTTACAGATGGAGAAATTCCCCATCACCATCATCAGACCGATGGCAAAATTGGCAGAAGAAGACATCCGACAATATGCAGAAGAGCACGAATTTAAAAAGATGACAAAAAACTGTCCCCACGAGCACGAATCGAACCGCAGCAAGATACGACAACTCGTAGAAGAGATGAAGGCAATGCACCCCGACGCATCGTCGTCGTTATGGAATTGCATGGAAAACGTCAAACACGACTACCTCCCACAGCAAACCAACCAACAAGAATAACAAACAGAACCAAACACAAACATATCGATTATGCTTACTCTAAAAACAATCCTCGAGAATCGCGAAGACGTGATTCGTCGATTAGGGAAAAAGCACTTTGCCAATGCAGAAGAAATGATTGACAAGGTCATTGCGCAAGACGAAGTGCGCCGTGCCACACAAAAAGAGTTGGACAACACATTGGCAACGATGAACAAACTCTCCAAATCGATTGGAGCACTCATGAAAGCTGGCAACAAAGCCGAAGCTGAAGCAGCAAAAGCCGAGACTGCCACACTGAAAGAACAGAGCAAGGCACTCTCCGTGAAAATGGAAGAAGCTGCCGAAAACATAAAACAACTCCTTCTACAAATCCCTAACCTACCACACGAAAGCGTACCAGAAGGACGCACCGCCGAAGACAATGTCGAAGAGAAACGTGCTGGCATTATACCAGAACTTGGCGAAAACGCATTGCCACACTGGGAACTGGCATCGAAATACAACCTCATCGATTTCGAACTCGGCGTTAAGATTTCTGGCGCAGGATTCCCCGTCTACATTGGCAAAGGCGCTCGCCTACAACGCGCACTCATCAATTTCTTCCTCGACGAAGCACGCAACGCCGGCTACACCGAAATCATGCCACCTACCGTAGTCAATGCTGCATCAGGATACGGCACCGGACAACTGCCCGACAAAGAAGGACAAATGTACCACTGCGAAGTCGACGATCTCTACCTCATTCCAACGGCAGAAGTACCAGTTACAAATATCTATCGCGACGTCATACTCAACGAGAAACAGCTGCCTATCAAAAACTGTGCCTACACAGAATGTTTCCGTCGCGAAGCTGGCTCCTATGGTAAAGACGTACGCGGACTCAACCGCCTGCACGAATTCTCAAAAATAGAAATCGTCAGAATCGACACACCACAACACTCTGAAGCATCGCACAAGGAAATGCTCAACCACGTTGAAGGACTGCTACAAAAACTTGAACTTCCTTACCGCATCCTACGCCTCTGTGGCGGCGACATGAGTTTCACAGCTTCACTCTGCTTCGACTTCGAAGTCTACTCTGCTGCACAACAACGTTGGCTCGAAGTTAGCTCCGTATCAAACTTCGAGAGCTACCAAGCCAACCGTCTCAAATGTCGCTACCGCAACGCCGACGGCAAAATAGAACTCTGCCACACACTCAACGGCTCTGCCTTAGCACTGCCACGAATTCTTGCTGCACTACTGGAAAACAACCAAACACCGGAAGGCATTCGCATACCAAAAGCACTCGTTCCGTACTGTGGCTTCGACATCATCAACGACTAACATCATACAACAAATAAAAGGCTGAGCGAAACAACTCAGCCTTTTATTTAACACACACACGTACTCCAACATGAAATTCTACGAGCTAGACATCAACGACGACCTCCTCGACGGCCTCGACGCCATGAACTTTGTGGAATGCACCCCTGTTCAAGAAAAAGCAATACCACTGGCGTTAGAAGGTTACGACCTCCTTGCCTCCGCACAAACAGGCACAGGCAAAACAGCTGCCTACCTCTTGCCTCTGTTGGAGATGCTCTCGAGATATACACACGACGAGCACAAAGTCAACGCACTCATACTCGTACCGACACGCGAACTCGCACTACAAGTCAACCAACTCATCGAAGGATTCGCATTCTACCAAAGCACCTCGTGGATAGCCGTTTATGGAGGCAACGACGGCATCGCTTTTAGTCAACAAGAACGCGCACTGACACAAGGATGCGATATCGTAGTAGCCACACCAGGACGGTTGCTATCCATCCTACGCACAAAAAACATCGACTTCTCTGGCATCGACTACCTCATACTCGACGAAGCCGACCGCATGCTCGACATCGGCTTCTACGACGACATCATGGAAATTATCTCACACCTTCCAAACAGCCGTCAAACACTCATGTTTTCTGCCACATTCCCCAAAGAAGTCGAGAAACTAGCACGCGAGGTGCTCTACAACCCGAAAGAGGTGAAAATAGCCGTGTCGCGCCCTGCCGACAACATCACACAGTCCATCGCACTGATAGCGGAAAACAGTAAAATAGACTACATCAAATATCTATTTACTAAGGAGAAACGAGGCAAAAGCATCATCTTCGCCTCATCGAAAGACAAGACAAAAGAAGTCTATCGCACACTGTTCCGACAACACCTCAACGTGGCACAGATGCACTCCGACCTCACTCAAGAGGAGCGCACACAAGTGATGCTCGACTTCAAAAACAACAAGATAGACATCCTGGTAGCCACCGACGTCGTCTCACGTGGCATCGACATCGACGACATCGAAATGGTAATCAACTACGACATGCCCACACAATCGGAGGACTACGTGCACCGCATCGGTCGCACCGCTCGTGCTGGGGCAAAAGGTGAAGCCATCACACTCGTCTCACCAAACGACCACCAACGACTTCATCGACTCGAGCGATTCCTCGGAAAACCAATTCCAAGAGCCACACTGCCCGATGGAATCGTAGGAACAGGAGAACCATCGCCAGAAGAACCGCGCAAACGGCACAGCCACAAAAAATCACACGAAAGAAACGGGAATCGCAAACAACATCGTCAGACTTCGAAACCAGAGAAAAAAGAAAACATTGCGGCACACCCATCCAACTCAAACACTACACAGCCGCAAAAGAAACACCGACACTTTCACCACCACAACAACAAACCGAAGGAACAATAAAAACAACAAAAAAAGAAGACCTGACTTCACAGTCAGGTCTTTTCCGTAACACCAAATGCCATCATCACCTATCGAACACCTTGTTTTTAAGTCATTTACAATTACGAAACAATTACTCTTGAGTAAAGTATGATGATTCGATAGTGCTTTGGGTTACAACAACAAAAGTAAATTCCAGCAATGCCAAATTACAACACACCCCTATTTTTTTCCACAAAAAAATCGCCACTGCTGACATGCAATGGCGATTGTTTTTTTATAATGACATTTAGACGCTTGACAACGTCTCTTTTTGAAGTATTCTACAGGCGTTCTACCTGTTTTAGTAATTAATTATCTGCATCAGGCATTTTCTGCTAGTAGTGCTTCATATAAAGCACTAAACCAAGCAGTCTAACCCTTTTTATGTCTTACTACGGACAAACGGGCCGTACACTTTGACCGAGGTAGCGGCCAAGAAAGTAAGGGTGAACTATGGAGGTATCAATTCTTATTATATACTATTCATTATCATCTGAATCTTTATGATAACCAACATAGGCTCCAAAAATTATACTTGCTACCAAAATCACCCAAGTCCAACTACTATCTTCACTATAATAACCAAAGGAACCTACAATGATTAAATAGATAAGATATGTTAGCGGACACAAAATTGCACTAATGATAGCACCACCAACAGAGTTTTCTGGCACAAAATTTTTAACTGCAGCCCCAATAAGGTAAGCTGCAAAAATCAGAACCCACAAAAATTCTGCTTCAAATATAATTCCT
>JAUNIJ010000071.1 GCA_030523485.1 Bacteroidales bacterium
GGTAAGCACAGTGTAAATTACTGAACCAACCGCACTAAACGCACCGACTTACCGCTGTAGCGGTAGTAGCTGTTGCCGTAGTACTGAGCGATGAGGCTACTCGCATCGAAGCTGAGGTAGTAGGCGTAGTCACTGCTGCCGTATGTCGACGACCAGTAGTCGCCGTACGAGCCAACATTATTCACCGTCGTACCATCGCGGTAGCCCGCTGCAGGCAGAAAAACTGCACCATACGACTCAAACATATCATGAAAACCTTGGGCTGTGAACATATTTGTAGTATAATCTGTTGCTGATGATACAAACATAGATACTGGATTGAATTCATCTGGAAACAAATTGATACCTGGCTGACCTGCAACATTAGCTCTTACCCAACGAAAACCACAACGTGTATTCAACAAATAATCCCACTCGTCAGAAGTTAATGTGCGCCATTGACCAGCTTGGTTACCACCATTGGAAATTGGATTGTAGACGCCCCAATCGTAATTAGCACTTGTACCTACAAGGCTTCGATCTGTCATATTGGTTGAAGGTCCATAACCCCAATTGTTATAAGTAGTATTTACTTGGGCTTCAGAGCAGGAGTAAGGATAATAATTTCTATTATATGTATCAGTAGAGTCATGATACCCACTTGTTCCCCATCCAAACAAATCAATCCATCCAGTATAGGTTGCAGAGATGTTTGAGTTAGCTGCGCCGATGATGTCATATTGGTGTTCAGCAAAACGCCATGTGTCGGTTGAGGCTTGGTATTGGAGGTTGCCCATAGAGAAATAGACTTGGGTGGAGTCGGAGACAGAGAAGGCTGCTTGGATAGCACCATTGACGATGGTCACGTTGCCTGTGCCTGTTCCTGTGCCGCCACCCGAGCCGTTACCTCTTGGGATGGTAATGACTGTGCCATCGGAGAGGGTGAAATAAACGTTATTGCTGTCGTAGGTGACGTTGGTAAACATGCTGTCGCCATCTTGACCATCGGCACCATCTTGACCGTTTTGTCCGTCAGCACCAGTAGCTTGACCCATCAACACCCATGTCGTGCCATTGTCGTACGATACGTACCAGTAACCATTTTCTATTTTCAGTCGTGGCGTTACACCATCTTGTCCGTTCTGGCCGTTTTGTCCATCAGCACCATCTTGACCATTTTGTCCGTCGGCACCGTCTTGTCCGTCTTGTCCGTTTTGTCCATTCTGTCCATCACGTCCAGTGACACGAATTTTATTGCCGTCGGCATCCAACAACCATTCACCGTTGACTGTCCAATAGTAAACGCCATCGGTGTCCATTGCAGCACCGATTTGTGGTGTTGAGCCTGCGCCATCAGCACCATTTTCGCCGTTATAGATAGTGATAGGTGCGTGATTTTTGAATGTGATGGTATAACCGATAATCTCGCCACCTTTAGTGATGGGGATGACGTCGACAATGTAGTCGTTTGTTTCCAGCACCTCGATGAGTGTTTGTAACGAATTGATGTTAGTGTTCATCTCGCGGCATAGTTCTTCTAAAGCTTTCACGCGAGAGTCGAGGTCGTTGATGGAGTTCCAAAGTTCTTGGTGGCATGAGGTGAGTGCCAACAGAACAACCGTCAACAAAGCAAAGATGTTTTTCTTCATCTGTTTGAAAAGTTTGTGATTAGTTTATTAATTGATTTGTTTACGATTGGGCATAAAAAAACGTAGGCTTCACTGATGTGTCCTACGAAATCTGGGCCCTGGAATGCCTTACACCCTCGAACAAGCATCAGCAAAGCCCACGTGACAATATCCGTTCTCCCGTCCAAACAGACGAGAAATAAGAATACAATCAAAGTGGGCATTGCTTCGTGTTTGTCTTGGGGTGATGAATTTTCCAGGTTCAGATTTCCAAGAACAAAGCGCAGAAGAAACGCCTTAGTATGTCCTGAACAGCGAAGAGCTGTAGCCAACGCTATTCAAGCGCAAAGGTAGTGTTATTTTTTGTAAAAGCAAACTTTTAGTTTTGTTTTTCTTTTACAAGACGATATACGACAAAAAAAAACAGGGCACGGATGCGTTCATCCATGCCCTAAGGTTGTTTCGTTAGAATTAAGAGGAGGAGCTAATCTTCGTCGTCAGTAGAGAGTGTAAAAGCGGCATCATCAGGCAATTGAAATTCGACATCGTAACATGATTTGCCCGTGTAATTTTTTAAGTCCTCGTCTGAGAGCGTTCTAACTATGATACGTTCGGCCGACAATCCTTTTTTATGTACCAAATAATCGACCAAGTGTCGATTTCTGATTTCAGCTAACTGTAACACTTGTTGCTGAAGCGTATCGCTGGAGTAAGCCATTGCAACCTTCTGCTTCATGGTTTTCCCTTTTGTTTGTGTTTGTTTGTCAGAGTAATTGATTAAAGCCGTGCTACTCTCTTTTATCTGTGAAATATTTTGCCAATCCGACAACGACAAACGGGTGTCTTTGTTGGGGTTTTGCTCAAAATAGAGTCCCTTTTTAAAATTGAACACACCCATTTGTTGCATCGTAGGAACGAGGTTAAATTGTTGGGTAAGCACAAGTGTTAGCTCTTCATTATCAGCTACCAAATCATACACCTTTTGAAGATTATTGTATTGCTTCGAAGTAAAATCGGGTTGTAATGGATCGATTTCTAATGTCTTAATCTCAGAGCCATTCACACCCGAAGCCTGTGCAATAGCTAAGAAAGGTGAAGCAACGGCTTTTAGAATGATGTTAGAGACAGCTTTCCACACAATTTTACCATAGGAAAAGTGTGGTGAGTTGATATCGCCCGAAACAGGGATATTAAACAAGATACGTTTATCTAAATCTTGTAACAGCGAGACACCCAGTTTTAATGGGATGTTACTATACTCAGCATTTAACTCTTTGTTTTTCTTTCCCACCAAACACTGGTAGATATCGACACGATTATCGCCTTTCAGCATACCACTTTTAATACTATTTTCACTAACAAACGAGAGCGTGCCACCTTCTAATTTATTGCCAACATAATATTCTACATAAGGAGACAACTGCTCCATAGCAAGGTTTTTGATAACCAACTGAAGATTTTGATCGGTATGTTTCAGACTGAGTCCACCAACCCAGTTTGCATTTAGCGAACCGCCATTAGGCAACTGTGCACGCAGATGTAGATTGTTTGAACCAGTAAGCGTAAAATTTTCGGCCTTCGCTTGAATGTCCTTTAGCTGATAGTTCATTGGTGAGAATAAGGTATGATCGGAGAATTCGATTTGGCTATTTGTTAAGGCAAAGTGTTTTATAACGAGATTGATAGGTTGACTAACCGAGTCGGTCTGTTTATCAGAAGCAACAGAATCGGACGAATTGGTGCGCAACAGTTTCGAAATGGTATTATTATCCTTCGCTAACTCGAAATTAAAATCCAACGCATTGACGTTAATCTCGTTAAACACATATTTTCTTTGAGAAGGATTGATACTATCAACATTAAGATTTAATTGTGCCACATCAATGAATTGTCCACCACCTTCTAATACACCACTCAGTTGTTTGACTATCACATTACCAGCGACGTCGATATCGGTTGGTTGCGCCAAGCTACCATCAAGTACGATATTACCAGATAAGGCGCCATCCATTTGTTGTAGCGCAAGGAAATCTTTCACGAATGGTAATGCCATACTGAGGTTGATATCCTCCAGATTCAAGTCGACATTGTAACGGTTTGTCTGAGGGTCGTACTTTGCTTGCGTCACAAAACTGCCTCCCTCTGTAAAATGAAATGCTAAACCAGCATGTGTCGTGTCGCCACCAAACGTTAATCCCGGAACCGACAACTTCAAACCATCGAGTTGCCAAGCCTTACCTCTTATATCGTCGGCATAGGTGATTGTGCCATTGCGTAGGATGACGTCGTACAACGCCACCGTCCAAGCAGATGGTGTATTATCTTTTTTCTTGTCTTTTTTAGAAAAACGGGTTATGAGGTCGGTGAAATTAAAGCCGTCTTGCATCGTCTCTATTCGACCATCCAAACCCGACAATAAGATATGATTGAAACGGACATTTTTATGTAACAAACGAAGTGGCTGCATATCAACTGCCAACGTGTCAAATGTCAAAAATTGGTCGTGTAGATTAGCTTCAGATGCTTTAAAGCCATTGATTTCCACCTTGCCATTAAAGATATTGACATGAAGACGTTCCATCGTGATTTCACGACCAAACAGTTTGACATCATTTTTTTCAATATAGTTCTTGGCGATAGGCGACACCACCAACGCTAATATTATGGTTATTCCTACAATACCAACAAGAATACCAATCAGTATTTTTAATCCCTTTTTCATTGCATGAAACATTTACACAACAAAAGTACAAAGATATTTCCGAAGGTAGAGACACACGCCCACAATATTTTATTACTTTTGCAGAAGAAAAAGTAGGGCAATAAACATGAGAAAACAATCAACTAATATAACGCCACAACAACGCATGGATATGATTCTGCCTTGGTTCAGGGCACATCAACCCGTTGTGAAAAGCGAACTAAACTACGACAACACATTTCATCTATTGATTGCTGTAATGCTTTCGGCACAATGTACCGACAAGAGGGTGAACATGGTTACGCCACATCTTTTTCAACGTTTTCCTACACCCAAAAGCTTAGCTACAGCCACTTTTGAAGAGGTGTTTAGCGAAATAGCTTCGATATCCTACCCCAACAACAAAGCAAAGCATCTAATTGGTATGGCAAAAATGTTGGTCGATGAGTTTGACTCCCAAGTGCCTTGCACTCCAGGAGAACTGGAAAGACTGCCAGGTGTAGGACGCAAGACAGCCAACGTAGTCTCTGCCGTTGCTTTTAATTTACCTCGCATGGCAGTCGACACACACATTTTCCGCGTATGTAATCGTTTAGGGGTAACAAAAGCTAAATCGCCTTTACAAAGCGAGCAACAACTCATCAAACTGATTAAAGAAGAAGAAATACCACTAGCACATCATTGGTTTTTACTTCATGGTAGATACGTGTGTATGGCACGTAAACCTCATTGTGAGAAATGTCCGTTTACAGAATGTTGCAACTTTTTCAAATCAAATGCAACAAAATAGGTTTAACAATCGTCTACTCTATAAAGAAAACAAACACAATAAGAAACATATGAAGCACTCAAGACTTGTTGGCGTCATGCTATTGTTACTCACAAACATCTTTGTTTGCAGTAACACACAAGCAGAAGAAAACAGCCAACGCTACATGCCACCCAAAAATGAGATAAGCATTGGATACGGCTTTTCGCCACTCATTTATAACATATCGAGTTGGTCGTATTACGAGGATTATTATTATAGTTATGATTGGTGGTTTTACGACGACACCTACAGAGGTTATTCTCATCATTGGGGGGTGCCATCTATCAGTTACATGCACCACCACAACACATGGTTTGCACAAGGTGCAGAATTTGTGTTTGGCGGCACGTACAGAAACATCTACGACAGTTTCACAAACGAGAAAATAGGTTGCACGAGAAACATCAATTACACCATGCTTTACACGGCAAGATTCACTTATCTTAGCCGCCCACACGTCAGTCTGTATGGCTCAGCATCGTTAGGATTCATATTTTTCACCGAAGACAACATTTTCGATTGGGGATGCGTCATAGGACATCTTTGTCCAATAGGCGTATCATTTGGCGGAGAACATCTAAGAGGTTTTGCAGAAATTGGCATAGGAGGAAAAGGAACATCAAGAATAGGTCTTTCCTATACATTTGGAAAATAAACAAGGAAACATAAAAACGAACAAAGATGAAAAAGATCATATATTATAGTTTGATAATCTGCTGTTTGGGTTTATTATTACCATCATGCGACGACACACGCGACGTACACCCAACAAGAAAAGCACATGAAATGTTTACATGCACTAAAGAAGTGTTGGATGGTGTTACACCATATTTCCAATATGCTTTAATTGCAGACTATATTAACAATACGGGTTCTGATGAATTAAATAGCTATTTCGGAAACGACACACACATCTACACCGATGAGAAAGAAAACACCATAGAAATTTTCACAGCCACAGGTAACGTGCGTTACATCAAAATTGAACACAATGGTGTTTCACTATCAGACACGACAAACCAAGCAGAATGGCATGTTCATATTATATGTGACACTTATCTCTATGACAATGGACTTGCCCAGATGAATAACTCACAAATCTCAATAGATTACACAGTAACAAGCCAACACGATGCTGATGGTTATGCATGGCATTTTCAAATCGCCAGTAACGACACCACCCGACTCGGAACCGCCTTTATGGATTTGACATGGCGCACAGAAAGCAGCGCTTTCCTCTTAGACAATGGCACCATAACGATGAAAACAGCATTTTATCCAGAAAGAAATATCATATTAAACGCTGAAACGACGGGACCATGCACTGCAACAACCAAAATACACCCTGAAAGATTCTCACTCAGCTTTGCCGACAATGGCATGAAATTTCAAGCCATTAATACAGAAAGCGACACCGTTAATTGCTCCGTATCATTCTTTGTCGACTATGGTATTTACTATGTAAAAACATTATATAAAGGAGCATCAGAAAACTATGCTCAATAACACAACCGAAGCCAACAAATAGATGACAATTATAGTATAGGCGGAATTACAATGCATAGTAATTTCGCCTATCTTATTGTTCATAACGACCAATCGGCTTAAACTTAGGATTAAAAAAACAGGGAAAAACTTAGTAAATAGAAATATTAATTGTACCTTTGCGGTTGGTATTGTACTTACTATGCTCAAATAAGCACACAACAAAAGCCTTACGCAGTACAATGCTATAGATTATTGTTTTAGTTTAAAATAAAAAAACAAAGAGATGAACCTCAAAAAAGTAATTTTGACTGTGTTGCTCCTTGCACCATTATTTTTCGTGCAATCTTATGCAGCACCGGCTTATCCTCATCCCATTACAGTGACACAACCCGATGGACAAACCTTGACCATCCGTATTCATGGCGATGAATTCTACAGCTACGTTACAACAACAGACGGCTACCTATTGAAACAAAATCAAACAGGTGCATACGAGTATGCTTTTTTAGATGCCGCAAACAAAATTGAGTCAACAGGTGTTATTGCTCACGACAATCGGACATCAATAGAGGTAACAGCATTGGAATCGATCAAATCAAATCAAATGATCCCTGCCATTGCTAAACAGCTCCACACTCAAGCAACGAATCAAAATGGTCCGAATAGACTCACCCCTAACCCTTTGAGAGGTTCAGCCCATGGTTTGGTTATTCTCGTCAACTTCAGCGATGTACAATTCACCATTCAAAATCCTCAACAAGCATTTTCAAAAATGCTAAACGAACAAGGCTACTCCGCTAATGGCGGTACAGGCAGTGCAGCCGATTACTACACAGCAAGTTCCGACAGTTTGTTTACTCCAATCTTTGACGTTTATGGACCTTACACCGTAAGTCAGACAATGGCTTATTATGGTGCGCCCAAAGGCTCCTCCAACGACTCAGAAGTACGTCAAATGATAACAGAAGCATGCAACTTAGCTAACGACGATGTAGACTTTAGCATTTACGACACAGATAACGATGGTAAGGTTGACAACGTCTTTGTTTATTATGCAGGACACAACCAGGCAGAAGGCGGCAGCTCAAACTCCATCTGGCCACACCGCTCTACTTTGATGTCACCAACCTACCTACAGTTAGACGGAAAATATATTTATGACTATGCTACAACATCAGAACTAAAAGGTGCAAGTGGTTCAACCATGTGCGGCATCGGCACATTCTGCCACGAATTTTCTCACGTACTTGGTTTGCCAGACTTATACGACACCGACTATAGCAGCAGTCCAAACATCGGCACTTGGGACATCATGTGTAGCGGCAACTACAACAATGGCGGTTGCACTCCTCCAGTCTATTCTGCTTACGAAAGATTCTTCCTATCGTATCTAACACCAGAACTACTGTCAGAACCACGTCCTTGTCAACTAGAGCCACTGGAAACATCCAACAAAGCATACTTAATCGCTCCGAACAACCAACACAACCTTTCAGGAACAGCACCAAACCCACAACAATTCTTTATGGTAGAAAACAGACAACCTCTAGGTTGGGATGTTGTCGGTTTACCAGGAAGCGGTTTGCTCATCACACGTATTGATTACAACTCTGCCGCTTGGAACAACAACTCTGTTAACGACGTTGACGACCACCAACGAGTTACCATTATGGAAGCTTACAGCAATGGTTATGCTGATGGCGGTGACACTTATCCTGGCACACACAACGTCAATCAATTCCAACCAACACTTTGGGACGGAACATTAGTTGACGGAGCACTCACAAGCATTACTACAGAAGGCGAAATCATTACATTCCTCTATCGTGGTGGTGGCGACGACTTTGCCAATGCACAAATTAGCATCGACAGAACTTTCTTCGAAACAGAACAAGGCACTCCAACAGCAGCCGCAACAGCTACAGTAACAGGAGCAAAACTTTTTGAAGACATTACTATCACATTCTCAGATACACGTCATTTCGAAATTAAAAAAGAAAGTGATAGCGTATGGTCAAAGAGCATCTCATTAACACCAGAAGCCGACTCTACCATCAGTGCTACAGTGATGGTGCGCTACAACCCAACAAAAGCATCTAACACCGATTTCCACACAACCTATCTACAACTCCAAGGTTGTGATTTATTGAAACGCATTGAACTAAAAGGTCGTTCATCACAAAAAATGAACATATATCCTCCTATTGCAACCGAAGCAACCAAAGTATCTCCTTATGGCTTCCAAGTGAACTGGGAAGCAGAAAATGCTGCTACTGGATATTACATCACCATTATTGCTAACGATGGCAATAGTACAACCGAATCAGAAGACTTCTCAACGCTTGCTACAATGCCTACAGCAGGATGGTCGAGCAACTTTACAACAACAACTTCAAAGAACGTGCCATCAACACCATACGCCGCATTATTTACCAATGAATATGATGCATTAACCACTTGCTACTATCCTCAACCTATCACAGAAATTTCTTTCTGGATTCGTTCAGAAGATGTAAAACAAGAAGGCAAATTCTTTGTTGAAGCTCTCAACGACAATGGTTGGGACAGCGTTGCTGTTGTCGATATCACAAAATCGCTGACATCGTCACAAACAAAAACACTTACATTCACAGAAAGTGATGGATACCGTCGTTTCCGTTTCTCTGTCGACACTGGCATCACATCTAATGGTGTCGCTTTTGACGACTTTAAAGCAACATACACTGGTAATGCAGTCGTAAATCGTGCTATTGTTTATGGTGTCGACTCTGCTTACTTCAGCAACTTCACTCCAAACACTTCTTACACTTATGTAATCCAAGCTACAGAACAAGACTCTCAAGGTAAATATGAGAATGTAACCGATTACTCAAACAGCATCGCAGTGACAACAATCGAAGAATCTGATATCGCTGCCAACGACAAGAAACATCGCAACATTACCGTTCGCTACGATGTCGACGGCACACCAATCATATCAATCAGACAAAGCGACCTCTACGATTCTAAAGGCAATGCCCTAGATTTATTCATCTTTACAGCTGCAGGACAACTGCTTAGACAAATTCCTTCTAGCGAATTTATCAGCAATCCAGGATACATTCGTATTGAAGGATTACCAAAACACACAGTATCACTCGTAGCATTAGGCATTGGACACAAGAACAAATTTGCAAAAATCGTACAATAACTCATCTCAAACACAATAATCGATAGGCTGTTTAAGACACTTAAACAGCCTATTTTTTATCTATAAAAATGAGCACAAGCACACATCTTATTATAAAGAAAATAAGTACCTTTGCGCAAATATGTCGAGCAAAAAAAGAATGAAAAAAATATCAATTGTTTTTTACCGATT
>JAUNIJ010000072.1 GCA_030523485.1 Bacteroidales bacterium
CAAATGGAGTGAAATAGGCCAAATTGACGGTTTTTTCGGCGTATACGATAGAATTACCAATCGATAAGTCGAGCTTCTTGACTGGAGTAAATGTCAACATTGTTGCTGCCATGTACTTTGACCTTGGCCGATAGTGAATTTTTGATTCTGTATCGGTGTAGTGCTCTTCGATAAAATAATCGGTTGAATCGATAACATTGCTGATTAACCAGGCGTGGAAATAGTCGAACTGAAACCAACTGCATGGTTTTGCTTGCATCGTAATCATAGGAAATGATGGTGCTCGTCCACTTAGAATGATGCTGCTGTGTTTAGCATCTCCCCATTGAATGTTGTCTTTTTCAATGCCAATGTGTCCCCACCATGTGTAGGCGCGAATACCATAACGTGAATCGGAGTAGTCAGCACCATAGTTGGCTTCTTTATATTCTGCTCCTGGTAGGGTATTCAGATATTTTGATGCGTTGATTTTAGCATCGGTTGGGCGTAATCCTTCTGTTTCTTTCAGACGATTGCCGTTGTATGAGTTGTCGCGCAAACTTCCCCAAATGGAGATGTGTTTGGCGATGTCGATTTCTAGGTTGGCTCCCCATTTACGATTGATGATTGCTCCTTTGCTATTGCCGATAATCTCCATACCAAGAATTGGTTGAATACGCATTTTGAAATTCGAACTGTTGTATTGAAATGAGGGTTGGAGCAATGAGAGGGAGAATTTGTTCTTATCTGTCCAGTTGAGTATGTTGATGTTGCCTGCGTCGTTTTTAACGAATTTCTGCGGCACCGTGTTTCTCTGTAAAGCCAAATCGTTGAGATAAAACGCTAAGTCTTTTTGTTGACGTTGTGATAGCTTGTCGCTATTTGCTTGTGCCTCCTCTAATTTCTGTGCTATGAGTGTACGGCTGTATGGACGACATACTGTGGTCATCTCGATGATACCATCGTTGACCAGTTCGTCTATAAAATCGTAAACCTGTGTATAACTTAAATGTTGAGGTATGTTTTGTGCGTAGGTTGTTGTAAAACCTACAATAAGCATTATTAATAATAGTAAAGCGTTCTTTTTCATCCTTAGCTACAAAGAAAGAATTCCGTTCCCCCTAACCATGTTAGGAAGAACGGAATATTTTTAAATTGTGTTATGTGCCAGTTGTGCAACGTATTTACCGATAATGTCGAATTCGATATTTACCTTTGTTCCTTGCTTAATCTGGCAAAAATTGGTGTGTTCAAAAGTGTAGGGTATGATGGCTACTTCAAAACTGTTGGTTGTGGGCGTACATACTGTCAGACTTACGCCATTCACGGTGACAGAGCCTTTGTCGACAGTGAGATAACCGCGTTTACGCATTTCTGGCGCACTCTCGTACTCGAAATGATAATAGTAGCTACCATCTGCTTCACGTACTTCTGTGCATATTGCTGTTTGGTCGACATGACCTTGAACAATATGTCCGTCGAGTCGTCCATTCATCAACATGCTACGTTCAATGTTTACAAGACTTCCAACTTCCAATTCTCCAAGGTTAGAGCGGAGTAGTGTTTCGTGAATGGCTGTTACGGTATATTCGTCGTTGTTAATGTCTACAACAGTGAGACATACCCCATTATGTGCTACGCTTTGGTCAATCTTTAGTTCGTGAGTAAAAGAACAACGCATTGTGATGTGTAAATTCTCTTTTTCTTTACGAAGTCCAGTGACTAATGCTGCTTCTTCTATGATTCCAGAAAACATAGTTGTTATTTTTCTTTCTTTGTTAACAAAGAGTAGTCGCGAGAGTAGCGCAAGTGTTGTTCTGCGTAGCCTTCAGTATAGTCTATTTTTAATCCTGCAAATTCGCCTTTATCGTTAAATGTAGCAGTGTAGACAGGATTGACAAAGCCAAAGTATGGTGCGATGTTCAATTTGTTGAAGCGTTCAAGCACTTCTTTGTGTAGTGTTGGGTCGACTTTCACGGCGTAGTTCTCAACAATGTTTTTACCTGCTTCGTAGTCGCCTGTTGATTTGATGCGTTGGATTTCAGCAAGCAACTCGCCGAGATGAGTGCGAACGAGATTATAGTCGTTGATAACAACGTAGGTCTTGCCGTCTCGTTTTTTCAACTCAACAGCTTTGTCGTCTTTCGATTTCTCAAGCACCCAACGTGTGATGAGCTGACGGTTGCGCATGTGAGCTTCTTCTACGTTGTCGCCTAAATGAATGCGTTTCAGCTGAGTCATCAAACCATTCATAAAATAGCTGTAGTATTGTGCTTTGTAAGCGTCAGCATTTGGTAATAAACCAAGTTCAACTACTTTAGGGTCACCCATGTGGTAAAGACCGAAGAGATCGGCACGTGTTTCTTCGATAACAGAACTGTAAGAACGCATAGCATCAGGGTCAACACCTGGCAATAATTTGCCGCTACCATGGCCAAGACATTCGTGGAGGTCAGTGTGAAGGTTGTCGGTCATGAAGCCATATTGACTCATCAAATCACGCTCTACATCGCTCCAAACAAACTCTTCTGCAAAGCCATTGCCTTGTTGAGCACGATCGTAAGCCTCGGTGAAGTTCTCGATGGTTACAGATTTTGAACCATGTGCGGCACGAATCCAGTTGGAGTTAGGAAGGTTGATGCCAATAGGTGTTGTTGGATAGCAGTCGCCACCAATGATGGCTGCCGTGATTACTTTTGCTGTCACACCTTTCACTTTTTCTTTTTTGAATCTGCTGTCAACAGGTGAAGCATCTTCGAAATACTGTGCGTTGTCGCTGATGATTTTGGTGCGTTTGGTTGCTTCGGTGTTTTTGAAGTTCACCATCGACTCCCAACTTGCTGTCATTCCAAGTGGGTCACCATAGGTTTCGGTGAAACCATTTACAAAGTCGATGTGTGAAGCTGTGTCGTTCACCCAAAGAATGGCGTATTCATCAAATGTCTTCAGTACGCCTGTTTTATTGAATTCAATGAGTTTGTTGATTACAGCACGTTGTTGGTCGTTTTCTGCTACCTTAGCAGCTTTTTCTAACCAGTAAACCACTTTTTCCAAAGCTTCGGTGTACAAACCGCCTACTTTATAGACTTGTTCTTTAACAACACCGTCTTCTTTAATTAGTTTTGCATTCAATCCGTAACTTACGGGTTCCTCATCGGTGAGGTCTTTTAAATTGTTGTAATATGCTTCAGCCTCAGCTTGTGTTACGCCCTCGCCATAGTAGTTGCTGGCAGAAGTGAGAATGAGGTCTTCTCCGGCGGTTTGGTTCATGTGTTTTGCATCAACGGTTGGGTCGAAAATCACAGGAACGATTTCTTCCAACACATCTTCAATGGTGCGTCCTTCAGGAAGTATTGAAGCATCTAAAGCGTTGACTTGTTGTACAAACCACTCTTGAGAGAATTCTGGAGTGAATTTGTCGCCTGAGTAGTGGTGATGAATGCCGTTGGAAACCCAAACACGTTTCAAATAGGTCTCCATTGCTTTGAAATTGTCGTTTTCTTTGTCGGTGTTTGAGGTGTAGATTGCCTCCAACACAGTGCGAATAATCAAATTGTGGCAGCCGTTTTGATCGTAAAGAATGTCTCGTCCTACCAACGATGCTTCAGAAAGATAGTATAATAACTCCTGTTGTTGAAGCGATAGTTGGTCGATGTCTGGCACGCGATAACGAAGAATTTGCAAGTCGGCAAAACGGTCAACAAGGTAGTCGAACTCTTCAATAGTTGGCGTTTGAAGGTCACTTGAAGATGTTTCAACAGGCTTTTCTTTGTTGCCACATGCCACAAGAGATAATGCTGTCATACTGGCAAGTAGTAATTTTTTCATTGTTACTTAGAGATTTATAATGTGTAATTTGATTTTTACTGTTTGTGTATTAGTGGACAAAGGTACTATTTTTTTTGTGAATCGCTTTTGCTTTGAAAATGATTATTCCACTTGAGTTGGTAACTTTTTTGTGTGTCATCTCCTTTGTGGTGTTGTTTTGTTTTGTGTGTCAGTGTTTTGCACTTCTATTATCGTCAGGCAAATATCACCTTGAAATTTGTGGCTGGGGTAGTGTTTGAAAAATCTTGAAATATGGAATTTTGCTATTTTGCCTTGTTGAAATTGATTCATGTCGTTTGTGTAAATTTTTGTCATGCTCACAAGAAATTCTTGTGACAACAGTTTTATTTTGTCACATTCAGACGATTTTCTCGTTTAACTATTATCTTCTGGCCGTGACTTGATGTTTTTTTTGTTTATACTCTAATTGTCAAACGAATAACTTGTTGTGGTATGTTTTGTTCAATAGGAAAATTGGTGTTCGAAAATAAATGATGTTGGAAAAGTGTGTGCGACGACTATTTTCTGCGGAAAAATGTGTACTTTTGCACGATTTTAGTGAAACTGCACTTACTAGGGTCTTATCCTTACTTTGGGTAGGATGTGGTTCTTGTGGTTTTATCTGTAATATGGTATTAAATAACACTGTATTAGTGTGATGGCATCAAAAGTAAAACATAGAAAAGATTCGTTTTTCAATCTTTATTTCACCACGACAATTAGCATTGCGTTGGTGCTTTTGACAATCGGATTTACAGCTTATCTTATGTTGTTTACAAACAAGATAGGTGTCGAGACGCGTGAGAATCTTGCCGTTTCGATTGTGTTGAAAGATGGCATTAGCGAATCGCAACAAGGTAGGATTGAAAAATATATCAAAACAGTACCATTCATTAAAGATGTGTCTTATGTGTCTAAAGAACAAGCACTAAGTGAACATATCGAAGCTTTTGGTGAAGATCCTCTGGAAATTTTAGATTATAATCCAATTCAAGCATCGTATGAGATAAAACTACAGAGTCAATACACTCATCCTGACAGTGTGAAATGGATAGCCGACAAAGTGAAAGCCTTTGAAGGTGTGGTCGATGTGGTGTTTGAAAAAGATATGTTGGAAAGTATCTCTCAAAATCTTAAACGCATAACTTTGATTCTGATGGTTACTGCTATTCTTTTGCTGATTATTTCTGTTGCTTTAATTAGTAACACAATAAAAATATCGGTTTATTCCAAACGCTTTATAATCAATACGATGAAATTGGTTGGCGCAAAGCCTTGGTTTATACGCAAACCCTTTGTGCTACGCCACCTCTTAAATGGTATTTTGGCGGCAGTAGTGTCGTTGTCAATGCTTTGTGGCATACTTTATTGGTTGCAGGTTGAAGTAGGGGAGAGCATGAATCTTTTTCAGCTTGACATATTATTGCCTGTAGTGTTGATTGTAGTAGTGTTGGCCACCATTATAACTGTTCTGTCGTCGGTTTTTGGCGTCAATAGATATCTACGAATGAAAACCGATGATTTATACTATATATAATAGGAAACAAATAACATAGAAATATGAAGAAAATAAATTACTTGATCATGGCCATTTCTGTCATTGTCATTATTTTAGGCTTTTGCTTAATGGCAGGTGGAAAAACAGAAGTTGAGTACAATCCAGAAGTAATGTCGCCACGTCGAATTACCGTTGCCCCAATTGTTTGTATGATAGGCTTTGTGGGCATGGTGGTAGGCATCATGTTTAAGAAAAAAGATGCCAACGACTTTAAACAAAACGATTTTGAGAAACAATAATGGATTGGTTAGACGCTTTATTGTTAGGCATTCTGCAAGGTCTTACCGAGTTTTTGCCTGTGAGTAGTAGTGGTCATTTGACTATTGCACAACAGTTGCTTCATTTAGATACCTCGGCAGCCGATAATCTCTCTTTTGATATCGTGATGCATGCAGCCACGGTGTTGAGCACCTTGGTAGTTTTGGGCGGCGAAGTGTGGCGTTTATTACGTGGCACTTTCGGCGTTTTACATTGGAACGAGGAGAAAAATGAAGTTGCAAAATTACTTGTTTCGATGATACCGGTATTTGTAGTTGGCATGTTTTTCAAAGACAAAGTCGAAGCCATCTTCGGTAGCGGTTTAACGATAGTAGGCACTTGTTTATTAGTTACCGCTTTATTGCTGTCGTTTTCTTATTATTCACGTCCACGTCAAAAAGAAACTATAACTTATTTATATTCTTTTACAATTGGCATCGCTCAATCAGTGGCTGTATTGCCAGGCTTGTCGCGTTCGGGTGCAACCATAGCAACAGGACTTCTGTTAGGCAACAAAAAAGAAAAAGTGGCACAATTCTCTTTTCTAATGGTGCTGATTCCTGTGTTAGGTGAGGCTTTTTTGTCGTTATTAAAAGGTGAATTTGTTGCCAGTTCAATAGGTGTCGTACCTATAATAGTAGGTTTTTTGGCTGCATTTATCTCAGGCCTTTTTGCTTGTAAATTTATGATCAATGTGGTCAAACGGGGCAAACTCATTTATTTTGCAATCTATTGTGCTATTGTGGGTGCAGTGACTCTCATCTTTTCGCTTTTATGATCAATGTTCCTTTTAGTTTGGACGAATTGAAGGCGGGTAAAGTCTTCTATATCAATAAGCCTTTGGGATGGACGTCATTTGATGTGGTGAATAAAGTACGTTCTGCTTGGTGTAAATACTTTAAGGAGAAAAAGCTAAAAGTAGGTCATGCTGGCACACTTGATCCCTTGGCTACTGGTGTCATAGTTGTGTGTACAGGTAAATGCACAAAGCAGATAGATGCCTTGCAAGCTCATGAGAAAGAGTACGTTGCAACATTAGAACTGGGTGCTACTACACCCTCGTTTGATAAGGAGCATGAGATTGACCAACGTTATCCTTTTGAACACATCACACGTGAACAAGTGGATGAGACATTGAAACAATTTGTTGGTGAGATATTACAAGTTCCTCCAGTCTATTCCGCGGTAAAAATTGACGGAAAACGAGCCTACGACTATGCGCGAAAAGGACGTGACGTAGAACTTCGTGCAAAACCATTACAAATAAAAGAAATAGAGGTCATCGACTTCTCGTTACCTTTGCTAACCATACGTGTTGTGTGTAGTAAAGGAACATACATTCGTGCTTTAGCGCGCGACATTGGTAATGCCTTAAACAGTGGCGCTTATTTGGTGTCGTTGGAGCGCACACGGGTAGGAGATACGTCAATCGAACACTGCACAACAGTGGAAATGTTGACGACACCATATCTCTCTCTAATTAATAAGTAACAAACAAAGTAGAAATATCGATACAATGAAATTATCTCAGTTTAAATTTAAATTGCCAGAATCACAAATCGCTCAACGCCCATCAGATAATCGTGATGAGAGCAGACTACTTGTTCTCCACAAAAAAAGTGGTGAGGTTGAGCATCGCACATTCAAAAATATAATTGAATACTTTGATGAACGAGATTTGTTCGTAATGAATGATGCGAGGGTATTTCCTGCTGTGCTTTTTGGCAACAATGAAAAGACAAACGCAAAAAGTGAAGTTACATTGTTGCGCGAACTCACCGAACAACAGCGTTTTTGGGATGTTTTGGTAGAACCTGCAAGAAAAATACGTGTGGGTAATAAACTCTACTTTGGCGAAGACAATTCGATGGTGGCGGAAGTAATTGATAACACTACATCGAGAGGCCGTACGATACGTTTCCTTTATGATGGTGAGCATGAAGAATTTCGTAAAGAATTGATGAAACTCGGACATACGCCACTACCAGAGTATATAAAACGCGAAAATGGTAGCGGTGCCGACGACACAGAACGCTATCAAAATATCTATGCCAGTCGTGATGGCGCTGTAGTAGCTCCAGCAGCAGGCTTACACTTCAGTCGTGAAATGATGAAACTGATGGAAATAAAAGGTGTCGATATCGCTTACTTAACACTCTATTGCAGTCTCACCATGTTTAAGGATGTTGACGTTGAAGATCTTACGAAATATAAGATGGATTCTGAACAAATGGAGGTGCGTGATGAAGCTGCGAGTCTTTTCAACGAACGTTTTTCTGAAGGTAGAAAAATATGTGCTGTAGGAACGTCAACCATTCGAGCATTAGAAACAGCATCTACAGCAAATGGTGTAATCCGTCCATATGATGGTTGGACATATAAATTCATCTTTCCACCATATGCTTTTTCAACAGCTAACTGCTTGCTGTCGAATTTTCATTTGTCGCAGTCAACGATGTTAATGATTGTTGCGGCATTTGGTGGCTATGAGAAAGTGATGGAAATCTATAATATGGCAGTCAAAGAAGGATATCGTTTCGGCGCATATGGCGATGCGATGTTGATTCTAAACGACTAAAATGTGGATAACTTTTTTCGTGGGAAAGGTGATGAATACCTACAAAAAATAGTACCTTTGCAGAGTAAAAAAATGATGTAAAACATCATGTTGGAAAGTAATCGAAAACAAATAGGTAAGACAAACAACTTGCATTGCTGGAAGTACTCCTCTAGCAGTTCTTGTTCACTTTTCCCGTTTTAAAAATAAAAGAGTAACCGTTTCCTTTTTCGGTTGCTCTTTTTTTTAGTCATCAAACAACAATGAAGCTGTTAATAACAAATACACTCCCTTATAACGCAAAGTCTACAACCAATATTTTGGTGGAAAATGGCTGTGTGAAAGCAATTGCTCCCGATTTACACGATAATGAAGCCATTCAGATAGATGGCCATGGATTAACATTGCTTCCTGGTTTGGTCGATGTACATGTTCATTTTCGTGAACCAGGCTTTGAGTATAAAGAAACCATAGCAACTGGTACCCTTGCCGCTGCTGCTGGTGGCTACACCGCAGTATGTACGATGCCTAACCTAAAACCAACGCCAGATAATTTAGAACATCTCAATGTCCAACGAGAAATCATACGTCGTGATGCCATCATAAAAGTATTTCCTTATGGATGCATAACAGTAGGACAAGTTGGAAAAGAATTAGCAGATATCGAAGCGTTAAACCCATATGTTTGTGCTTTTAGCGATGATGGTCATGGCGTTCAAAAAGATGAAATGATGCAAGAGGCAATGATGAGAGTAAAACAATGTGGAAGTCGTATTGCCGCACATTGCGAGGTGAATTCATTACTACATAATGGCTATATTCATCAAGGAGAATATGCCGCAACTCATAATCATCGTGGCATATGTAGCCAAAGCGAATGGGAACAAATAGCAAGAGATGTGGAATTAGTGGCAAAAACAGGTTGTCAGTATCACGTTTGTCATATATCTACAAAAGAAAGTGTAGAAATCATACGTAAGGCAAAACAACAAGGTCTACCAGTGACATGTGAAACCGCACCACATTATCTTCTTCTTACAGACAAAGATTTGAAAGAAGAGGGACGCTATAAAATGAATCCGCCGGTGCGTTCTGAAGCCGATCAAGAAGCGCTGATTCAAGGCGTACTTGATGGCACTATAGATATAATTGCCACCGATCATGCACCACATTCAGCAGAAGAAAAAAGTAGAGGATTGGAAAAAAGTGCTTTTGGTATCGTTGGCATTGAAACAGCGTTTCCTTTACTCTACACTAACTTTGTGAGAACGGGGAAAATGACCATGGACAAACTAGTAGCTTTGATGAGTCATAATCCACGAAAAATTTTTCAGTTAGAAAATCCCATCGATATCGTAGTTGGTAGTAAAGCCGATTTTACATTGATGGATTTAAATGCGTGCTCACACATTGATTCATCCAACTTTAAATCGAAAGGAAAAGCAACACCATTTGAAAATGTATTGGTTTATGGTAGATGTTGCATGACAATAGTTGATGGGAAAATAGTGTTTCAAGCAAATAATTAAGAGAAAATAAATATACGATATATGAAACCCTACACAAAAAAACTTGTACTGGAGAATGGAACCGAATTCTATGGGTATGGATTTGGTGCCAATCGAGAGGTAATACATGAGGTCGTTTTTAATACCTCAATGGTAGGTTATCA
>JAUNIJ010000073.1 GCA_030523485.1 Bacteroidales bacterium
CATTAGATCCAACTGTTTAAACAAAAAGAAACCCCGAGTCACTCATCGTCCTCGGGGATTTCGACACAATGGTTGGTCGACCGGCATATGTCCTATATATATAATGTATAAGTTACTTTTGTGTTCGACGCAACAAACAAGCAAACACAAACACTACTGCAAAGCAGACCAACGGCAGACAAAAACCAACGCTGATGCTCTGCTCCCCTATCTTACCCATAGCAATAGGAGCTATGGCACCACCTACAATCGACATTGTAAGTAACGACGATGCCAACGCCGTGTGATTGCCAGCCATCACTATGTTTTGCGAGAATATGGTTGGAAACATGATGCTTTCGAATAAGAAACAGAGGCAGAGAGCCACAATCGACACCATGCCAAGATTAGCCATCACAACAACCATACAAAGCATGGCACCCACAGCACAAACAGCTAACAGACGCGATGGAGAGACATGCCCCATGACAAAGGAACCAAGGAGGCGTCCCAACATGAACAATGCCATGCCACCGAACGACAGCAAGAGTGAAGCGGTGCGTGGCGTGATGGCATCGCTAGTTTCAATTACAAAATTGATAAAGAAGGAGTTGATGCCTGTTTGTGCTGCCACATAAAGCATGAGTGTAAATACGCCAAAAATAAAGAGGTGGTTGTGGAACAATGCCCGCGAATCAGACTGATTTTCAGACATTTGTTCTGTCGCTTCCACCTTTATTTCTGGCAGTCGAAGAAACATAAACACTACAGCCATAACAGCAACGATGATACCGATAATTGTGTACGGCAACGCCAAACGACTATCTTCGCCAAAGATGAGTAAGCCACCAAGTGCTGGACCAATAATCCAACCTAAACCATTGAACGACTGTGCTAAGTTCAACCGTCGCGAAGCATCGGCGGAGTCGCCAAGAATCGACACGTAAGGATTGGCACTGGTTTCTAAACAAGTTAAGCCACAGCCAATAACGAAAAGCGAGAACAAGAAAAAAGGAAACGACATAAAACGACTTCCTGGAATGAACAGTAAGGCACCGACAGCAAACAACAGTAGTCCGGTGACGATGCCACTACGATAACCCCAACGTTTCACAATCATGCCTGCCGGCAATGCCATTAGAAAATAGCCACCATAAACCATAAACTGCACCATTCCTGACTTTGCTTTGGAGATTTGTAGCACATCTTGAAAGTGTTTGTTCAACACGTCAAGAATACTATGTGCCACACCCCATAATAAGAAGAGTGATGCAACAAACAAAAAGGGTAAGAGATAGTTGACACCTTGCTTCGTTTTAAATAGCGACATAATGACCGTGTTTTAAGGTTTTTCCAATTCGAAAATTTTTTCCATCAATTGCCATTTCTCCGTAGACGGCGCTGCGGGGTCGCATCCCTGAAACTGAGCAACATAAGCTTCCCACTCCGCTTGACGTGGCAAGGTAGCGAGACGCGCATTGTCATTCACCCAGTCGAACGAGTCGACCGTGTCGCAAATCATGAATAATGTAGTGCCACGACGGAAAATCTGCATGTCGAGAATGCCCACGCTACGTATGCCTTCTTGAATCTCAGGCCAAACATGTGCGTGTGCCTCGCAATACTTTGCAATGAGTTCTGGGTCTTCTCTTAGATTTAGTATCTGACAGTATCTTTTCATTATAATATTTCTATTTCAGCATTTTACATTCCCTTTCGACGTATTTTTATGCGAAAAGCTTCAGGATGTCGTGCAACAAATGTCTCGGCATCGTCAACTACCATAGCAAGCATGCCACCACCACCAGCTCCTGCCATTTTCCATGCTAATGCGTCGGCACAGTAAGTAGTGATATATTCTTCGACACCGGGTTGCATCATAGCAGGAAACATTGCTACTTGTGCGTCGAACGATGCGCGGAAATAATAGGCAAAGTCGCGGAGCGAACACGAGAGGATAGCATTCCAACAACCTTCAGCAGCAGCAGCCAAACGCTCGACACCAGATTTCGTTATATTCTTACCGAGTGTCACATCGAGACCCGTACGACGCGGGAACATTTTGACCATGCAGAGATGCGATTCTAACCACGATAATATAGTTTCGTCGTGACACGATTCGATACGTTCTGGCCAGAACGCATTGTTGTAGTAATGGCGACAAAGTCCTGGCATACAGATACCAAGAGCGTCTTGCGCTCCCGAGATATGTCCCTCACGTTTCGACGGGTCGTTTTCGAAACAAAATGCAAGTTTTGCAATCATTTCAGGATTGAACGATGGGAGTTGTACGGGCCAGATTTTTTTCATCATGTTGCGTGTTGATGTCGATAGTCCACAACGTTCTTCTATTGGGAAATTCGGTTCGAGCGAGATGGTTAACGCCCATCCTGGCGCATTGCACGAGACATAAGGTTGGTCGATCCACGTGCCTGCTAAGTCGAGCCGTGTTGGAAGTTGCGACGTTTCCTGTCGTAATGCTGTTGTGGAGCGTGCTTTCAAGCCCTCTTCTGGAATACGTTTCAGCACTACATATTCAATGCCACGCTCTCGACAAAACTGTTCTTTAATGTCGGAGCCTCCGTCTTCGTTCACCACGAAGATGTCGGGTTTGACCACATTATCGACAATATCGACAAAGTCCATGATGCCACTGTTAGTGTTGATGTAGGCATCTTTTACATATCGAATAGACTTCACCATATAAAGCCGTTCGTTTTCGGAATAGACAGGAAGCCGACCTTTGTAACCAAGTATGGTTTGGTCGGAACCGATACCAACGTAGAGGTCACCATATTGCGATGCCTCCTTAAAAAAAGCAACATGACCGCTATGAAGCATATCGTAGCAGCCACTTACAAAAACTTTCTTTGACATTGCCATAAGCATAGTATATTAAACGCACAAAAGTACGTTTTTTTTTCGCATTCTGCATCAACGTTCTCCACGAAG
The DNA here is from genome assembly GCA_030523485.1 of Bacteroidales bacterium. GTDB lineage: Bacteria > Bacteroidota > Bacteroidia > Bacteroidales > Paludibacteraceae > HGM05398. The sequence continues at coordinate 2,932 of JAUNIJ010000073.1, forward strand.
TTGTCGTCCAACCATCTGCAATCGTTATTTTTGAATTAACAAAGAGAAACACTCGCATCTACTTCTCTATTTTTCCACAAAAAAATCTTACCTTTGCAAGGTTGTCGTTGACACAAATTAAATTGGCAAGACAGCATCTATAATGCTCCAAATAACAGATTGATAAAGAACAGCAAGCAATCACGCAAAACAGTAAACAAAAAGCTAAAGTAAAGATATCGTAATGAAAAAACTAATTCTCATCGTAGCGCTGTTTATCAGCACAATAACTACGTTGCAAGCATCACCACTTTGGATGCGCTACAATGCTATTTCACCGAAAGGCGACCAGATAGCATTCAGTTACAAAGGTGATATCTATGTTGTAGGTGTTAATGGTGGCAAAGCACGTCAACTCACCACCCACACAGCCTACGACTATGCTCCTGTATGGAGTCACGACGGCAACACCATCGCCTTTGCTTCCGACCGCAATGGTAATTTCGACGTTTATACCGTCGATGTGAATGGTGGCGTAGCAAAACGCATCACATTCAACTCGGCTTCAGAAACGCCTATGGCATTCTCAGCCGACAACAAATCGATTTATTACACTGCCTATATTCAAAAAGACGCTGCCAACGTGCAATTCCCTTATGGCGTGCTCACCGAGCTCTATTGTGTGGCTTTGGATAATGGTCGCTCGAAACAAGTGACACCAGCCACAGTTTGCTCAATGAGTCTTGACGCTGATGGAGAGTCGTTTCTCTATTACAACCGTACAGGTAGCGAGAACATATGGAGAAAGCACCAAGTATCGTCGGTAGCGCGTGACGTGTGGTACTACGATGCGAAAAAACATGAACATCGTCAAATCACAACCAATGTTGGCGAAGACCGCGACCCACAATTCATCAACAACAACAAAGAGATGGTGTTCTTGAGCGAGCGCAATGGCGGCAGTTTCAACGTCTATCGCTCTGCTCTCACAAATCCGGAACAAGCAACACAACTCACACATTTCAAGAACCATCCCGTACGATTCCTCACCGTAGCAAACAATGGCACACTCTGCTATAATTATCTCGGCGAAATCTATACACAAAGTTTGAATGGCACCCCAAAAAAAGTGGAAATTGAAATTGTGAACGACCAAGACAACACACCACAACGCGGTTCGTTTGGTCGTGCCTCACAAATGACCATCACCCCCGACGGCAAACAAATTGCTTTCGTAGTGCGTGGTGAAGTGTTTGTAACAACCGACGAATACACCACCACCAAACAAATAACACACACCGCAGAAGCAGAGAGACAGCCAACATTCTCGCCCGACGGCAAGAAATTGGTTTACACATCAGAACGCGACGGTTTCTTTGGTCTGTACATGGCAACATTAGAACGCAGCGAAGACAAGAATTTCGCCTATGGTACACTGATTAAAGAGACACGACTTTTTGACGACAACATCGAACGTACCAACGCACAATTCTCACCCGACGGTAAAGAGTTAGCATTTATTGAGCAACGCAAATACCTCAAGGTAATGAATGTTGCCACGAAAGCCGTACGTCAAATTACCGATGGCACACAACACTACGGCAACGACGAATGGACCATGGACTACCAATGGTCGCCCGACGGCAAATGGTTCACACTCACACTGATTACAAACCGTCGCGAACCATACTCCGACGTTGGCATCGTGTCGGCATCAGGAAAAGACGCTAAGATTTACAACATCACTAATGATGGTTATATCGTAGCCAATCCCCAATGGGTGCTTGACGGCAATGCTATTATCTTCCAATCAAATCGTTTAGGCATGCGGTCGCACGCCTCATGGGGCTCGCAAGACGACGTATTCATCGCATTCATGAATCAAGATGCTTACGACAGATTCCGCCTCAATAAAGAGGAATACCAACGTCTGAAAGAGGAAGAAGAGGCAATGAAGAAAACCGCCGCCGCTGCTAAGAAAGACGACAGCAAAGACGACAAGAAAAAAGACGATGCAAATGACAACAATAAATAGGAAAAAACAATTGATATCGACACCTAACGCCTACAAGAACGTGTGGTTCGCTTAACACCAATGTCGTCAAACCTCTCTGGCGTGGCACTCTCGAAAGACGGCGAGAAACTTTATTTCCTCAGCGCTTTCGAAAAAGGGTACGACCTTTGGGAACTCAACATACGTGAAGGCGGCACCAAAATTCTCAAGAAATTCAGTAGCAACAACGGTAGCAACCTATTTATCACAAAGAAAGGCGATGCTATGTTCCTCGTAGCCAATGGCAACATTCAAAAAGTAGACACTAAAGGCTCAGCGACAAACATACAATACGATGCGACAATGGAACTTGATTATGCCGCAGAACGTAAGTATATGTTTAACCATGTATTCCTACAAGAAAACAAACGTCTGTTCCGTCGCGATCACAATGGTGCCGACATGGCACTTATCCGCAAAGACTACGAGCCATTCCTCGAACACATCAACAACAATTACGATTTCTCCGACCTCCTTTCAGAAATTCTTGGCGAACTGAACGTTTCACACTCAGGCTCTGGTTATAGAGGCGCAAGTAGCGGCGACGTAACCGCTCAACTTGGTTTACTTTTCGACATGAGCTACACCGACAAAGGAGTGAAGATTACCGAAGTGCTGAAAGATGGTCCTTTCGACAACAAACACTCTAAAGTAAAAGTTGGCGACATCATCGAGAAGATTGACGGACAAGAGATTGTGACCGACAAAGACTTCTACAGCGCTCTCAATAAAAAAGTAGGGAAGATGGTATTAGTAAGCATTCGTCGCGGTGGACAAAAATGGGATGAATTGGTGAAACCTATCAGTAAAGGCGCCCAAAACGAACTACTTTATCAACGTTGGGTTAAACACAACGCAGAAATGGTCGACAGCCTCTCTGGCGGCAAATTAGGATACGTTCACATTCGTAGCATGGCAGACGCCAGCTATCGCGATGTTTATGCCGACATTCTCGGAAAATACAACATGAAGGAAGGCATTGTTATCGACACCCGTTTCAATGGTGGTGGACGTCTGCACGAAGACATCGAAACACTTTTCAGTGGTGAAAAATACCTCGAACAAGTGATACGCGACACCGTTTCCTGTGTAATGCCTTCACGCCGCTACAACAAGCCATCTATCATGTTGGTTTGCGAAGCTAACTACAGCAACGCACACGGCACACCATGGGTATACAACCACAAAAAAATGGGCAAAATTGTCGGCATGCCTGTTCCTGGCACCATGAGTAGTGTTACATGGGAAACTCTTCAAGACCCAACACTGTACTTCGGCTTACCTGTCATCGGCTATCGTACAGAAGAAGGCAATTACCTGGAAAACACCCAACTTGAGCCCGACATTAAAGTAAGAAACTCCACAGAAAAACTATCAGTTGGCATCGACGAGCAACTTGAAGCCGCTGTCAAAACACTTTTAGAAGACCTCAAAAGTATTAAAACTTGGGGAGAATAGTCAATAAACACACACACAACTAGACAGGGCTCGCTACGAAAGTAACGAGCCTTATTTTATTTAATTTTTAGCCATACTATCTCTAATACACATACTTAGTAATAAAACATCCCCGAACAAATTCGTTCTCAAAAGCGACGGCTTTCAAAAACGAAAAGCAACATGTTACGACATGCCAAACAATTAATTTATATTTCTATTCTCGATATCAAAAAAAATGCATAATTTTGCCTCAAGAATCCATCCTAAAAAAAAAAAAAATCACCCAATGAAAAAACTCATTAACATAACAGCCTTTATTGGTTTTGTAATTATTTTTATCTCGTGCTCCTTAGAGAACAATACAAACCAAACTATTGGCTCCTATTTCTACCGATTTGATCCCACATACGACAAAGTACCAATCGAATATATTGAAAATACTTTTGTGGTATATATTGACAGCACAAAAATTACTCGAGAACAACTTAAGAAAAAGCATAACATTATTAAAGAATCCTCAAGAGAAGATTCCGAAACACTATGCTTTCATTTTCAAGAAAACAACAATAATTACACGAAAACAGTAAACCGACTAAAAAGTCTTGATTATGTTGTTGACGTAGAACCTATAATAAAAGGTACTGGACTAGACGTTTCTCGCTTTATTTATATTGAATTAACACAACCCAATGACAGCATTCTACTAAAACATATCTGCGATTCTCTCAATATAAAAATTACAGATAGAAGTAAAGATTTTTACTATGGAGACCTTTTAACAGGTCCAGGAACTGTTTTACAAGTCGACAAAAACACAAAATGTTTTAACGCAATTAACGCTGCAAACATTCTATTTGAGACCGGCACAATCCGCCTTTATAAATTATATTATGCAATAATAGAAGGTTCAGTTTGGTGCGGCGGAGAAAGTAACCAACCACAATTTTCTGACTGGAACCTAAAGGCAATTAACGCAGATAAAGCATGGAAAATTACCACAGGAAACAACAATATTACAATTGCTATATTAGATAGTGGAGTTGATACATTGATACAAGAATTTTCAGAATGTAACATTCTTCCTGGCTATGATGCAGTAGAAAACAAAGAACTACATAATAAATACACTGCCGATCATGGCACATCAGTTGCAAGTATCATTTTTTCAAAACATGATAACAAAGGAATTTCAGGAATAGCGCCACAAACAAAAATTCTTCCTATTTTGGTTGGAGACAAGGCCAAAGACTCTTTAACTTTAGAATCACTAGCACGAGGAATTGATTACGCAGTTAATCATGGCGCAGATATCATCAACTGCTCCCTTGATTCACGTTTTAAATTCAACACAACAACACACTCACAACTTGAAAACGCATTAGACAACGCCTTTCACAACGGCAGAAATGGGAAAGGATGTATTGTTATTTTCGCTGCAGGAAACGATTGTGAACTATCCGAAATTTCTTATCCACAAGGAGGTAAATCAGATATACTTGTCGTTTCACAATGTGATAGTAACTTTAAATGGAGTGCTAGCACACATGGAAAAAATCTTGGCATAACAGCCCCTGGTGAAAACGTATGCGTTGCATTACCACACACAGATGTCTCAAACCACCGCATACAAACAAATTCTGGTACCTCTTTTGCTACTCCTCACGTAGCTGGTGTTGCCGCACTGATGCTCTCTGTAAATCCAAACTTAACACGCCAACAAGTGTGCGACATAATCGAACAAACAGCTACGAAAATTGATTCCATAGCACACCCATACCTCACCGACGCCAGTCACCCCAATGGCACTTGGAACGAGTTCCTTGGTTATGGTCTCATCGATGCTTACGCCGCAGTAGCAGCAGCAAGAGATAGTTTGTATGCCGACCTTCATATTCGTGACTGCGAAGGCGATTCGTTGGGCATAGAGCCCGGCAACTCTATCGTCTATTGGAACAGTCCAGACATTTGTTTGCTCGACAAAGAAACCAACGATGAGATACTCACACTCTCAGCATACGATAAAGACACTTGTCTTGTTGCCGTCAATATCCTTAACCGTTCCGACCGTCCAAGCGGAGCACTGAACGAGAAACTCTATCTTACTTGGCAGCGCACTTCGCTTACCGCTAAAGAGCAACCGCTCAACTCACACGCCTATCCTGCACAATACGGTCGTCTTATGCCAAGTATAGGCGAACCCATTGGCGCACTTCAGCCACACGAACGTCGCGTTACTACGCCAATCTTTGAATTTGCCCTACCAAACATGCCCTTACTACAAGGCACTATCAATAACGCATTTCCTACTATCGACACCATCGAAGCATCGCACTGTCTCGGATGGGGATTCTCAATCATGGCAGCTGCCAACGAAGGTTATGGTTTGTTGCCAGAAATACAACCTAACCAACTCAACTTACCAAGTAGTGCTTTGGCTAAGAAATACAACAGCGTGGCAGTCTCCAATACCAACCGACTTATCAGCGACAAAATCTACGGACAAATCATAGAAGTTTGTCCCAGCAACGGAAACACATTTGCCCTAACACTCTCTCAAATCGTGCGCAACGGACAATATAAACTAACCGACTTTGCAGAAGTCTACGCATTGCTCAGTACCGATTTGATGGCGCTGTTACAAAACAGCGAAGACTTGGAAGTTGTTGACGAAAATCGCATTAGAATCGACAACATCGGCACAGAGTTGTTGTTCGATGCGCCCCAACAACCAGGTAACTATTTTGTTGGCATCGAAGTACACTTCCGCTCTGACCTTCTGCCAGAACTTAACGATTTCGACATCGACATCGCACTTTCAACTGATGGTGCTACCGACGAAGTAATGCGTTTTACCGCACTACGCAACCCAGACCTCTTCTTCCAAGCGCACGCCACAGCATCGAGTGAGCGCGTAGTCCGCACCGATACACAAGTAACACTCACATCGAATCTTCACGCAGAAGATGCCACCTACAGCTGGTACGTTGATGACGAAGAGATTGGCGTAGGACAATCTATCAACGTGATGCCAGCAACATCAACATCCTATGTATTAAGAGTGGAACAAACCGACAATGGCTACATTGCTTACGACACCATCAACATACAAGTGGTAGGCGGTGCCATCCTAGACATTACACCGAACCCCGCAACGACACAAACAGATGTGGCATATACGCTCTCACCTGACTGTCGTCATGCTTATATCTATGTGACCAACGTTAACGGCACGTCACATCTCACCATTCCAATTACTGAGATAGATGAACTCGGCAATGGTAGCATCATGCTACCACTATCGACATTGCCTGCTGGTATCTATTTCATCCAACTCGTTGCCGAAGGCATCGTGGTTGATACACAAAACCTTGTAAAACTCTAAAACAAAGA
>JAUNIJ010000187.1 GCA_030523485.1 Bacteroidales bacterium
ACAACCCGCTACCACGTCGCGATAGGTGGCTTCGAAATCGCCCGTATACCATGGATCTGCGACATCATGCGTCAATAACATACGTATTTTTTTGTCTGTATCTGATGGAATGATGCGTTTAATGTTACGTAAGTTGTTGTGGTCCATTAGTATAATGAGGTCGAAACGCTGATAGTCTTCTAGCACTATCTGTCTTGCCTGATGGTGGGTGAAAGGTATGTTGTGTGCTGTTAGGCATTGTTTTGCTGGGGGATAAATATCGTTACCAATTTCTTCTGTCGATGTGGCACAACTGTCTATTAGAAACTCCCCTTCTCTATTGGCTTTCCTAACAATGTGTTTCATAACCATTTCTGCCATCACAGAGCGACAAATGTTGCCGTGACAAACGAATAGGATTTTTTTCACACCGATGTCGTTTAGTCGATAATGATAGTACTGATTATTTTAATGTCTTCTTTGGGTCGATCGCCTCGTTGTGTAGGGGTTGATTGGATGGCTTCAACAACGTCAAGTCCTTCGACCACTTCGCCGAACACAGTGTATTGTCCATCGAGATGCGGTGTGCCACCGATGGTGGTGTATAGCTCTATTTGTTCTTTCGACAGTGGTTCGCCCATAGTTTTTGCCTCTTTCTCAGCCTCTTTTATGAGTTTTTCTTGTAGTTCCATCAGTCCTGCTTGGTTTCTGTCTTTTCGGAGTTGAAGAATCTCGGCGCGATGTTGTGCCACTAATGTTGAGAACGCTTGTTGTGTTTGTTGCATTTGCAACTGTTTGTTTAGTTGTTGTATTTGTGCCATCTTATAACATTGTCCCCAAACGATATAAAATTGGCTACCACTACTCTCTCGCTCTGGATTAACTTCATCGCCTTGTCGTGCTGCTGCTAATGCACCGCGTTTATGAAATAACGAAGGTAAAATTTCTGCTTTTATTGTATAGTTTGGGCCACCGGTGCCAAGCATTTTGTTGGCAGGCGCATTCACACTATCAGGGTCTCCACCTTGAATCATGAAGTCTTTAATGACCCTGTGAAATAAGGTGTTATTGTAATATTCCTCTTTTACCAATTTTAGAAAGTTGTCACGATGGTTGGGGGTCTCGTCATATAGTCGAACGATGATATCACCCTTTGTTGTCTCTAATTTTACTGTTGCCATTTTCTTTTAATTTTGGAAATACAAATATAGATATTTTTTCTTACATATTGATTGGCGTTGATGTTATATTTTATGTAGGTGTTTTCTTTCGAAAAAAAATTGTCAAGTGTTCTTGTTTCGGAAATAATTCTTATCTTTGCCAACAATAAAACATTAATTTAAACTATAGTCAACAATGAAGAAAAAAGTCTATTTCTACGGCATGTTAATTGCTGTGTGTATGTGTGCTTCTTGTAATCAACCTGAGCCAGAGCCTATACCAGAACCAACTCCGGAGTCATCATGTGTGATATCTTTTTTAGGGGAAACATGGGAGCCGGCTCTTACTGTTGCTTTTGACGATTATATATCGGAAGGTCTCTTATATCTTACGTATTTAAAATCTGATAAATCTTATGAGGTAGAACCTACAGATGATTATATTTATGGAATTCTACCAATACCATCAAATGTAACAGATATTGACACTATGATTCTTGAGGATTTGGTGATGTATTATGTAACATTATCTGATATTA
>JAUNIJ010000074.1 GCA_030523485.1 Bacteroidales bacterium
ACAAGTTTGTAATTATTAACGTCTGACAAAATTCTAAACGGCGACAAAACAACACAAATATAACTTACAGACAGCCATAACGTGAGAAGCTTCTACCTTCATTTTACACAATGGTTGTTTTATAAAACGAGAACTACACTTGTCACAATAGACTTGCAAATATTGGATTAAACCGTCACTATGAACACAAATAAGTTTAAGCTATAGAAAGACAAAAAAAAACGACTGCCCACGATTTCCCGTAAGCAGTCGTTTTATGTTGGTCTAAAGAAAATTATTCAGCAGCAGCTTCAACTTTTTTCTTACCACCACGACGTGTTTTCTTCTCTGTTTTAGCTGCTTCTGGAGCAACCTCAACTTGAACACCGAAATCAACCAACTCCATCATACACATTTCAGCAGCATCACCAAGACGATAACCTGTGTGAAGAATGCGCGTGTAACCACCTGGACGGTTAGCAATTTTTGGAGCCACAACAGTGAACAACTCTGTGACAACACGTTTGTTTTGAAGATAGCTGAACACCAAACGACGATTGGCAGTTGTATTTTCTTTTGATTTAGTAATCAGAGGTTCTACATAACGTTTCAACGCCTTTGCCTTAGCTGTTGTTGTATTGATATGTTTGTGCTCAATCAACGAGCAAGCCATATTCATCAACAAAGCATGACGATGTGAAGACGTACGACCTAAGTGATTATTTTTGCAATTATGTCTCATTGTTTTTAATCCTTATCTAATTTGTACATTGATAAATCCATTCCGAACTCGAGACCCAACTCCTTGAGAACATCCTCTAATTCGTTGAGAGATTTTTTACCAAAGTTACGGAACTTCATGAGTTCATTCTTTTGGAATTCGCATAACTCACCTACTGTCTCAACTTCTGCTGTTTTCAAGCAATTCAAAGCACGCACTGACAAATTCAATTCTGTGAGTTTCTTTTTCAAGATTTGACGTGTTTTCAATTGAGCTTCATCCAACTCATTATCAATAGAAGACATGTTAGCCTCAAGCTGGATGCCTTCATCGGTAAAGAGAACAAAGTGTTGTATGAGTATTTTTGCAGCTTCCTTGAGTGCTGTTTTGGGATGAATAGAACCATCGGTAGTAATTTCCAACACAAGCTGATCGTAGTCGGTGCGTTGTTCTACACGGAATGGTTCAACAGCATATTTGACGTTGCGGATAGGTGTAAAGATAGCATCAACAGCTATAGTACCAATCTCTGGAGGCACATCCTTGTTTTCATCTGCAGGAAGGTAGCCACGACCCTTCTCAATGGTGAGTTCCATCGTGAAGTTGGCGCTTTCGTCCATACGGCAGATTACCAACTCAGGATTAAGCACCTCAAAAACATTGAGAGACTTGTTGAGGTCTTCTGCTTTGAGTTCCGTCTGATTTGATACGGTCAAAACAATCTTTTCTTTGTCAGCTTCGCTATCAACCACACGTTTAAAACGCACTTGTTTCAAGTTGAGAATAATGCTTGTTACGTCGTCGATTACACCTTTGATAGTATCAAATTCGTGATCAACACCACTAATTTTCAAGCTAGTAATTGCATAACCCTCAAGCGATGACAACAAGATGCGACGTAAAGCATTGCCGATAGTAATGCCGAACCCTGGCTCTAATGGACGAAATTCGAAACGACCAAATTTATCGTTCGATTCTACCATTATCACCTTTTCCGGTTTTTGAAATGCTAGTATCGCCATGTTATTAAGCTTTAGAATACAACTCTACGATTAATTGTTCTTTGATGTTTTCTGGAATGTCTGCACGCTCTGGAACGTGGAGGAATTTACCTGCTTTGTCTGCTTCATTCCATTCCAACCAAGGATATTTACTGTGATTGAAGCCGCTTAAGGCATCAGCAATCACTTGCATCGATTTGTCTTTCTCACGAACGGAGATAACATCGCCTTGTTTAACACTATAAGAAGGGATGTTTACCACTTCACCATTCACAAGGATGTGTTTGTGAGACACTAACTGACGTGCTGCAGCACGTGTTGTTCCCATACCAAGACGATATACAATATTATCAAGACGGCATTCTAACATTTGAAGTAGGATCTCACCAGTAATACCTTTCTTAGCTTGAGCCTTCTTAAACATGTTATGGAATTGTTTTTCCAACACACCGTATGTATACTTTGCTTTTTGTTTTTCTTTCAACTGTGTTCCATACTCAGAAATTTTACGGCGACGGTTGTTGCCGTGTTGACCTGGAGGAACAGTCATCTTTTTTGTACCCTCATTACCAAAAATTGGTTCTCCAAATTTACGGGAGATTCGCGAGGTAGGGCCTGTATATCTTGCCATTGTTTTCTCTTTTTAATCGTTGATTATACTCTTCTACGTTTTGCTGGGCGACAACCATTGTGTGGCAGTGGTGTAACGTCGATAATTTCGACCACTTCTATGCCCATGCCATGTATGGTACGGATTGCTGATTCACGGCCATTACCTGGACCTTTTACATAAGCTTTTACTTTTTTCAAGCCCATGTCGAATGCTACTTTACCGCAATCCTGAGCTGCCATCTGAGCAGCATATGGAGTGTTCTTTTTAGAGCCACGGAAACCCATTTTACCAGCTGATGACCAAGAGATAACCTGACCTTCACCATTGGCAATAGATACAATAATATTATTGAATGAAGAATGAACATGCAGTTGTCCAACGCCGTCCACTTTCACAACTTTTTTCTTGGTTGCTACTACTTTTTTAGCCATGTTCTGTTTAATTTACGAGGTTAATTACTTGGTTGCTTTCTTCTTATTTGCAACAGTTTTCTTTTTACCTTTACGTGTACGAGCGTTGTTTTTTGTCTTTTGGCCGTTTACTGGCAAACCAAGACGATGACGAACGCCACGATAGCAACCGATATCCATCAAACGTTTGATGTTTAATTGGATTTCTGAACGTAATTCACCTTCTACTTTGTAGTTGGCACCAATTACTTCACGAATCTTAGCGGCTTGGTCATCGGTCCAATCCTGTACTTTAATAGCAGGATCAACGCCAGCATCTGACAAGATTTTTCTTGCGCTACTGCGACCTATTCCGTAGATATAAGTCAATCCAACTTCCCCAATCTTATTCTGGGGCAAATCTACTCCAACAATTCTTATTGCCATAATTGTTTGTTTAATAAATTAACCCTGACGAAGTTTCATCTTTGGGTTTTTCTTGTTAATTACATACAGACGACCCTTACGACGTACAATCTTGCAGTCATCATTGCGTCTTTTTACCGAAGTTCTTACTTTCATAGTTGTAAGCTATTATTTTTTTCTTTGTGATTTCGAAATACATCGCTCCTCTTCATGAGAAAAGGAGTACAAAGGTACGATGTTTATCTCAATTTTACAAACCAAACCAAACAACCTATATTTCAAATACTTACACGCAAATTCAGACTCTTTTTTCAAAATCCACACAGATGAAAAAAGACATAATTTGGTAACAAAGTACCTAAAATAATGTTTTAGACTATGTTTATTTGTAACGGAATGAGATACGTCCCTTAGTTAAATCATAAGGAGACATTTCAACTCTTACTTTATCGCCAGGCAATATGCGAATATAATGCATTCTCATTTTACCTGAAATATGAGCAATTATTTGGTGTCCGTTCGACAATTCTACACGAAACATTGCATTCGACAATGCTTCGGTTATGGTGCCATCAATTTCTATAGCTGTTTGTTTAGCCATTTCAATATTTTAATTCTTTCTCGATTATACTGAAGTCGGATAGGATATCCGCTTTACCATTCCCAATAGCTACACAGTGCTCAAAATGCGCAGCACATTTCCCATCAACTGTTCTTGTTGTCCATCCGTCGCTTTCAAATAGCAATTCTTTGCGACCAAGCGTTATCATAGGCTCGATGCAGATAGTCATTCCTTTTTTAAGTAATGGGCCACGACCACGAGAACCATAATTTGGCACTTCCGGATCTTCGTGCATATCACGGCCAATACCATGACCTATCATTTCACGAACAACACCATAGCCATAATGTTCACAATGTGTTTGTACTGCGTAAGAAATATCGCCTATACGTTTTCCAGCAACAGCTTGTTCGATACCTAAATAAAGAGACTCTTTTGTTACTTCCAAGAGACGTTTTATTTCTGGAGCAACATCACCCACACAAAAAGTAAAAGCTGAGTCACCAACAAAACCATTTTTCTCGGCACAAGTGTCAACAGTGATGATATCACCTTCTTTAAGAATCACTTTTTCCGAAGGAATACCATGTACAACTTGGTCGTTAACAGATGTACATAAAGTTGCGGGAAAACCGCAATATCCCTTGCAAGAAGGAATAGCACCGTTATCCCGCATAAATTCTTCAGCGATCTTATCCAAATAAGCAGTAGTAACTCCCGGCTTAATAACTTTTGCCATCTCTGCCAACGTGCGACTAACAATTAAATTGCTCTCACGAAGGAGTTCTACCTCTTCATCTGTCTTTAAATAGATCATATTTCAAATCATACCATTAATATGCTGCTACTGAACCCATACGACCTTTAATTCTGCCGCCTGATTTCAATACGCCATCATAATGGTGCATACTGAGATGAGTTTCTATTTGTTGTAAGGTGTCAAGAACTACACCCACAAGAATCAACAAAGATGTTCCACCATAGAACTGAGCAAATTCACGAGTCACACCAAATAATGAAGCTATAGCAGGAAGGATAGCAACAATAGCTAAGAAGATAGAACCTGGAAGTGTGATACGATCCATAACATTATCAATAAAATCAACAGTTGCCTTACCTGGTTTAACGCCAGGAATGAAACCATTGTTTACTTTCAAGTGTTCTGCTATACTTTTTGAATTGACTGTGATTGCTGTGTAGAAATAGGTGAATGCAACAATAAGGATGGCAAAAACAATATTATACCATACACCAGTGTTATCCATAAATGCACGCATGAAACTTCCTACCTCGTTAGAATTAAATCCTACTAACATTATAGGAATCATCATTATAGCTTGTGCAAAAATGATAGGCATAACACCTGCCGCATTAACTTTTAGAGGCAAATATTCTCTAACACCACCCATTTGACGATTACCTACAATACGTTTTGCATATTGAATAGGAATTTTACGAGTAGCTTGAACCAAAGCAATACATGCTGCAACAATGAAGAGCAAAATAACAACTTCAGCCAAGAGGAATACGAGACCACCACCACCATTCTCATTCATTCTCATAAGGAATTCCTGAGTAAATGCATTTGGTAAACGAGCAATGATACCAATCATAATTAACAATGATATACCGTTGCCAATACCTTTATCAGTAATACGCTCACCCAACCACATGACAAACATAGAGCCTGCACACAAAATAACTGTGGAGGAGATGCTGAACCAAATACCACCAGGCATTGCTGCACCTACAGAACGCATTTGATAACTGAGGTTGGTAAGATAAGCTGGGCCTTGAAGCAACAAAATAAACACAGTAAGCACACGTGTTATTTGGTTCAAACGACGCATACCATTCTCACCATCACGTTGCATCTTCTGAAAATATGGAATAGCCAAGGTTAGAAGTTGTACAACAATAGATGCTGAGATATAAGGCATAATACCCAACGCAAAGATGGAAGCATTAGAGAATGCACCACCGGAGAACATGTCCAACAGAGACATTAAGCCTCCGCTGGTTTGTTCTCTCAATCCGGTAAGGGCATCTGTATCTATACCCGGCAACACAACAAAGGAGCCAAAACGATAGATGAGGATAAACAACAAGGTTGTTAGAATCTTGCCTCTTAATTCTTCAATGGCAAAAATGTTGTGGATCGTCGAGCGATTCCACCAGTTTTTTATGGAAGATACGATGTTCATTATTTCTCTACGATTTTGGCAACTCCACCGACAGCAGTAATGGCGGTTTCAGCTGCCTTAGAGAATGCATGTGCCTCAACTTCAATTTTTGTTTTTAATTCACCTTGTGCAAGAACTTTCACAAGTTGATTTTTACCAACAAGACCTGCTGCACGCATAACGTCAAGAGTGATGTTGGTAAGATTTGTTTCTGCAGCCAAAGTTTCAAGTGTTCCTACATTAATAGCTTTATACTCTACTTTAGCCAATGGAGTAAAGCCAAATTTAGGCAAACGACGTTGCAAAGGCATTTGACCGCCTTCGAAACCGATTTTTCTTGAATAGCCAGAGCGTGATTTGGCACCCTTATGACCACGGGTAGATGTACCACCCTTGCCTGAAGCAGCGCCACGGCCTAAACGCTTGTTCGTTTTATTTGAGCCTGCAGCTGGTTTAATATCATGAATATTCATAACAGTTAACTTATTGAATTTACAATTGCCTGATCAGATACTGACCATGGTATTAGTCTAAAATTTTTACCATATGCTTAATGGATTCAACCATGCCACGAATTGAGGCACAATCTTCATGTTCCACGATAGCATTTGTTTTATGCAGACCGAGAGCATCAAGTGTACGTTTTTGTAATTTCGTGCAATCGATTCTGCTTTTAATTTGTTGTATTTTTATCTTAGCCATCTTTCTATAAGCATTAACCGTTGAACACTTTATCTACTGAGACACCTCTGTTTTGTGCGACCATATAAACATTACGCATTTCACAAAGTGCCTTGAAAGTAGCTTTTACTAAGTTATGAGGGTTTGAAGAGCCTTTAGACTTTGCCAAGACGTCGGTAATACCAACACTTTCAAACACGGCACGCATAGCACCACCTGCTTTTACACCAGTACCATGAGCAGCAGGTTTGATGATAATGTTAGCTCCACCAAAACGCATAGCTTGTTCGTGAGGGATGGTTCCTTTGTAAACTGGTACTTTAATAAGGTTTTTCTTTGCAGCTTCTACACCTTTGTTGATAGCAGCTTGAACCTCGCCTGCTTTACCAAGGCCATAACCTACAACTCCTTCGCCATTACCTACCACAACTATTGCAGCGAAAGTAAATGCACGACCACCTTTTGTTACCTTTACGACACGGTTGACAGCAACCAAACGCTCTTGCAACTCAAGGTCATTTGAATATTTTATCTTATTATCTGACATAATGAACTAATTAAAAAATTAAAATTCAAGTCCACCTTTGCGTGCTGCATCGGCTAATTCCTTAATTCTACCATGATAGAGATAGCCATTGCGGTCGAAAACCACTGAAGTTACGCCAGACTCCTTAGCTTTCTGTGCTAAGATTTCGCCAACTTTTGCTGCTTTCTCACTCTTTGTCATCTTGTCTTTAATTGCCAAAGAAGAGGCAGAAGCAAGTGTTTTACCGAGACGGTCGTCAATAACTTGGGCATATATTTGGGCATTACTACGAAAAACAGTCAAACGTGGTCTTTCTGATGTACCAAACACACGACGACGAATATGAGCTTTTACCCTAATTCTTCTTTTCAAATTCTTATTCATAATCTTCTCACATTAAAATTATTTTGCAGCAGTTTTGCCAGCTTTCTTACGAATAACTTCACCTTGGAATTTAACACCTTTGCCTTTATAAGGTTCTGGTTTACGCATCGAACGAAGTTTTGCACAAACTTGACCAAGCAATTGTTTGTCGCAACTTTCCAAGACAATGAGAGGATTTTGGTTACGCTCAGAAACTGTTGTTACTTTAATTTCTGGAGCCAACTTGATATAGATTGTATGTGTATAACCAAGAGCTAATTCCAAAACTTGTCCTGTTGCATTAGCACGATAACCTACACCTACCAACTCAAGAGTTTTCTTGTAACCTTCACTTACACCAACAACCATGTTGTTAACCAACGTGCGATAAAGACCATGATTAGCACGAGTCTGACGATCATCGTTGGCACGTGTAAATGTAAGTACACCAGCCTCTTCTTTCATTTCTACCGAAGGATCAATCTTTTGTGTTAATTCACCTTTTGGACCTTTAACTGTGATTAAGCCTTCTTTCACTGATACAGTAACACCTGCTGGGAGATGAACTGGTAATTTACCTATTCTTGACATATTCTCTTACCTCCCATTAATAGATGAAACATAATACCTCACCACCTACCTTTTGACTCTTGGCTTCTTTGTCCGTCATCACACCTTTAGATGTAGAGAGGATAACAATACCAAGGCCATTTAATACACGTGGCATTTCACGATAGCCAACATAACGGCGAAGACCTGGAGTAGAAACACGAATAAGTTTCTTAATGGCATTTACCTTGTTGACTGGATCGTACTTCAAGGCAATTTTAATAGTACCTTGAGGGTTTTTCTCTTCCTCAATGAATTTATAGTTGAGGATATATCCTTTCTCAAAAAGAACTTTTGTAATTTCTTTTTTGAGATTTGACGCAGGAACCTCTACAACTCTGTGGTTTGCTGTTATAGCGTTCCTTAATCTTGTCAAATAATCTGCTATTGGATCTGTCATAAAATAAATCAACCCCTAATTTAGGGCAATATTTAATTATTATCTTTTACTCAATTGATCGGACCACTCGAACACGTCAGTCCGATATCAGATAGGTGTAAATTACCAACTAGCTTTCTTTACACCTGGAATTAAGCCTTTTGAAGCCATTTCACGGAATTCGATACGTGAAAGTCCGAATTGACGCATATAACCTCTTGGACGACCAGAAATTTTGCTACGGTTATGCAGACGAACATAGCAAGCATTCTTTGGAAGGTTTTGCAATCCTTCATAATCGCCAGCTTCAATCAACGCTTTGCGTTTTGCTGCATACTTAGCAACCAACTTTGCACGTTTTACTTCACGTGCTTTCATTGACTCTTTTGCCATTCTGTATTAGTTTTTCTTAAATGGTAATCCAAACTCACGCAACAAAGCAAAGCCTTCTTCGTCGGTTTTTGCAGTAGTTACGAAAGTAATGTTCATACCTAACAATTTATCGATACTATCAATATTGATTTCAGGGAAGATGATTTGCTCTGTTATGCCCAAAGTATAGTTGCCACGACCATCCATTTTCGAATCGATACCTTTAAAGTCGCGAATACGAGGAAGAGCTACACGAACGAGACGTTCGAGGAATTCATACATTTGGTTATGACGGAGGGTAACTCTAACACCAATTGGCATTTTCTTACGCAATTTGAAGTTAGAGATATCTTTCTTTGAGTATGTAGCAACAGCTTTTTGACCTGCAATAGCAGTCATCTCGTTGATGGCTGTGTCGATAATCTTTTTGTCAGCTGTAGCCATACCCAAGCCTTGATTCAAGACGATTTTCTCGAGAACAGGAACCTGCATAACGGTTGAGTAACCGAATTCTTTCATCAAAGCAGGTACGATTCTGTCCAAATACTCTTGTTTTAAACTTGCAGTATTCATGTCTTATTTTACCTCTGTTAATACTTCGCCCGATTTTTTAGCGTAACGAACATTTTTGTCGTCAACAACTTTACGACCGACGCGAGTTGGTTTTTGCTCTTTTGGGTCCAACACATTCAAGTTAGAAATGTGAATAGGAGCCTCTTGTTTGATAATACCACCTTGAGGGTTTTTAGCATTTGGTTTTACACTTTTTGAAACCATATTGATACCCTCAACGATAGCACGCTGTTCTTTCACTAATACGCGGAGAACTTTGCCAGTTTTTCCTTTATCATCACCGGCATTCACATAGACGATATCGCCTTTTCTGATGTGCAATTTACTCATAACTAAATACGATTTTACAACATTAGAGAACTTCTGGTGCC
>JAUNIJ010000075.1 GCA_030523485.1 Bacteroidales bacterium
CACAAGAAATTATTTTCAGCGCTCACGAAACTAAAACTTCCCACGTGAAATTATTTTTCGCGCTCACGAAACTAAAATTTCCCACAAGAAATTTTCATCGCTACAATTTTTTTCTGTAGCGTGCAAAAAGTTAGTGCTTTGTCCGTCTTATTATTTGGCGGGTTCCCATTTGCAGCGCACTGGCGAAACGATGGCACCTTCTTCTTTCAGTACCTTCATGGCCTTGTCTACCTCTTTGCGGTCGAGTCCGCTAAGTTCTGCTATTTTGCCTGCGTTCAGTGGTTCGCCGGCTGTTTTCATTGTCTCAAGTACTTTTTCTTTGATTTCCATTGTTTTAGAGTTATTTTTGTGTTATTGTTTGAGTTGTTTCTTGTTGCGTTATGTTTGTTACTGTGCGTTAACGTTAGGTTCGACGTGAATAGAGATTTGTGTGTCGTTGCCAAATCGTTGTCGTAACGCTTCTTCTGCCAGAATGGTGAGTTGATGTGCCTCGTTGACCGACATGTTGGGGTTTACCACGATGTGTGTGTCGATAATCACTGTTTTGCCGCTTCGACGAGTCTTGAGTTCGTGTACGTTGTTGATGCCGTCGACATGGCTGATGATGTCGGCAATCTCCTGTGTCTCAGCATCAGGCAGTGACGATTCCATAAGTTCTGCCATGCCTGGGAAAAGCATTTTTATAGCAATGACAACGATGAAAATGCCGATGCCACAGCAGACGAGAGGGTCGAGCACCTGCCATTTTCCTCCGAGTAGCATGGCACCTCCAATGCCCACAAGTACAGCTATCGACGAGAAAGCATCGGTGCGGTGATGCCAAGCGTTTGTTATGGTGGCGTTGCTTTGTTCTTCTTGTCCGATGCGTAGGGTGATTCGGTAAAGCCATTCTTTGAGTAGAATCGACACTAATGCTGCTACCAGTGCTATCCAACTGGGCGGTGGTAATTGATGTCCGCCGAGCACAGCGAGCGTCTGCCCAATGCCTGCCACAATGAGTTTGCAAGCTACCACTAAGAGAATGATGCTGACTAAGATGGAGGCCAGTGTTTCGAATTTGCCGTGTCCGTAGGCATGTCCGTGGTCTTGCTTGCGTGAGGCTATGCGCACAAAAATTATTACGATGAGGTCGCTCAAAAGGTCTGAAAGTGAGTGTATGCCATCGGCAATCATGGCGGCACTGTGACCCAAAAAACCGGTGAGTAGTTTAGCCGCAGTGAGAAGTAGGTTGACGACACTTCCCACAATTGTTACGCGTATGATTCGTTGCGAGCGTTGGTCCATGTTGTTGGTTTTTTGTGCGTTGACTTTTAGTGTGTTATGCTGTGATGGTTGTGATTGCTCTGTAAAGATTGCATCCGATAAAGTTGCCTATAACAATGCTGATGTAGAATGCGAGTATGTCGAGAGTGTGTTCAAAAAGGAATTCGGTGGGAACGCAGAGATAATAGAATGCGTCGGCTACGCAGTGAGGGAATCCGCACATAATGAATAGTGGCACGCCGAAAAGCAGTGGTAGGTGTTGTCCTTTGCGTGCGAATGTGACGGCTGTTGTCATGATGAATCCGCATCCGATGGCGAGTACGCCCCCACGTAGAGGTCCGTTGGCAAGACGTGCTTCGAGAATCTGTTGCGCAGTGTCTTGCAGTGGCATAGGTGAGCATCGCGCTATTAGGGCGACGGCCAGACATCCAACGATGTTGAAGAGTAGGATGAGCAAAAGTGAGCCGATTTCGTTTTTCTGGATGAAACCCGCTGTGCCTGTGTAGAGTTTTAGTGAGTAGTGAACTACGGTGAGCAAACCGAAGGCAAAGAGCACGGCACCGATGATACCTTTTTCTGCAAGGTAGCCAAATCCTGCGATGCCGATGCAGATTCCTGCGAGGATTGACGAGGTGATGAGTTGTCCTGTCTTCACGGTGTTTGGAGCGTTTTTAAACTGCTGTTTTAGTGTTTGTTGGGTGTTGTTTCGTCGAGTCTTCGTATGGTTCGTGCTGGATTGCCTGCTACTATGGTGTTTGGTTCGACGTTGTGTGTCACGACACTGCCAGCTCCAATGGTGACGTTGTCTCCGATGGTAACTCCTGGTAGTATGGTGACACCTCCTCCTATCCATACGTTGTTGCCGATGTTGACTGGCAGAGCCCAGTCTTGGCGTGTGTTGCGTTCGACGGGATCGGTGGCATGGCAGGCGGTGTAGATGCCGACGTTAGGCCCAACGAAGCAATCGTCGCCGAAGGTGACGATTGCTTCATCGAGTATGGTGAGATTGAAATTGGCGAAGAATCGTTTGCCAACACGTATGTTTTTACCAAAGTCGCAGTAGAACGGTTGGTTGATGAAGGTGTCGTTGTCGGCTTTGCCAAGAATTTGTTGTAGCAGTGTGTTGCGTTCTTTCAGACGTGTCGGTCGCAACTGATTGTATTCCCAGCAAAGGTCTTTACAGGCGTTGAGTTCTATGCGTAGTGTCTCATCGGTAGCGTGGTAGCGTTGTCCGCTCACCATTTTCTCTCTTTCTGTCATGGGTGTGTTAGTCGATAACTACAGCGGTGCCGCTTGTTGCAATCATCAGCATGGAACCGGAGTTGCCTACTGTTTCGTAGTCGATGTCGATGCCAACTATTGCATTAGCGCCTAATTCTGCTGCTCGTTCCGACATCTCTTTCAGTGCTGCTTCTTTTCCTTTGATGAGTGTTTTTTCGTTGCTTTTGCTTCTGCCGCCTACGATGTCGCGTATGCCAGCGAACATGTCTTTAAAAATGTTAGCGCCGAAGATAGTTTCACCTGTTACAATGCCTTTGTATTCGCGGATGGTGTGACCTTCGATGTTGGGTGTTGTTGATAGAATCATTTTGGTGTTTGTTTTGTTTGTTGTTAGAATTATGTTTGAGCTTGTGTTGTCTATCCTCTAATGGGGTTGTTTAAGTTGTTGTAGACAATATGTTTGTCTTTGATGACGTCACAAAGGTAATACAAATACTCGAACAATGATGCTTCCTTTCTTTTTTTTGTTTGTAGGATGTTGGTTTTCTCGATGAAAAGGGCGTTTTTTCTACCTTGCGACTCTTTGTCGTTCTACCACAACAGCTATTTTTTGTTCGGCATTGGTGATTTTTTCTTTTCCCCCTTCAAAGCCTTCAACGGTGGGAAGTGTTACAGTGAGTGTACCTTTGGCATTTTCCGGCACAAGATAGATGAAGTAGGCGGTGTTGCCGTCTTTGCTTTGTGTGAGTCGCCAGTTGTCGTGGGTGAATGGAAATAGTGGTTGTGTGGCGTAGATTGCTTTGCCGTTAGTGTTTAGCCATTGTCCTATTTCTTTAAGTCGTTGTTGTGCTATATCAGGTATTTGTCCATCGGCATCTGGACCGACGTTAAGTAACAAACATCCTCCTTTTGCCACGATGTCGCAAAGCATGTGAATGAGTGTACGTGTTGATTTGTAGTTGTCGTTGGGCACGTAGCTCCATGAGTCACCCATTGTCATGCATGTTTCCCACGGATAGGGTAGCAGCTCGCCTGGCACTTCTCGTTCTGGTGTGCGGTAGTTTTCGTAGCGACCGTGCACAGTGCGATCGACGATAAGCATGTCGTGGTTGTTTTCGCGAGCTATGTTGGCAAGGCGTGTCATGTCGATGTCTTGAATCCATCCTTGACAGCCGAGCCAAGGACGCACTTCGTCGTCGATGCTCCATTCTGGTCGGCACCATCCTCCGTCGAGCCATAAGATGTCGATGTCGCCGTAGTTATGTGTCAATTCCCTTATTTGGTTGTGTGTAAATTCGACGAAACGTTGCCATCGTTCTGAATGTTGTGCGGGGTCGTAGTTTACGTTGCGGTCGGGTGTTGCCCATTCGTGTGCCCAGTAGTCGTCGTGGTGCCAGTCGGCTTTTGAAAAGTAGAGCCCGGTCCAAAGTCCTTTAGCGCGGAATGCGTCTGTTATTTCACGAACAAAATCGCGGTGACATGGACTTTGTGCTGAGGTGTATGTTGTTTCGTGAGAGTCGAACAGGCAGTAACCATCGTGATGTTTAGTCGTAAAAATCATATATTTCATGCCTGCATCATAGGCTATCTGTGCCCATTTTTTAGCGTCGAATTGTTTGGGGTTAAATGTTTTGTTCAGTGCTTGATAACGTTGTTTGTAATCGCTGTAGTCGGCTCCGTTGCGTGAGATCCATGGTTCGTTGCAGATGCTCCACGATTCTACTACGCCCCATTGTGCATAGATGCCCCAGTGAACCATAAAACCGAATTTGAGGTCTTGCCATTGTTCGATGCGGCGACAAATGGCTGCGTCTGTTTCTGGCATTTGTTCTGTGGTGTTGATGTCTGCCAATATGATTTGTGGCGCTAACATCATCGTTAGTAGTAGTAACGAAATCTTTTTCATCTGTTTTGTCGCGTTGTTGTGTGTTTATTTATGTAGACAAACATCGGTGTTTTGTGAGTTTTTTTCCATTGACATATCTGCAAGTAGTACGGCTGATTCCTTTTCTCCTGGAGCATCAGAAGGGTGCCATGCTACAATAAAGCGAACAGAAACGTGTTTGACGTGATATCCTCGCTTTTCCCATTGTGTTATTTCTTGTATCATTTTTTGTGATATCTTGGCGATTCGAACGCCTATAGTG
Source organism: Bacteroidales bacterium (assembly GCA_030523485.1). GTDB lineage: Bacteria > Bacteroidota > Bacteroidia > Bacteroidales > Paludibacteraceae > HGM05398. The sequence goes on from JAUNIJ010000075.1 coordinate 4,632, forward strand.
TTGCAGATGTAGGGGGTGTTGAATGTCAGACTGTCGCCGCTTCGAAGTTTTAATACGTCTGTTTTCTTTTCTTTGAAGAAACTGAGAACGACGTCGCGGTGTGTGAGTTGTAAGACAATTTCGTTTGGAAGGTCGTATGTGTTGTTGTTGAATTTGTGAGTAGCTGGTTTTAAGTTGTTGAAGTGTGTGGTGTTGGTGTGTATGAAAAGTTGTTTTTTTGCGCGTGTCATGGCAACATAAAAACATCGGCGTTGTTCGTCGTTAATCTGATGTTCGTTAGTAATCATTAAATAGACGTCATCGAATTCGTGTCCTTTTGCTTTGTGTATTGTCGATACAATGATATCGGCATCGTTGAAGTCGTAGAAATCTTCAATAGTTGATTCGAAGACATACTCGTTGAAGTCTGTGTAATATTTGAGTTTATTCGTTTGTTCGAATTGTTCGATACATCGTTGAATGTGCGGTAATGCTTTGCTGGTAGCATAGTTGGCAAAGGTGTCTTGTTTTGCTTTTTCCCAGGTGTTGTCGTCGATAATAGATGTTGTTTTTTCTGCGTTCAGGTGTTTCATGAAGTAGCGTATTTCAGCTAAGTTGTAGAATCGCATGCCATCGAGTGCTTGAACAAGTTTGCTGTTGATTCCATTTCGGTGTAATAGTGCTACGAGCATAGCCGCTTCTTCGTTTGTTTGTGTGAGAATGGCGGTGGTTCCTGTTGTCCTATTTTTTATTAAGTTGTCAACTAAAGGTTCGTAGATATTTTTGCTGTTGTAGTGTGTGATTGTCACCATGCCCATTTCTTTTGTTGTTGGGCGTATTGGTGTTGTTTTCATGCGTTGGCTAATTTGCGTTACATAAGAGTTGGCAATATCTACGATGCTACAGGTACTGCGGTAGTTATCGACCATTTCGATGAGGTGCCCATTGTAATCATCTACCAATTGTTTCATGTATCTAGAGCTAGAGCCCCGGAATTCATAAATGTTTTGGTCGTCGTCGCCTACAGCTAACACACGCATCTCTTCGTTACGTGTTAACAGTGCAGAAACGAGTGCATATTCATCGGCAGACATATCTTGTGCTTCGTCGATTACTAGCATGGTTTTGCTAATGCGATTAGGCTCTACTTCGCCGTCTTGAATCATTTGTGCAGCTTGTTTTACCACATTGTCTGCCGCATCAAGGTCACCGATTCTACCAAGGAGATCAAAGCAATAGCTGTGGAATGTTTTGATTTCGATGTAGTGTGCCGCATTGCCAATAAGAGTGATGAGTCGTTGCTTGAATTCTGTGGCTGCAGCTCGTGAAAATGTTAACATAAGCAATTGCTCATGTTTCACATCTTCGAGTGTTAATATTGCTGCTAATTTATGAATTAACACACGTGTTTTTCCGCTGCCAGGTCCAGCAGCAACGACAACACAACGTGCTTCTGTGTTGTTGATAATTTCCATTTGTTTTTCCGATAGTGCGCCAAAATACTGTTCGAATTTTTTAGGGGTAATATTACGTAAGATTTCTTTGGCACGTTCACCTCGAAAATATTTAGAAATGAATTTCTTGTGGTCGATTTGGAAGTAATCGCTTACGAATTGAAGCGCTGCATTGTAGTCGCGAACCATTAAGTTGGCGTATTCTCCAACGATGTGTATTTGTTGCATTTTCTGTCGATAGAACTCGTTGAGTGTTCGGTAATCATCTTGTTTGTATAGTTCACGCATTCCTCGTTTGCGGTGTAATTCCATGCTATTGTAAATGACAAGGAATCCTCCCTCAAGTTTTAAGGCGTTGATTTTTGATAGGTAGAGTAGTGCTTCTTCTACTTGTTCGAGTTGTATGTCGTTGAAGTTGTAGAGTAATGAGTGAGATTGTCTGATGTGTTTTAAGAGATCGATGACGGAAAATGTAATTTCTTTCTTTGTGTTTTCTTTGTTTGTTTCGTTTGTTGATTGTGGCATTGTAGGTAATAGCCTGTAGAGCCAATCAATAGTTAGACGGCATATTTCATTACGTTGTTCAAAACGTTTCAAGAGAAGTTCAGTGTCTGAAGTTCGTATGATTTCGATGTTGTGTGTGCCGTCTTCTTTTTTGTGGATATATCCTTTTATCGTAAGAAAATATAGTAGTGTGCGAATGTCTTTTTCTTTTGATGTCGTGATTCCTTCTTTAATTGCGTTGTCGTTGAGTTGTTTATAAGATAGTTGTTGTGTGTTGTAGGTGAGTCGTTTGATGATGTATTCTTCTAATTTTGAGAATCGTTCGAGTATCGTGTATGTTTTTCGTTCGGTGTCGTTATCAAGAATAAAAGCAGACAAGTCTTTTGTGTCAGCAAGCATTCCTTCTTGTCTCATTCTTTCAATTATCGATATAACCTCTTGTTTCTTTAGTCCAAGAACGTCTGCAAGATAGTCGATGCGTGACTCACTTTCGTCGTTTCCTGCCTTGGCTACGTATTTGCTTGAAAGTAGCGATTTGATGATTCGTGCGGCTTTTTCTATTTCGTTTTTTTCGAATAGTGTTGATTGCTCGAGTCGCGTTCTTGCTTCGTCCATGTTTTGCACAGTGATTCCTGTAGCATAGACATGTGGAACATTGTTTCCTCGTTCAATGTAACCACTTTGTTCTAATGCTGCTATGGCCGTGCGAACGCGTGTCTCAATATCGCTTACGGTGTCGTTCCAACCAGCTTGACGTGCAATTTCTAATGCGGAGCAACATATTTTCTCTCGTTGTTTTGTGAAATCTTTTATGGCTTTCCACACTTGTTGTATTTCGCTGAGACTAAGTTTTGTTTGGTTGAGTAAAATAAAGTGTTTGTCGAGGTCGTTGTCGTTGAATAGTACGTAGCAACGTGCGTGTAGGTGTGGGTCGCGCCCGGCTCGTCCAGATTCTTGAACGTAGTTTTCTAACGAATCGGAGATGTCGTAGTGAACGACAAGGCTTACGTCGCTTTTATCAACGCCCATTCCAAATGCCGACGTTGCTACAATGATGCGTACTTCGTCGTTCATAAATGCCTCTTGATAGGCTATTTTTTTCTCCGCATCCATCTTACCATTGAATGGTAGTGCTTTAAAACCATCTCGCGAGAGTTTTTCTGACAGTTCTTTAGTTCGGCGAGTTCGTGATACGTAGACAATGGTCGGACCATCGGATTCTGCAATTAACTGGCGTAGTTTTATGTATTTATCGTTGTCGTCTTCTGTGTGGATAACAGAATAGCGGAGGTTTGTTCGTGTGGCTTTTGATGCAAAGATTTCAAGTGTGATTCCGAGTGTTTTCTTGAAGTAGTCGCAAATGTCTTGAATGACTTTTTGTTTTGCGGTAGCGGTGAAACATGATACGGGAATTGGTTTTATGTATCCTTTTTGTTTTTGGTAGTTGCTGATAAATTTACCAATGTAAAGATAGTCTACGCGAAAGTCTTGTCCCCATGCAGAAAAGCAGTGTGCTTCGTCAATCACAAAGCGCACGACGTGACGTGCCATTAGAATTTTCTCGATAGTATGTGAACGTAGCATTTCTGGCGAGATGTAGAGTAGTGAGGCGTCGCCATTTTCTACGCGTTCAATAGAGAGTGCACGTGTAATAGGGTCAAGTAGTCCGTTGATTGTTACAGCGTCGGTAATACCTCGTTGTGCCAAGTTGTCTACTTGGTCTTTCATTAGCGATTGAAGAGGAGAAATTATCACCGTTAACCCATGTACGGAGCGGCTCTCCATAAGAGCTGGTAGTTGGAATGTGAGTGATTTACCACCGCCTGTGGGAAAAACAGCTAACAGTGATTTACCTGTTACAGCTGCTTTAGCTGCATATTCTTGAAGTGGTTCGCCTTCGTAGGAGCGAAATTGATTGTAACCGAAAAAAATCTTGAGATTTTTGTGTAAGTCGAGACTTGTGTTACAGTACTCACAATTGCTACATGGATGATGTCGCAGTTCATGAATAATATAGTCGACTTCTGGATAATGGTAAGTAACCCATCTTGGTGTGACGGAACGATGGTCGGTAGTGTTGATAAGTGCTAAAGCGTAAGCAAGAGCACAAGGGTGGTTTGAGATGTAATTTTCTAAAGGAGTGTGTTCGCATATTTTACCTCGATAAGCAGTGCGTATCATGGTGGTGATATCGTTTGTTGGACGTGTTGCCTGTACCATCGAAAGGAATCCTTTAAATTCTTTTTGGTCGTAAAGCAATGCGGTAAAAATATCGCGAAGGTCTTGTGGCAATTTTTGCCATTGTGTTTGTTCCTCGTAAAGGAGGTCGCGGGCTTTTATGCAGTCGTTTACTGGGTTATTGGCTTTGTCGACAATCAGTTTGTCGTCTTTCACCAATTTATGATATGGTCGTTCTGGAAATAGAAGTGGTGATAGATAGAGTGTGTCTACAAAAATCCAAGGGGTATTTTGTTGGTTAAAAAGGTATGTGGCATCGTGATGTATGATATTGTGTCCACACACATAATCCACGTCTTTAAGAAAATCATAGAGTCTCTCTTTTGATGCGTCGTGGTAAGTGGCATTGTCGTACCGAAGTGCTCCGATGTCGTGTATGCGATTATCAGTCGTATTAACCTCAACGTCAATCATAGCGAAATGCAGGGGATTTTTTTCCTCTGTCTTTCTTTTATTTTGTGTGTTGAATAGTTGACTGAAAAACGACATACTTCTGCTATTGCTGTTTTTTATTGTGCGTTATTCTTCTCACATTTTTTCCTTATCAAAGGCAAATACCAACATCGGTTGCGACAGTTTATTTACCAAATAATCTTCCATTTGTGGCCTATTTGCCATGTGTTGCACTTTCTCTGCTTCAATCATGTTGGGGATGTGGTATTTGATGGTTTCTTTTGTAGATAACAGAATGTAAAGTGTTCGTTACAGAAAGTTGGAAAAATGTAGTTCCGCATTCATTATCGTGTCTTTATATAGATTTGTCCGTGATGAATATAAAGTTGAAGTTGCTGCAGTGTTTCGGGATCAATAGGTTTTTCGAGTAAGTTATAATAGTTCGGGGTGATGTTGTTGTAAGTGTGTTG
>JAUNIJ010000076.1 GCA_030523485.1 Bacteroidales bacterium
CGGGGAGGTTTTCGGCAAAAATTGGTAGTCCATCATTTTTTGTTATTTGAACGTTTGACACCCACGCAGCGGTAAACACCATTCGCAAAGCATCCCATCCGGTTTTTGTGCCTATAATCGTAAATCCATCGAATTCTACTCTCATTGGACTTGGTTCCCATCGTTGTAGCGATGGATTCCAATCATATCCCCCTTCGAACCAAACGCCATGTTCTCCACTTGTCGGATAAATAACACTTTGGTTTGCTCGCCAGTCCGTTCTTTGACTTAGTGATGTTTCGTTACCCTTGAATCCTCCGAAAATGTGAAGTTTGCTTAATGTAGAAGAATCACGAACATTACCATTTACATAGTAGCCATTATGGTGTAAACAGATTTTAGGATACACTCCTGCTGCAACAAAAATTGTGTCATCATCCTGGAGAAGGGTTCCGCTGCTTCGGTTCGGACAGATTGCATATTGGATATCTGGCCATGCTGTAGCCCAACTATCTCCATTATTTGATACAGAACCGGTTGGGGATACATAATAGATGTCTGCACTAAGTGTACCCACAAGAAATACACACATCAAAAAAAGAATTAATCTCTGCTTGTTCATAATAAAGTTGTTTTTATGTTAGCAAACGCAAAGGTACTAAAAGATTTTAATATAGTACAATATTAATGTCGAATTTTATGGAAGGGCGTTTTACGTTGATAAATTGTAACTAGAAGCTGTCGTTCATTGCGATGCGGGTTTCTGTTCCCTTGTATCAAATAAAAACCCCGTAACTCCAGGAAGCTACGGGGTTGTGTGTTATTTGTTATCTTGTAAGATTAGCAAACACCAGAGAAGCCCATGAACGCCATAGCAAGCAGACCTGCTACTACCAAAGCGATAGGGGTACCTTGCATGCCTTTAGGCAATTTTGTGAGAGCGAGTTGTTCGCGGATACCAGCAAACAATGTCAGAGCCAAGCCAAAACCAAGAGCCGTGGCGATGGCAAAGAGAACGCCAGTAAGAAGGTTGTGTTCCAAACCCATTGGTAATTTATAGGTCTCGTTAGCTACTAGGATTGATACACCGAGGATACAACAGTTGGTGGTAATCAGAGGCAAGAATACACCGAGGGCTTGATAGAGTGATGGAGATATTTTCTTCAACACAATCTCTACCATTTGTACCAAGGCGGCAATGACGAGAATAAAACTGATGGTTTGGAGGAACTCAAGGCCAAACTTCACCAAAAGTTGTTGAAGCAAGTAGGTGATGATGGTTGCCAAAGTGAGCACGAATGCTACAGCTGCTGACATGCCGAGAGCCGTATCGATTTTCTTCGACACACCCAAGAATGGACAGATGCCTAAGAATTGCGACAACACGATGTTGTTCACCAAGATGGCTGATATGAAAATGAGTATGTATGCCATAATACTACTGTTTTAAAGGTTATGACTTTTTGGTGATTTTGTTGACGATGGCAATCAAATAACCCAAAGCGATGAATGCACCTGGTGCAAGTACGAAGAGGAGCATGCCATATTGTTCTGGGAATACGATTGCATTGAAAATCTTACCTGTACCAAGGAATTCACGTATAGAACCGAGGAGGGTAAGAGCAATGGTGAAACCAAGACCTATGCCAATGCCATCCATCAGTGATGCTAATGGATTGTTTTTAGCAGCAAATGCTTCAGCACGACCCAATACGATACAGTTTACTACAATCAGCGGAATGAATAAACCGAGTGTGGCGTAGAGGTCTGGCAAGTAGGCTTCCATACACATTTGTACTACGGTGACGAATGTTGCTACAATTACGATGTAGATAGGAATGTGTACTTTATCAGGAATAAGGTTTTTTAGTAGTGAGATAACCACGTTAGAACAGATAAGTACGAACATGGTGGCCAAGCCCATACTCATACCATTGATGGCAGAAGAGGTGGTGCCCAATGTTGGACACATACCCAACAGCAATACGAATGTTGGGTTCTCTTTGACGATGCCGTTTAAGAGGGTTTTTAAGTAATTCATATGCTTGTTGTGTTTAGTTGTTGGTTGTTTCTGTTGTTTCTTCACCTTCTACAGTTTCTACGGTTTCTTCTGCTGTTTCTTCAACGTTGTCTACTTCACGTTGGAGTGCGGTGCGGTTTTTGCCAGAAGCACCTGTGGTGACGTCGACGTTAACCAGGCCAGAGCGTTCTGCAAAAGCTGCGTAAGCATCGTGTACTGCCAAGAGGAATGCGCGTGATGAGATGGTGGCGGCTGTGATAGCGTCAACTTCGCCACCGTCTTTGTTAACGGTGAGGTTGTTGATGGCAGGTTGTTTGCCAAGAATGCTTTGATCACCTTTGTCTGTTTTAAACCAATCGGTCATTTTTACACCAAGGCCTGGAGTCTCTGCTTGTTCAAGCACAGCATAGTTGATGATATGGCCATATTTGTCAAAGCCTACCATGATTTTAACGTTGCCACCGAAGCCGTTGGTTTGGCTTTCTACTGCAGCGCCTACGAAGTTGTCGTCGGCATCGCGTGCTGGGTAGATGGTGCAACCGTTTACTTCGCAGATTTTTGGTTCGTAAATCGTAGCGCCTTCTGGTAGTACGTCTTTAATGGCTTGTTCTTGTTTTGCTTTTTTTGTGGCTGCAATCGGGTCTTTGGTGACGGTATACACATAACCAAGAATGCCGGCTGCCAAGAGCGCAACAATGGTGGTTGAGAGCACCATGTTTATGAAATTTGATTCTAAGCGTTTCATTGTTTCAAGTCTTTTTAGTCGGTTTATTTCTTAGGTTTTTCACCAAAACGGTGTGGACGGCAGTAGTGGTTGATGAGTGGTGTGCACGCATTCATGATTAAGATGGCGAACGACATGCCTTCTGGATAAGCACCCCATGAGCGGATGACTACTACAATGATACCGATGAGCACGCCATAGATGATTTGTCCCATTGGCGTCATTGGTGAGGTTGCATAGTCTGTTGCCATGAAGATTGCGCCGAGCATCAAACCACCAGTGAGGAGGTGGAAGCATGGGTTCATGTAGCTTTCAGGTGCTGCCAACCATAAGATAGTGGTGAAGATAGCCACTGTGCCAAGTATAGACACTGGGATATGCCAAGTAATGACTTTGCGGCAAAGGAGGTAGATGCCACCGATGATGAGTGCTAAGGCACTTACTTCGCCGAATGAACCGCCCATGTGTCCGAGCAACATGTCGAGAGTGCTAGGGAGGTTGTCGACAGCGCCTTCGTTAATCAAACCGAGTGGTGTTGCTGCTGTTGCTGCGTCGATGTATTTTGTGGCAAAGCCTTCTGGTACAGGCCATGTGGTCATTTGTACGGGGAAGGAGATAAGCAAGAAGACACGACCAACCAATGCTGGGTTGAATGGGTTGTTGCCGAGTCCACCGAATGTCATCTTACCGATGCCAATGGCTACTAATGCGCCAATTACGATAATCCACCAAGGGAGGTTAGCTGGGAGATTGAAGGCAAGGAGTAAGCCTGTAACCACAGCTGAGAGGTCGCCTATGGTGGAGCGTTTCTTCATCAAGAGTGTGGTGATGAGATGTTCAAACAATACGCACGAAGCCACAGAGATGCCTGTCACGATGAGTGCGCTGAATCCGAAGTAGATGACAGCGACTACCAAGGCTGGCAACAAGGCAATAATCACGTTCAACATGGTTTTTCTTACCGTGTTGTCGGTGTGCACGTGCGGAGCGGGTGATACGATCAGATTATTCATTTCGAAATAATGTTTTTCTCTTTGTGTTTTTGTTTTGGGGCTTATTTCTTTTCTTCGTTTTTGGCTGCTTCGGCGGCTGCTTTTGCTGCGGCAGCACGTGCGCGAAGGATGCCACCAACGGTAGCTTTACCCATTCTGATATAGTCGAGGAGAGGACGGTTGCTTGGACAAGTGTAGAGGCAGCATCCGCATTCGATGCAGTCCATTACGTTGTGTTGTTCCATTTCGTCCCACATGCGCATGTCGCCCATTTTTGAGAGGAGGTATGGTTCCAAGCCCATTGGGCAGACGTCGACACATTTACCACAACGCATGCAGTTTTCTGGTTCGCGACGTGTGCTTATGTTTTCTGGCAAGAGTAGCAAGCCTGATGTGCGTTTGTGTGCTGGCATGTTGGTGTTGGCCATGGCACGTCCCATCATAGGACCACCACAGATTATTTTACCCGTGTCTTCTGGTACGCCACCGGCGGCTTCAAGCACTTCGTTGAGTGGTGTGCCGAAACGAACTTTGTAGTTGCCTGGGTTTTTGACGCTTGGACCAGTGACGGTCATGATGCGGTCGACCAATGGACGGTTCTTTTGTACGGCTTGGTAGACGGCAAACACAGTTGCTACATTTTGTACGACAGCACCAGTTGCAATAGGTAGTGCGCCGCTTGGCACTTGACGACGGATGACAGCGTCGATAAGCTGCTTCTCACCGCCTTGTGGATAGCGTAGTTTCAATGGCACTACTTCAACATGGTTGACTGCACCTTTCACCAATTCTTGGAATTTCTCGATGGCGTCAGGTTTGTTGCCTTCGATGCCGATGTATGCTTTGTCGATGCTAAGTGCTTTGCAGATGATGTCGATGCCGACAATGATTTCTTCACCGTGTTCGAGCATTAACTGGTGGTCACAGGTGAGGAATGGCTCACATTCTACGGCGTTGACGATGAGGCATTCTGCTTTGTTTCCTGGAGGAGGCGAGAGTTTTACGTGTGTTGGGAAGCAGGCACCACCGAGGCCGACGATGCCGGCAGCTTGAATCTTGCCGATGATTTCTTTTGGTTCGGCTTTGATGGTCTTCTCGAGAGTGTCTGTACGATCGATTTCTGGCAACCACTCATCGCCTTCTACGTCGATGATGATGGCCGGCATTGGGAGTCCGTATGAGTCGACAATGCTGTCTACTTTGTTTACTGTACCGCTAACGGGAGCGTGTACGTTTGCCGACATAAATCCGCCTGCTTCAGCTATCACTTGTCCGACCAACACTTTGTCGCCTTTGGCAACTACGGGTTTGGTTGGTGCTCCGATGTGTTGTGCCAATGGTACGATGGCTTGTTTTGGCAGTGCTACGTCGGCAATGGCTTTGTGGGCAGAGAATGCTTTATTGTCGTGTGGATGTAAACCACCTATTCTAAATGTTCTCATAGTTTCTTGTTTCTACGTTAGTTGTTCAACATTAAGCTTGTGTGGTTTCGGCTGCTTTTGCTTGTGCTGCGGCTTCTTTGGCGGCAGCGGCTTCTGCAGCTTTCTTGGCTTTAATCTTTTCTACAACTACCATGACTGGCTCGGTGGCGTGAATAGCGCCTGTTGGGCATTCTGCTACGCACATGCCGCAAGCCTTACATTTTTCGTAGTCGATGTAAGCAATGTTGTTGACCACAGTGATGGCTTCGAACTTACAGGTTTTTTGACATTTGCCGCAACCAATGCAAGCTGCTGCGCATGCTTTCTTTGCAACGCCGCCTTTGTCTTTGTTGATGCAGCTCACGAAGACACGTTTATCTTTCTGTCCTTTGTTTCGGATTTCGATAACTTTCTTAGGACATATCTTAGCGCAAGCGCCGCAAGCCGTACATTTTTCTTCGTCCACTACGGGGAGTCCAGTCTCTGGGTTCATCTGAATGGCGCCAAATTTGCAGACTGAGACGCAGTCGCCACAGCCGAGGCAACCGTAGATACAACCAGTTTCGCCACCATAAAGGTTGTGGATGATTTGACACGAGCGTGCTCCGTCGTAAGTGGTGGTTTTTGGACGGTTGGCGCATGTTCCGTTGCAACGCACGACGGCGACTTTTGGTTCACCGGCTGAGGTTGCCATGCCAAGAATCTCGCCAATCTGTCCCATGGTGGCGGCGCCGCCTACCGGACAGAGCAGTGAGTCGAGCGATGAAGCCTTGACGCAAGCCTCTGCCATGCCACGGCAACCGGGGAAGCCGCAGCCACCGCAGTTGGCTCCTGGCAGTACGGCCTCTACTTGGTCGATGCGAGGGTCTTCATACACTTTGAATTTCTGGGCAACAAGATAGAGTATGACTGCCAGTAGGCAGCCGAGTACTCCAAGCGTGATGAGAGAAATAACAATTGTATTCATAATAGATTGTTGTTGTATTTTGCTTAGTTTAGTTGTCTAGTGGTTGGATGGAGAATGTCAGTTTGGCTTTGAAGCGGTTGCGCGTTAACCAAAGCACAAGTAGGTAGGGGGCAAGGATGGCGAGCGATATGGTGCCACTGATGGCGTCGTTGTCGGTAAATTGTGAACAGATAACGAGGGTAAGAGCCATGAGTACGAGTGGAATGACACATGTAAAAAGCACGGCTATCAGTCCTGTGCTTTCTTGTGCTATCACTTTCACGCGGTCGCCAACGCAATAGTTTTTGTTGTCTTTACTTCGAACAACTTCCACCTGCTTAACTTTGCTTTCGGCGGCTGTGCATTTACCATGAGCATGGCAGCCAGCGCAAGCGGAGCGTTGGTTAATTGTAACGATTATGGTGGTGTCGGTGATACTTTCCACGACACCATCGTGTTCGATAACTTCAGACATTCTCTATGTTTAACTGTTTGTTATTCTTTGACTTTAGGACATAATAAGTCACAAGGCATTGTTGCCCAAATCAAGGAATTTTATGATTTGCAAATATACGAAAATTTTCAGAGTTTGGTAACGATGCATCGAAAATGACGTGATGGCCCTTGTGCATGTAAGGTTTGTTCTTCTGAAAAAAGTATATTATTGATTGTTGTAAAATCGGAACGGCTAAAAATAATTGCGTTTGCTTTTTGAAATGAAAGATTTTGATGTGATGTATTTTATTCAGAGAAAAAATGATTGTAAAATTTTGTTGTTTTAAATCTTAGATGTATCTTTGCACAAATATTTATTTTACATTGTTGCTATGAGCAGACAAACTTTATTCAAAAAAATCGCATTGCCATTTGCGGTGTTTTTATTCTGTTTATCAACAGTTTACCCTCAGCAACAGGTTTATGATAATCATTTGAGAGACCTTTTGCTGCTGAAAACAGATGTAAATTCTGATGTGCAGGAATTGCCTAACATAATGGGAATAAGGTACATTGGAAACTATTTCTACTTGGTAAAATTTGATCACTTTGTCGATAGCGAAGAGATAGATGTGCTAAAAAGAGATTTTGGTATTCTTGATGTTTCTTATGCTATTAATATAAACGGTAAGATTCAATTTCCAACAAGTGGCATCTTTATTCGATTAAACAATGATGTTGAAATTTCTGATTTTCTCAATGAATTTGATGTTTCTGATGATTATGTTTTGTTTGATCCTATAGACACAACCTATTTGTTCTATCATCCTTATGGAGCAAACAATTCTTTTGTTTTAGCAGACAGTATGTCGCAGCATCCATTATGTAAAACTGCTTTTGTGGATTGTTGGTGTGAAATGGAAAGTTATGGCAAAATTTCTTCATCCTCTCTAGAGTATGACTATTTGAATGATCAATGGCACATTCAAAACACGGGTCAAATAAGTAATGGATATTTTATTGATGTAAATATTCCATGTGCTTGGAGCATTTCAAGAGGTAATGGTGTTAAGGTTGCTATTTTTGATACTGGCGTAGAACTCACTCATCCAAACTTTAATAGTGCTAAGTTGGATTGGTATTCGTGTGTACGTAGTGACACTTTAACTGGTGGAACTGGTTGGGCATTAGACATTAATTCTCCGACGTGTTATTCTGCTCATGGTACAGCTTGTGCGGGAATTATTGGAGGGAGTGGAATCGCAAATAGACCCGTAGGTGTCGCACCCGAAGTTGACATGTTATCGGTCACTGTTTTTGGTGTCGATACTCTATACCCAGACATTTTTCCTGAAACAATAGTCTTGGATAGTGAGTTTGCTAAGGGAATTAGATATGCTGTAGATTCTGCCAACGCAGATGTTTTAAACTTTTCTTTAGGAGGGGATCTTCTTTTGAAAAAGTCAAGCGAGACATTATTACAAGCAGTTGAAGGTGGTCGTAATGGGAAAGGATGTGTCGCTGTCGTGGCTGCAGGAAATAATGACACTAATTTTGTCGGAAGGCGGTTTCCGTACGATGTTCCTGGTGTAATAATTGTTGGTGCAATTTCTCCTACAGGGGAACGAAAAAGCAAAAATTCGGGATTAGATCTTCCGTTCTATTCAGACAAGTTAACTTGGGGTAGTAATTATGGAGAAAAGTTGGATGTTGTTGCTCCAGGAGAATACATCACAACAAATGATTTAGTTGGACATTCAATCTTTGTTGGCTATAATCCAGAAGATGGTGTCGATAACGATTATGATGATGTAGCATACACAAGATTTTTTTGTGGAACATCTGCTTCTGCTCCAATGGTTTCAGGTGTTGCTGCGCTGATGTTGTCTGTCAATCCAGATTTGTCATCTTCTGAAGTAAAAAGCATCATCTGTCAGTCTACAAAGAAAATTCGCTTAGATAAGTACCAATATAGCAACGACCAACAAAATCATCCTTTTGGTGATTGGAATGTGGAACTTGGATATGGGCTTGTTGATGCGTGTGCTGCAGTACTTACAGCAAGAAAAGGGGTTAGACCAGATTTGCTAATAAGGGACTCTCAGAATGATGTTTTTGGAATTGAGCCAAATGAAGAATCGGTTAGATGGAATAGTCCAGACATTAAATTATTGGATATTAATACCCAAGAGGAGATTACAGATATTAACAACTATGATAAAGCGTCCTGTTATGTGGCTGTGAATATTAAAAATATATCTAGTATTGCTACTATGGGAGGCGGTAGGGAACGATTGTACGTTACTTATGGTAAGCCAATCTTAAAATCGTCAATTGACCCGTTATTGCCTTCTTGGTTCCCCGTGCAAGGTGGCTGGGTTAGTTCCCAACAGGGTAATCCGATAACACGATTAAATGGAGGAGAGCATGGAGTCGCTACTGGTTTAATCCCATTTGTTATTCCTTCTACACAAAATATTCACAATAATAATATATTGGAAGATGCTTTTTCTGGATTTACTGTGTCTTCTGGAAAGAGTATCTCTGTTCTTGCCAAATGGGGTTTTTCTTTAATGGCGATTGCAGATGAGGGTGGCGGAGAAGACTTTGGTTTTAATGTAAACACTTTGTCTCTTATTCCCGATAAATCTCTTGCAAAGGCGTATAATAGTGTCGCTGTTACTAACGGCAATAGATTATTATTTGATAAGGAATATGCGAATATATTTGCATTAGCACCCCAAAAAAATGTTCCATTCCAAGTCAAGATTCGTCAGATAGATAGAAATGAGAATTATAGTATCTTTGATTTTGCAAGAATCAACCTTCTATTAAGTGATGATTTAATGTCAATCCTAGAAACATCACCGTCACTTAAGATTTTGGATGGCAACAGGGTGAGAATTGTGGATTCTGTGACAACATTGGATTTTTTGATTCCGAATCCAACGAAAGACTATTTTATTGGTAGCGAAATCCAATTTAAATCGGATGCGGGATATGACGAAATAGAGGATTTCGAGTACGACGTGGAATTGTGGGTAAATGGTTCG
>JAUNIJ010000077.1 GCA_030523485.1 Bacteroidales bacterium
TACGCCGAAAATAATTTCATTTCAGCGCGCACGAAAGTTTTCATGCTGACAAGAAATTCTTGTGGACTCGAATGAAACGTGATGCGTTCACACAAAAATTTCATTCATGTTTTTTTCTGCTTTATTTTGTCTTTCCAAATGTTGTAGGAATAGATTTTGTGGAGAAAGCCGCTGCGAGAATACCCGGGATGGTGCACACGCAAACCCAAAGAAAAAACATAGCATAGCCAATCTGCTCTTCTATCCAACCTGCTGCCATGCCTGGCAACATCATACCCAATGCCATTAAGCCAGTTCCAAACGAGTAGTGCGCTGTTTTGTGTTCACCCTCCGACACAAAGATAAGATACATAGAGAAAGCGGTATAGCCAAAGCCATAACCAAGTTGCTCAACAGCAACACAAGTGCCAATGAGCCAGGACGATGCAACTCCGTACTGTGCAAGCAGGAAGTAGAGGAGATCGGGAATGTTCATCGCTAATGCCATAGGTATTATCGACTTACGTAACCCCCACTGCGATATGGCCCAACCTCCAAGTATACCACCGACCAACAGCGCTACTACACCAATGGTGCCATAGAGAAATCCCACTAATTCGGTGCTGATGGCAAGTCCACCTTTTTCAACATTGTCGAGCATAAATGGTTGGGCTATTTTGCCTAACTGTGCTTCGCCTAGGCGATAGGTGAGGATGAAAAAGAGGATAAATAGTATGTTTTTTTTACAGAAGAATGTGACAAAAGTGTTACCTAAGTCGTTGAAAACCTGTTGGATGTTTTTTCGCTCGTGTGTGTTGTTGGTGTCGTGTTCGTAGTTAGGAAGTGCGTAGAGGTGCCACAGCATCAGTGTAAGGAAAATGGCAGATACAATAAGAAAAACGATGCTCCACGAGAGAGGAATCGATTGTGTGGTGGAAGCTATCTTGCCAGCTATCATAACCAACAATCCTTGTCCGGTGATGGAAGCTATGCGGTAGAAAGTGTTGCGTATGCCAATAAAAAACGATTGCTCGCCTTCGTTAAGCATGGCGATGTAGAACCCATCGGCGGCGATGTCGTGGGTGGCAGAGGCAAAAGCCATAATCCAAAATGCTGCTAATGTGGCTTGTAGATAGAATGGCGTTGGAATTAGGAATGCTACAGTAGCAAAAGCAATACATAGAATGGTTTGCGTGACGATAATCCATTTTTTCTTTGTAAAAAGGATGTCGACAATGGGACTCCAAATGGGTTTGATGACCCACGGAAGATATAGCCAACTGGTGTAGAGCGCAATGTCGCGGTTGCTTAATCCAAGGTTTTTGTACATGATGGTTGCCACCACCATCACAATAACGTAGGGCAGCCCTTCAGCAAAGTAAAGCGAAGGAACCCATTTCCATGGTTTGTTGGTTGTGTGCTGTTGTTGTTTCATTGTTGTTTATTTGCCAAAAGCGAGTCCGATCTTTGCGCCAAAGCAGATAGATAGGTTGCGGTTTTTTGTGCCCACGTAATTCCACAACGCAAAGCCATGTTCGTAGTAGGTGTCGGCTTCTTTACCAAAGGCATAACCAAGACCGAAAAAACCGTCGATGGTAAATAGATGTTTTGCCCATTGATAGCCAATGAGACCCATGATTGTGCCCATCGATGAGTAGGTGCGTGGACTGCCATCTTGAGGATTGTAGTGGAAGTAGGAGTAGATGAGCTCGGGTTTTGCGTACCATCCGTTGAGTGCGTAAGTGTTGTTGCCGGCGAATATAAATTTATGGGCATAGCGTGCTGTGACACCTAATGGCTTATTGTGCTTGCCATCGTAACCAGCACCAATCATACCTACTGTAATTTCGTTCGATTGAAATTGTCCGATGGCACGTTCGTAGGTGAGTTTTGTTGAACCAGTGAACAGTGAGAGGAAGGTGACTTTTATGGCGTTTTTCCTGAGTTTGTCGTTGGTGGTTGTGAGGTTTTCTGTGTTTGCCATGGCAAACACTTTGACAATGATTAAAAGTAGTAGGATGGTTAGTGTGCGTTGTTTCATTGTTGTTCTTTTTTGATTAGTTGATAGTTACCATAGTTTTTGAATGGAAGCTCCTCGGAAATAATGCATGAGTATTTCGTGGTAGTTGTAACCTTGTTGCGACATTTGCGCGGCTCCGATTTGACAGAGTCCTACGCCATGCCCCCAACCAGCACCATGAAGTGTGATGTGTTCGTTGTCTTGTTCGACATAGAACGCAGAGCTGTAGAGGTGCGACGGCGATAGCCATTTGCGTATTTCGAGTTCTTTGCCTACGATTTTGGTGCATCGTTCGCCTACGATTTTCAATCGTATGATTCTTCCCGACGGACCTCGTTGCAATGGGATGAGCGAGAGGATTTTGCCAAAGTCGATGCCTGATTTCTGACGGACTATTTCATTGAGTTCTGTTGGGGTATAGGTGATGTGCCAACGAAAAAAATCTGGCGTGTTTTGGTCGTAGTTGTTGAGTATTTGCGACAAGATTTTTTTGTCGCGTATGTTGCAGAATGCTTCTGGTTGGGTTTTTATCCAGTTCTGGGCTTGTTGTTCGTTGCTGAGGTCGATGGTGTTGTGGTTGTTGTGGTCGTAGATTGAGCGGAGATAGTTGTGCTTGCGATATTTTCCCCAACAATTTTCGAATAATTCGGTGACACCGCCGCATGATTTGGAGAATCGAGCGTCACATATTTCGTTGTCCATCGTCAGCACTTCACCTTTGGTTTCTGCAATGGCTTGTGTTAATGTGGCTGTTGTTGTGCGGGTTAATCCTTGATAACGTTGGCAATGGTCGTCGGCACAGACATCAAAATAGGTGTGTGCATTGCGCTCGTACCAACGCACTATTTCTTCGTTTGTAATGGTTTCTTGAACAGCGGTGTTGCTCTCTCCGTTAATCATCGGAGCGAGTAACCAACTGCGAGATATTACAGCGTGTGCTTTCAGCAGTTCTAAGTCGGATGTAGCGCTCATTTCAGAGCCAATAACAGCATGGATGTATCGTTCTACTTGTAAACGATTTATCACTTGTATGGCTTGGTCGATAACCACAAGATGAACCTCTCCTTCAAACTGTTGCGTCTCTTCTTGTTGCCAATGAAATCCGATGCCAATAGTGACGTTGGCAAGACTGCAACAACATTTTTCTTCTTGCGGAATCAGTGAAAGTTGGTGAAAGTGTTTGTCTGAAATGAGTATTTCTCCGTTGTTGATGGTGGCGGTGATTCTTCCTGTGTATGTGTTGCGATTTTCTGCGCAAATATAATGTCCGTGTAGCTCCATTTCAACAACGTTGCGCCGCATTATTCCTACAGTAATCATCGGCTCTTGTTTGGCTGCTAGCCATTGCTTCACAGTCTGACTATTTGATTTGAAGCTATTCATGCCACGTGATTTGTTGAAAGATTGATGCGATGTCCTCTTTGCTGATTTTGAGGAAGTCTTCTTTGCGAGGCGCAATGAAAAGTCCTGACATTTCCACTGCCGCCGGACTAATTAGTAGCTTCTCGTTTCCTTCTGCGTTGTATTGCCAAGGTCGAAATGCTTTGCGTGGAAAAATGTAGAGATATAGGTTGTTTGTGTCGTTGTGGCAGAGAAGATTCATCATTGGTTCTTCTTTCTCTATGTCAGGAAAAAGATTTAAAAAAGTGTGGCGTATGTTTGTGGCATCTGTTCCTTTTATTATCCAAATGGTGCGGAAAAAGTCTTGTTCGCTCAAACGATATAGTTGTGTGTTGTAGTTCGTTTGAATGGGATTTAGATGTTGTTGCTCTCGTTTAAAATCTGATATAATAGGAAATTTTTCGGTTTCACCAGCTTGAAAATGCATGTGGTCGGGTGCAGATGCTCCGCATTTCCCACCGTTGTAGAAGATGGTGAATCCGTTGAGTTCGAGAGCTAATTGGAGCATATCGTCAAGGTGATTTGCTATTTGTTGAGGTTGGTGTCTCCTTAGTGCAATTGTAAGATGTTGGTTGAAGATAGGGAATGGATTAACGAGGATTTCATAGTCTTTCCACGTAATAGCGGTTTGTTCTTCTGGCCGATTTTTTTTGCATAGGAAGCATGGCCTGGCAGCAATGCTTTTGGCGTCGGTTTTAGCACTCGATGATATTGCTCTGGTTGGATTGTGTTGTATTATAAAAGTTGAAGCCCCACACACGAAGACTTTTTGTTCTACGTGATGTAGGGCCTCAAAATTTTGTCTCGCTATTGTCCAATCGCATTTTTGGCTTTCGAGTTGTTGAATAACAAAATCAGTAAGCATTTGCTGCATAGCGAGAGAAAGAATTATTGGATTTTTCCGTTAAGAATTACTTGCTTAACAATAGGAGTGTTGTAGGCGTAAGGAATGAAATCGATGGAGCTGATAGGTTTTGTAATATATAGGTTTGCTTGTTTGCCGATGGCTATCGATCCGTGAGTTTTACTAATGCCCATGGCCGCTGCTGTATTAATTGTTGTGGCGTTGATGGCTTCGTTTGGTGTTAGTCGCATTTTAATACATGCTAACGATAACACAAATTTCATATTGCCGGATGGTGTCGAGCCAGGGTTATAGTCGGAAGCTAGTGCCAAAGGAAGCCCGGCTTGAATCATTTTTTTTGCTGGTGTGTAGGGTAAGTTTAGGAAGAACGATGTGCCGGGTAATCCTGTTGGAATGGTGTTGGAGTGTTTTAATACCTCAATTTCTACATCGGTAGCACGTTCGAGATGGTCGACGGAAAGTGCGTCGTATTTTACTCCTACTTGTACACCGCCTGATACGTCTAACTCATTGGCATGAATTTTCGGACGCATACCATATTTCGCTCCTGTCTCAAGCATTTTTGCTGTCTCTTCTACCGTAAAAAATCCTTTGTCGCAAAAAACATCGATAAAATCTGCCAAGCCTTCTTGTGCTACCAATGGAATCATCTCCGTGCAAATTAAATCGACATAGTCGCTTTGGCGTCCTTTGTATTTTGTTGGCACTGCGTGAGCTCCTAAGAATGTTGACTTGATGGTCATGTCAGATTTCTCTTTCAACTTGCGAATAACACGCAACATTTTTAGCTCATCTTCGGTGCTAAGGCCGTATCCTGATTTAATTTCTACAGCGCCAGTACCAAAATTTTTCATCTCTTCCAGACGTTCTAGAGCTTGTTCAAAGAGCTCTTCCTCACTGGTCTTGTGAAGTCGTAATGCTGAATTGAGAATGCCACCACCGCGTTGTGCTATTTCTTCGTAGCTTAAACCATTTATTTTGTCGATAAATTCATGTTCGCGACTACCTGCGTAAACAATGTGAGTGTGTGAATCGCAGAACGTTGGTAATACATAGCCTCCATTGGCGTCTATTACTTTATCGGCACGCTCTGGACATAATTCCATTTGTCCAAATTCTATAATCTTCTCATCCTCAATAAGCAAGTAAGCATTATTGATGGTGTCGATGTTTTGCATTTCTGCACCTCGCACTGAAGTACGAATATTGTGTTCTACCTGTGCCAGGCAACCAATATTTTTTATTAGTAATCGTGTCATTTGTTTTTGTCTATTTTATGATGGTGCAAAGATAATATTTTTATGTGTATTTCTTGCCGAATAATGCCTCCTAATCTCATATAAATATTGTACCTTTGCATAACTTCTTTTATGGAATTTAGCACCTATGACGCGCCGAATTTTTATTCTGATAATTGTTGCTATCTGCAATTGTCTCTCTCTATTAGCTAAACGCACGGAAATCACAATTATTGTGGCTAATGATGTGCATGCATCTATTGATAAAATACCGATGTTAGCTACCTTATTAGATAGCATACGAAGCGTTAATTCTAATGTTTTGCTGTTCTCTGCTGGAGATAATCGAACGGGTAATCCTGTTAACGATAAGTATCCTCAGCCGAACTATCCGATGACATTCCTAATGAATCAGTTAGGATTCAATCTCTCAGCCATTGGCAACCACGAAATGGACGATGGACCAGAAGCATTTCGCACAACCATCAACAATTCCAATTTTCATTACATATGTGCCAACATGCACACACCAGATAGTCTACGCATCTTCGTCGATCCTTATCGTATCATAGAAGTAGATGGTGTACGTATCGGTGTCTTGGGGTTGATACAGATCAATGAAACAGGAACCCCCGACATTCATCCGAAGAATTTGAATCAAGTGTCGTTTACAATGCCAAAAACAGAAGTAGAACATTATGGACCATGGTTAAAACAGTCCACTGATGTGCTGCTGTTGCTTTCGCATTTGGGTTTCGATGACGACGTTGCGATGAGTGAATTTGCCCCTTACTTTGATGTAATCATTGGTGCACACTCTCATACTGCTGTTAAAGAAAACTATATGAAAAACGGAGTGCTGATTACGCAAAACGACTCTAAACTCAAAACAGTGAGCGAGATAAAACTTGTGGTTGAGGACGGACATGTTATCGAAAAAACTTCGAAAGTGCATAATGTAGCCAAACATAAAGCCGACGAGAACATAAAACGCACCGTTGATTTCTTCAATGACAACGAAACATTTAAAACCGTAGTTGCTACCACAGCACACAAATTTCCAAACATACAAACACTCGGCTCATTGATTTGTGATGCAGCAAAAGATTTTGCGGCTACTGACTTTGCCTTACAAAATGGTGGCGGCGTTCGCATCGATTCGTTACCTGCTGGACCCATCACATTAAGAGACGTTTATGCTCTCGACCCATTCAGCAACGAACTCTACACTTTAAAAATTACGGGTGCACAGTTGCTCCAACTCTTGGCAAACGCCTACATTATGGACAAATATCTACCATGTTTCACTGCAGGATTTAATTACCGACTAACCACAAAAAAACAGTCGGACGGAAAAATTGTTGTCGAAAAAGTAGAAGCGTGGTTACCTGATGGGAAAAAACTTAACACCAAAAGAATCTATTCAATTGTCATGAATAGTTACATGGTCTCCATGTTCAAATATGGCAATCCCCTAGAAATAAAATCAACCTACACCGTCAGTGCTTCAGTACTGATTGATTACTTGAAGCAAAAACAACACATCGAAGGTCCGGCGGAAGATAGGGTAGTCGTAGTCAATCAATAAGAAACTCAAACTAAAGACAAATAAAAATATGTGGATTATCATCATTGTTGCCATCGCATTAGTATTAGTGTTTTGGTTTATTTCCGTACAGCGTCGCCTTGTTAACTGCGACGAAAATTGTAGTAACGCAATGAGCCAAATAGGCGTGCAGCAACAAAGCCGTTGGGATGCACTGACAGCATTAGCAGAACTCACAAAAGGTTATTCTGAACACGAATACAACGCTCTTCGTGATATTATCGCCATGCGCCAAGGTGTCAACGGAAACTCAACAGCTAAACAAGTTGATGAACAAGAAGAACTCATCTCAAAAGCACTTCAAGGTGTCAACGTCGTTATCGAGCGTTATCCCGACCTCAAGGCAAACACTACCTATATCAAAACCATGGATAGTGTGAACACCTACGAAAATCAAGTGCGCACATCACGCATGGTTTACAACGACAGCGTCACCATCTACAACCGTCTGATTCGTCAATTCCCATCCTCCATTGTAGCCAGTATGCTACATTTTGACAAAAAAGATTATCTACAAGAAAATCCAGCAACAGCTTCCATGCCGTCGATGAAACTATGATGAAGCGTCTTGTTCTTTTGTGTGGGGCGCTGTGGTGCTCCCTTATGTTGTTCGCACTTCAGCCCGCCACCCATTCACTCAACATACAAGTAAATCTTAATCGCGATGGTTCTGCTCAAATCACTGAAACATGGCATGTCGTTGTCACCTCTGGCACCGAATGGTACACCATGGTTAACAATATTGGCGAACGTCAACTGCGGCTGATTGGAGTGAGTGAAAATGGTGTCGACTTCATCAACGAAGGCGAATGGAACGTTAAAAGAAGCATCAACGAAAAAGCCAATCGGTGTGGCGTAGTAACAAAACGCGATAACTCTTACGAAATCTGTTGGGGTATTGGTGTTTATGGCGAACACACCTTTGTGATGACTTACCAGCTTAACGATTTGCTTGAGGGATATAACGATTACGATGGTTTCAACTATATGTTTGTGGCAAGAGGTATACAACCATCACCTCAACAGGTCGTTGTGACTATTTTAGCACCCGATTCACTGACGTTTACACCCGAAAACACCAAAATAGCTGGGTTCGGTTATCATGGCAATTGTAATTTCTATGAGGGGAAAGTGATTGCGCAAAGCGGACAGTCGTTCACAAAAGAAGACGGCATCATCGTGCTCATGCAGTGTGAGAAAGGACTCTTTACTCCAAACACCAACTTTGACGCCAACTTTTCTGATGTGGTAGAAGAAGCCATGGGCGACAGCGACTTCAAAACTGCCAACGTAGAAAACTTCGAAGCAGAAGAAACCTTTTTTGATAAAATTATTCATGTGCTTCTCTTCTTGGCGTTTGGTGTCCCATTGTTGCTTATTTTCCTCTTCATCTTCTCGTTCAAAAAATTGCTTCTACGAAAAGAAACAGGTATGAAAATGGCCGACATACCGTGGTCGCGCGATTTACCTTATGGCAACGATTTCTTTGCTACGTTTTCGCTGCTTACTAAGATAGAACAAGCTGAAGATAACGGTATTGTGTCGGCTTTGATGCTTCGCATGGTGCAAAATGGCGCCATTCAACCACATCCAACTGGACGAAAAGATAAAGTGGAATTTTCGTTTCATGCCGAACACCTTACGGGCAACCAACAGGAGAAAGCTTTGTTTGAAATGCTACACCTTGCTAGCGGCTCCGATGGCATCTTACAAGAAAAAGAATTCAAAAAATGGTCGGTACGTCATGCTGAAGAAATCTATAAGTGGTTCGAAGATACGAAAATACTGGGTGAAAACAACCTCAATAATTACGTATTGAAACGCTCGGGTAACACACGCAGTAAACAGGAGTTTAAAAAAGTAAAACAACAGGCTGCTGCTGAAGCTATCGGACTAAAAAAATTCTTGGAAGACACCACGTTAATTGACGAACGGCGCACTGTTGAAGTAACACTTTGGCGCGATTATCTTATCTACGCATCGTTGTTTGGCATTGCCGATAAAGTGGCAGAGGAATTAAAACAGTTCCAACCACAAGTCATCGATATGTATGAGCAGCAAAACTTCAACCAAATTGATGTCGTTACCATGTTGAATTGGTCGCACTTGATTTCAAACACTGTTAATCGAAGTGTAGTGCGCACAGCCAACGCAATGAACTCCAATGGCTCGGGCAATTGGGGCGGAGGTGGCATCTCATCGTTTGGCGGAGGTGGCGGATTCTCTGGCGGCGGCTTTGGCGGTGGTTCAAGATAAAACAGCAATCGTTAAGCCTCCGAAATTTTCTCGTATAAAAATATAGGGTAAACAATTTGTTGCAGGCACAAAAAAATGTGTCAGTATGAAATTTGTGTCAGTAGAAACAAAATGGTTTCTGCTGACACAAATTTGTTGTGGGGATGCACGAAACTTTTCATGCTG
>JAUNIJ010000078.1 GCA_030523485.1 Bacteroidales bacterium
TGTCGTCATGGTGACCTCTCAATCCCCTGCCAATGTACTTATGTAAAATTGGAGAAAATACACTTCGATTACATCAAACGACACTACGACAATTGTTTATGTATAGATTGTCTTAGAGAAATCAAAGCATTCGACGAACAACACCTTCAAGAATAAGCCTAAAAGCACACATCTACAAAAAAAAATAGAGAGAAATTTCTCCTTTAAAAATAAATGTGCTACCTTTGCCAACACAAAGAAACAAAATAAATCATCTCAAATTCCACGCCTATTGTAGTGACCCCTACTCCACACTCATTCTAAACAACAAACAGACAATAACAAGTTGTTAGAAGAGATACAATTACATAGCTATATTTTATAAGAAGTATGGATAACTACAACACACTTCCTGATGAACAATTGGTAAAACTCTATGCTAATGGCGACAACAAAGCATTCGAAATACTTTTGATGCGCCATAAGGATAAACTGTATGGTTACATCTTCAACCTTACTCATCAAACACACCTTACCGACGACATCTTTCAAGAAACATTTATGAAAGTCATTGTCAACATCAAGGAAAATCGCTATACAGAAACAGGCAAATTCTTTGGATGGATTACCCGCATCGCACACAATCTCTTTATCGACTATCATCGTCGAGAAGACAACGAAAATACGATATCTAACGATGCTAGCGAAATCAGCCTATTCGACAATAACGTAAAAATTTACGACCAAAGCCTACAAGATACATTGTCATACGAAGAAACGCTGCAAGGTGTTGAACGACTTATCGACAAACTACCTAACAATCAACGCGACATTGTCATTATGCGATATTACCAAAACATGTCGTTTAAAGAAATCGCAGAAAAACAATCGGTAAGTATTAACACTGCACTCGGCAGGATGCACTACGCTATTCAAAACCTAAAAAAAATGGCAGAAACAGATCGCCTCAGCAATGAAATCGAGTTAGGTTACTAAGTCATGAAGTTATTTATCCATCAAGGCAATAAAAAATCATGATTTGCGTTTTTAATACAAAACACATTGCCTATGGAGAAAACAACTACCCAAGAACAAGAGCAGAATCAAACATTGACACCAAAATATAGCACACTGCAAAATATACTTTTGTTTGCAGCAAACTATCAATCAACAACAAATCAACACTCTGCCCTTAGTCCAGAACAAATCAACCAACTGAATTAAAAAGTAAAAAAGAGCACATCGTATTATCTAATAATACGTTGGCTCTTTTTTTATTAATATGCTGTAAGCAAACAGTGCTACGAGCTATCTACTTAAGCAAAAAATAAAGCAAAAAAAAATGAAAGAAACAAACAGGCTAATATCACCATCACTACTATCTGCAGACTTTGGACATCTGGCAAATGAAATCGAAGACATCAACAATAGCCAGGCACAATATCTCCACATTGACATTATGGATGGTGTTTTCGTACCAAACATATCATTTGGTTTCCCCGTATTAAAATACGTAGCGAAACTTTCTACCAAACCTCTCGATGTTCACCTAATGATTGTAGAACCCGATAAGTTCGTAAACGAAGTAAAAGCTTTAGGTGCTGAATTTATGAACGTACACTATGAAGCATGCACACATTTACATAGAAGTTTTCAACGCATTCACGATGCTGGCATGAAAACTGGCGTAACACTCAATCCACACACTCCGGTAGAATTATTGGAAGATATTATCGATGAAGCCAATCTTGTTTTACTGATGTCAGTAAACCCTGGTTTTGGAGGTCAAAAATTCATTGAAAATACATATAGCAAAGTAGAACGTCTACGTAATATGATTGACCGCCACAATTCACACACACTAATTGAAGTAGACGGTGGCGTCACTCCTGATAACGCGGGCAAACTTTATAAAATCGGAGCCGACATATTAGTAGCAGGCAGTTCGGTATTTAACACACCTAACCGCCAGGAAGCCATCAACAACATTCTTAACGCAAAATAGCCGAGCATCAACCACTCTGTTAGCACAATAAAATAGCTAAAGCAATCTCACAAAAAAAGAGTTCGCTCCAATATAAAAGGAACGAACTCTTTTTTTATTTTTCTTTGACAAGAACCTATTCTTTCACAAAGCGTACTGATTCAGGCAACGTTTCACCGGTTAAAGTCAAGCCAGCATAAGAATTATAACTATTTACAACTGCTCCATTATTGGCAGCGACTTCCAAATGTTCAACACAATTGATATCAACATAAGAGTAGGAATAAGTCTGCACATAAGCATGTATACAAATAAATTTCGGAGCGCTGAACGAACTGTAGTTTGAACAATACAGCAATAATTTTTGACATTGACCACTTGACACAAAACTACTACGGTCTTCTATCGACAAATCAAGGAAATCAGTTTCTAAATGTCCACTAAAAGAGGAATTTGACGAGCAATTAATTTTTAAAGTCGCACACATCAGATTTGTCGTTAGCACAGATCCTTTTGTAAGTTCGATTTGCATATCACCAACTTGCAACATATCATCACAAGTTGCACTCACACCACTTGACAAATTCATCGATAGCCAGTCGAAATTGATACGAATTTTTACCGGAATCATCTGCTGCACCTTTTTAGGTTTGTTGTCAGCCACTTTAATATGTAAAGTATTGTCGTACACCTCCGTTTCGACAAACGGCAAAAACAAAGAGTCGCCCTCAATAAAAACGACACCAGGTTCTACAGCACCTGTCATTTCAACAGTAAAGGGGCCATCAATTTTTAAATGGTGTGCAAAACTAACCTGACGTCTTTCGCTTTTAGGCACGCACAACGACTTTTTTGATGCTTTTAGTGGAGCCACAAGTAGCAACATGACCACAGCAACAATCATCACAATTATACCACGATTCTTCATAGCATTGTTTTATAATAATGTATTATGTATACTCGACAAATAGTCAATGCAAAGATAAACAAATATATTGGTACGCACAAAAAAGAAAAGCATCCTTCTTATTAGAAAGATGCTTTTAGTTTCAAATCGACCTATATAGAATTATTTGGTACGTTTGCGATTACCATAACGACTCATAAACTTATCTACACGACCAGCGGTGTCAACCAATTTGGTTTTACCTGTGTAGAATGGGTGAGATGAGCTGGAAATCTCAAGTTTTACCAAAGGATAAGTTACCCCATCAATATCGATGGTTTCTTTCGTAGCAACAGTAGAACGAGTGATGAACACTTCTTCGTTCGACATGTCTTTAAATACTACGGGTCGATAGCTCTCTGGATGAATTCCCTTTTTCATAGGATTTGTTGTTTGAGTTATTATTTTTTTTGCAAAAAAAAAGCGGAGAGAGAGGGATTCGAACCCCCGGTACCGTGAAGTACAACGGTTTTCAAGACCGCCGCGATCGACCACTCCGCCATCTCTCCATTGTTTCTCGTTTTACAAAAACGAGGGTCATTACACAAAAAAAAGTCGGGGTGACAGGACTCGAACCTGCGACCACCTGGTCCCAAACCAGGTACACTACCAACTGTGCTACGCCCCGAGATTGCTTTAGAGATTATTTATCTCCGAAAGCGGTGCAAAAGTACATGCTTTTTCTGACTCCACCAAACTTTCAGCCTACTTTTTCAACATTTTTTTTGCCATCTCCACTTTATCGGATAAAGAGAGGTGATAATCAACCCATTGAATTATTATACCGCGACGCTCCATGCCACGAAACCATGTCATTTGTCGCTTTGCAAACTGATGAATAGCTATTTCCAACTGAGTAAACATGGCGTCGTAAGTAATTTGCCCAGTGAGGTAAAGGGTCAAATATTTATACTCAAGTCCATAGTATAAAAGATTTTCTGGAGGAATGGTTTGCAATAATCTTTTTACCTCGTCTAACATACCATTTTCTAGACGCTGTTTAAGACGACGCGTTATTAATTGTCGACGTGTCTCCACATCCAAAGCTACGCCTAACACCAAAGGACGAAGTTTTGGGCACTGTTTTTCATCATTCACCTCTGGATGATTTGCATAATAATCGGCAATTTCAATAGCACGAATAGCACGCTTCGTCGTCTCAAGATCTGTCACATTATGCAACGTTTTCTTAGTTTCTAATATTTCCTTCAGTTCCTCGATGCTTTTATTTGCTAACGATTCACGCAAAGATTCATTCACAGGCACTTCCACCATACGATAACCTTTCAACACCGACTCTACATACAAACCCGTTCCACCACACAAAATCGGCATTTTACCCGTTTTCACTACACTATCATAAGCCTCATAAAAATCACGACAATACTCAAATAGATTATAGCGATAACCTGCTGGTTTGATATCAATCAAATGATATGGAATAGGCAAACCATCCACAACATACTCATCGAGATCTTTACCCGTACCAATATCCATACCGCGATAAATTTGCCTACTGTCAGCACTAATTACTTCACCACCGATAGCAGCAGCCAAATGAGTTGCGAAAGCTGTTTTTCCCGTTGCTGTTGGGCCTACAATCACAACGATATTATATGTATTGTCTCCAGGAACATTCATCATATTTCTGCCATTTTCTCAATGCAAAGATACAACGAATTACCGATATCAACCACTTTTCTACGAGCTGAAACACCAACTCGTCACACCTCATCTTTTCAACGCCACCCAAGTCCATAACCCCATCACAATGTTTTTTGATATTATAATATAGAATACACGAAAAAAATCGTACCTTTGCGGCTGTTATTCAAGAAAACGCATAACAACAAAACAATCAATAGAAAACAAACAAATAAATAGACTACAATGGGTAGAGCTTTTGAGTTCCGCAAAGCAAGGAAACTAAAACGTTGGGGTAACATGGCCCGCACATTCACGAAAATCGGTAAAGAAATCACCATCGCTGCCAAACAAGGCGGCGGCGATCCTGACAACAACCCACGTCTTCGTGTCTTGATGCAAATGGCACGCAAAGAAAACATGCCAAAAGAAAATGTAGAACGAGCAATCAAGAAAGCTTTTGATAAAGACGCTTCCGACTACAAAGAAATGAATTATGAAGGATATGGTCCTCACGGCATCGCCATCTTCGTAGAAACAGCCACCGACAACACCACACGCACTGTTGCTAACGTGCGCAGTTACTTCAACAAACATGGCGGAACCTTAGGCACTACAGGCAGCCTGGAATTCCTTTTTGAACATAAATGTATCTTCCACGTCAACAAAAAAGCCGATCTTGAACTAGAAGAGCTCGAGTTAGAACTCATTGACTTTGGTGTAGAAGAACTCATCGAAGACGAAGAAGAAATCATTATCTATGGCGACTTCGCACAAAATTCAGCCATTCAAAAATACCTAGAAGAAAATGGCTTCGAAATCACAAGCAGCGAATTCGTGCGCATTCCAAACGACGTAAAACACCTCACGCCAGAACAACGTGAGAGCGTCAACAAACTCATCGAGAAAATCGAAGAAGATGAAGACGTTCAAAACGTATTCCACAACATGGCAGAAGAGGACGAAGACTAAAACACACCGCCGAAAAAATATCTAAAACAAACATACAGACCTCTAACCGCTCTCGGCGAATAGAGGTCTTTTTCATATCACATAAAACAATCTACTATGCAAACAATACGATTCACCAAAATGCACGGTGCCGGTAACGACTACATCTACATCGATGGTATTACCAACCGCATACCTGCCGACATACCAGCTTTTGCAAAACGCTATTCCGAACGACATAAAGGCATTGGTGCCGATGGTGTCGTAGTCATTCTTCCTTCCGACGTAGCTCACTGCCGCATGAAAATGTTCAACGCCGACGGTTCCGAAGGACAAATGTGTGGCAACGCATTGCGATGCGTAGCCAAATACACCTACGAACATATCATGATTCATCGCACCGAGATGATGCTCATCGACACCGAATCAGGCATCAAAGTACTCAACCTCAAAGTGCGCGACGGCAAAGTACAAAGTGTATCAGTGCAAATGGGTAAGCCATCATTCAACACGGCTAAACTGCCTATGAACATAAAAGCCGATGAATTCATCGACCAACCAATAGCTACATCCAACGGCACACAGTACAACTTCACTGCCGTATCAATGGGAAACCCACACATCGTAACATTCCTCGACGACGACATTAGAAACCTCGACCTCAACACTATCGGACCAAACCTCGAATGCAATAAGCTATTCCCAGAACGTGTAAACACAGAATTTATCAACATCATCGACAGCACACACTTTAGAATGCGCGTCTGGGAACGCGGCTCTGGCGAAACCCTCGCATGTGGCACGGGTGCTTGTGCTGCCGTAGTAGCAGCCGTTAAAAATGGCATAGCTAACCGCGACACCGAAATCACAGTAGAACTATTAGGCGGTTCACTCTTTATCACCTACCACAGCGACGACAACGTTACAATGCGTGGCGAAGCCATTGAAGTATTCACCGGAATCATGGAAATAGAGTAACAAACAACACTCAACACCATTGCAGACAACAACCAAACAACAGTAACATGGAATTAGCCAACAAATACAACCCTGCTGATGTCGAATCGAAATGGTATCAGTATTGGTTAGATCATAAACTCTTTCACTCCGAACCCGACAACCGCGAGCCGTACACCATCGTCATACCACCACCCAATGTAACAGGCGTGCTACACATGGGTCACATGCTCAACAACACCATCCAGGACATCTTAGTACGCCGCGCAAGAATGCAAGGCAAAAACGCTTGTTGGGTACCTGGTACCGACCACGCCTCCATTGCCACAGAAGCAAAAGTAGTAAACCGCCTAGCTGAACGCGGCATCAAGAAAACCGATCTTACACGCGAGGAATTCCTAAAACATGTATGGGATTGGACCGAAGAACATGGTGGCATCATCTTGAAACAACTGAGAAAACTTGGCGCATCATGCGACTGGGACCGCACCGCATTCACCATGGACGACATCCGTTCAAAAGGCGTCATCAAAGTCTTTTGCGACCTCTACAACAAAGGACTTATCTATCGTGGCGTACGCATGGTAAACTGGGATCCGAAAGCATTAACAGCGCTATCGGACGAAGAAGTCGTATTCAAAGAAAACCAAGGCAAACTCTATTACCTTAGATATAAAATCGAAGGCGAAGATGGCTACGCTATCGTTGCCACCACACGTCCAGAAACCATCATGGGCGACACAGCAATGTGCATCAACCCTAACGACCCGAAAAATACCCATTTAAAAGGTAAACGTGTCATCGTACCTTTAGTCGGCCGCTCTATTCCTGTCATCGAAGACGAATATGTCGACATCGAGTTCGGCACAGGCTGTTTGAAAGTAACACCTGCACACGACGTCAACGACTACATGCTTGGCGAGAAACACAACCTACAAAGCATCGACATATTCAACCCCGATGGCACCATCAGCGAAGCCGCTGGCATGTATGTTGGTATGGACCGTTTCGCAGTGCGCAAACAAATCGAGAAAGATCTCGAAGCTGCAAATCTATTAGAAAAGGTAGAACCATATACTAACAACGTTGGTTATTCCGAACGCACCAACGTGCCTATTGAGCCAAAACTATCGATGCAATGGTTCCTCAAGATGGAACACATGGCAGAGATAGCCCTCGACCCCGTCATGACCGACGAGATCCAATTCTACCCCGCCAAATACAAAAACACCTATCGCCATTGGTTGGAAAACATTAAAGACTGGTGCGTCAGCCGACAACTATGGTGGGGTCACCGCATACCAGCCTACTACTTACCACAAGGAGGATACGTAGTAGCCGAAAACATCGACGAAGCACTGAAACTTGCCATCGAAAAAACTGGCGATAAGACACTCACCGTCGACAGTCTTCGACAAGACGACGACTGCCTCGACACTTGGTTCAGCTCGTGGTTGTGGCCAATCTCGCTCTTCGACGGCATCAACAACCCCGACAACAACGAAATCAACTACTACTACCCTACTGCCGACTTGGTAACAGGTCCCGACATCATTTTCTTCTGGGTAGCACGCATGATTATGGCTGGTTACGAATACAAAGGCGAACGACCCTTTAATCACGTTTACTTCACTGGCATCGTACGCGACAAATTAGGACGCAAGATGTCGAAACAACTTGGCAACTCGCCCGACCCTCTGTTGCTCATCGACCAATTCGGTGCCGACGGCGTGCGTATGGGTATGATGCTCTCTGCGCCAGCAGGCAACGACATCTTATTCGACGAAAGCCTTTGCGAACAAGGTCGCAACTTCAACAATAAGATTTGGAACGCCTTCCGATTGATAAAAGGTTGGGAAGTGTCGGAAACAGCCACACAACCAGAAACATCGAAAGTAGCCATTCAGTGGTTTGAGGCCAAACTACAACAAACTCTGGCTGAAATCGACGACCTCTTCTCAAAATACCGTTTGAGTGAAGCACTTTTAGCTGTCTACAAACTGTTTTGGGACAACTTCTCGGCATGGTACCTCGAAATGATAAAACCTGCATATGGTAGTCCTATCGATGTAATAACCTACAACACCACCCTCGACTTTTTCGACGCTCTGCTCCGCACACTGCATCCATTTATGCCGTTCATTACCGAAGAATTATGGCAAGCACTCACCCCTCGTCAAGACGGTGAGAGCATCATGGTGGCTCGTCAACCAGAACTAAAACCTTTTGACAAAACACTGATTGACGAATTCGAGCACGCAGCCGAACTCATTACCAACATACGTGCTACCAGAGCTAAGAAGAACCTATCGCCAAAAGAACCATTGGAACTGCAAGTGGTGGGCACACGCACCAATCGATTCGACAGCGTGGTGGTAAAACTCGCCAACATCAGCGCCATGAACGTAGTAACAGAAGCCGCTTCTGGCGCCATATCATTTCTTATCGGCACCACACAATACGCCATTCCAATGACTGGTTTGGTGAATGCCGACGAGGAAATAGCTAAGATGGAAGCAGAATTAAAACACCTGGAAGGATTCTTGGTTGGCGTAATGAAAAAACTTGGTAACGAGAAGTTTATGGCAAACGCCAAACCTGAAGTCGTAGCATTGGAACAAAAGAAGCGTTCGGACGCTGAGACAAAGATTGCAACGTTGAAAGAAAACATTGCGGCTTTGAAAAAGTAAGCTACAACAATAACAAAAAAACAACGGAGTGATGCCGAGAACGCACCACTCCGTTATTTTTTTTCTTCAATGACAATGTCGTCACACACATCGCAAAAATCACATCAACAACAACCACCCCATCACACCCCACAACAATTTTTTTCAGCACGCAAACTTTCGTAACTCCCAAAATGAAATTTATTTCAGCGCTCACGAAACTGAAACTCTCCACA
>JAUNIJ010000079.1 GCA_030523485.1 Bacteroidales bacterium
GAAAACCGATTTTTTCGAACTTCGTTACGAGAATCAAAACGAAAATAAGAAGTTATTTTACAAATGAGATGGTGCTGGTTTACGTTATTAATTTCAAGAATTTATCTCTTGTATTGTCAACCATCGTTTTTCTTCGTCACGTCTTCATCGCAGTGAATCGATTTTTATGGCTGATATCATGCAACGTTTTCTAAAGCGTCAGAATGTGATTGAAATCTAAGAAATAGGTATGAAAGAAGCATTAATCATAGGTGGTGCTAACGGAATAGGGTTGAGCATTGCATTAGAAATGGCATGTAGGTCTGATGTGAAAACTGTTCACATTGTCGATAAACAACAGATAAATAATAGTTACTTACACCCGAAATTTAAGTGTTACCAATGTGATTTATCTAACGCTGATTTCTCTTTTTTTGACCAATTTATTGGTGTTGTTGATACGTTGTTTTACACTGCTGGTTTTGGTAAATTAGCCTTGTTTGCAGATTTAGACGAAGATTATATCATCGATAGTTTCAACGTCAACACCCTTGCTGCCATTCGTGTCATCAAACGGTTTTTTCCTTGTTTGACATCGCAAGAGAAACAATTCTATTGTGGCGTGATGGTTAGCATTGCTGGTTTTATGTCGTCGCCATTTTTTAGCGTGTATGCAGCCACAAAAGCAGCTCTAAAAATATTTATAGAGAGTGTCAACGTAGAACTTGAAAAAACTGGGAGTAAGAATCGGATTTTAAATGTTAGTCCAGGTTTGTTAAAAGGGACGAGTTTTTATGGTGAGCCAACCAACCTTGACCTAATAAAACCAATGGCTCAAGCCATTATTACAGAGTTGGAACGTGGTAACGATTTGTTTATTCCACAGTACGATGCTGTTTTTCACGATGTTTTAGAACGTTATCATACTGATTTTCGTGCAGAAGGACGACAATCCTATGACTATAAAATAGTCGTAGGGCGTGTGGCTAAAAAGAATAAGTAAAGGAAGCATTTCCATAGTTTTTTTCGTAACTTTGCAGAGCATAAATTTAATTGTTCAATAGTATGCGCAACCTCTTAGACCCGACAGATCTTACTGTGGCGGAAATTGATGAGATAATGAATCTCGCTCTCGATATCATAGCCCACAGAGAAAAATATAGCGAAGTGTGTAAAGGCAAAAAACTCGCTACTTTATTTTATGAGCCAAGCACTCGTACACGTTTAAGCTTCACTGCTGCAATGATGGAACTGGGTGGTAATGTTCTCGGTTTCTCGGATGCTAACAGCAGCTCAGTGTCGAAAGGAGAAACTGTGGCTGACACCGTTAGAGTAATCAGTCAATTTGCTGATATCATTGCCATGCGTCATC
The DNA here is from genome assembly GCA_030523485.1 of Bacteroidales bacterium. Lineage (GTDB taxonomy): Bacteria > Bacteroidota > Bacteroidia > Bacteroidales > Paludibacteraceae > HGM05398. The sequence goes on from JAUNIJ010000079.1 coordinate 1,352, forward strand.
CTAAAGAAGGTGCACCATTAGTTGCAACACAATATGCAACAATACCAGTTATTAATGCTGGTGACGGTGGACATAGTCATCCAACGCAAACGATGACTGATTTACTGACAATACGTCGTGAAAAACATCGTTTTGACCATCTTACTGTAGGTTTGTGCGGTGATTTGAAATACGGCCGTACAGTGCACTCTCTTATTAAAGCACTTGGTAGATATGAAGGTGTACGTTTTGTGCTTATTGCACCTGAAGAGTTAAAACTGCCTGACTATATTAAGAAAGATGTGTGCGACAAAAACGGTTTGTCGTATGAAGAAGTGTCGACATTGGAAGAAGCAATGCCTAAACTAGATGTGCTTTACATGACACGTGTACAAAAGGAACGATTCGAAGACTTGGCACAATACGAACGTCTTAAAGACAGCTTTATTCTTGACGAAGCGAAAATGGCACTTGGAAAAAAAGATATGATTGTGCTTCATCCACTTCCTCGTGTTAACGAGATAACTTATGGTGTAGATAAAGACCCTCGTGCTGCTTATTTCCGTCAAGTAGAAAATGGTAAATTTGTGCGCATGGCACTTATTTATACTTTACTCCGTTGGAAAGAACAAGGTAAGGAATCAACAGCAAATGCTCAAACACAGTGTGTTGTTGGACCATCGTGTGCTCATGCTCGCTGCATCACTTTAGAAGAACCTGTTGAACATCTTTATTATAAAGAATCCAACGGAAGTTGCCGTTGTATCTATTGTGAAACACCAATGGGCGAAAAATAAATTCAAGACATTTATTCAGCATAACAACATACATGAATTACGATAAAATACTTGTACTCGACTTTGGAAGTCAGTATAACCAACTAATAGCAAGACGCATCCGTGAAATGGGTGTGTTTAGTGAGTTACGTCCACACACACTTACTGCCGCAGAGATTCGTGCCATACCAAATGTAAAAGGCATTGTGTTTAGCGGAGGTCCTAAAAGCGTGTATGAAGCAGACGCTTTCCACTGCGATCCAGAAATCTTTAACCTTGGATTACCAATATTTGGTATCTGCTATGGTATGCAGTTGACATGTAACCATTTTGGTGGCGTTATTGAACGTGGTACAACAAAAGAATATGGCAAGATGGCTATTCGTGTCAACGACGACTGTCCGCTTTTCAAAAACCTACCAAAAGAACAAGATGTATGGATGTCGCATGGCGACAGCGTAGGCAAACTACCAGAGGGATTTGTTCTTGCAGCGCAAAGTGCAAACAATTTACCCGCTGCAGTCTATAATAAACAACGTCAACTTTATCTCGTACAGTTTCATCCAGAAGTTCGTCACAGTGTTTATGGCAATCAAATCATCGCTAACTTTGTGTTTGAGATTTGCCATGCCGAAAAAAACTGGACAATGGAATCGTACATCGATATGCAGATAGAAAAAATACGTGCACAAGTGGGCGACCGCCGCGTGCTTTGTGGACTGTCTGGCGGTGTCGATTCTACTGTCGTAGCAGTCTTAATTCATAAAGCCATTGGTAAACAATTAACTTGTATGTTTATCGACCACGGCATGTTACGCAAAAACGAGGGTGACCAAGTGATGAAAACTTGCGCTGACCTTTTTGGTATTAATGTTGTGCGTATTGATGCAAAAGACCGTTTCCTTTCGAAATTGACAGGAGTGACGGAACCAGAAAAGAAACGTAAAATCATAGGTAACGAATTTGTCTATTGCTTCGATGAAGAATCGAAGAAATTGGGCGATTTCGATTTCTTGGCACAAGGAACACTCTACACCGATGTTATTGAAAGCGGTACGAAAACAGCACAAACGATAAAAAGTCATCACAATGTAGGTGGATTGCCAAAAGATATGAAGTTCAAACTCGTTGAACCATTAAATGTTCTCTTCAAAGATGAGGCGCGTGCACTTGGCGAAGCATTGGGAATACCACGTGAAATTGTTTGGCGTCAACCATTCCCAGGACCAGGTCTTGCTATTCGTATTATAGGCGATATCACAGAATCTAAACTCCATATTGTGCGTGAAAGCGACGCCATACTTAGAGAAGAGATAGCAAAGGCTGGTTTGGATCGTGAAATATGGCAATATTTTACCGTGCTTACAAATATCCAAAGTGTTGGTGTAATGGGCGATGAACGCACCTACGACTATGCTCTTGGCATACGTGCCGTAACCAGTATTGATGGCATGACTGCCGATTGGGCGCGCATTCCTTATGACGTGCTCGATGTTATCAGTCGTCGTATCGTCAATGAGGTGAAAGGTGTAAATCGTATTATCTATGATATCACTTCAAAACCACCAGCAACTATCGAATGGGAATAAACCCAATATAATACTCTTCATAGAATAAACATAACAACAACAAATACTTTATACTCAATATAATGGAAAGACTAGTAATTGTCGGCGTTCAATGGGGCGACGAAGGCAAAGGTAAAATGACCGATTTCTTGGCACAGCGTGCCAATGTTGTCGTGCGTTACCAAGGAGGAAATAATGCAGGACACACCATCACTTTTGATGGTCAAAAATTTGCCCTACAATCTATACCTTCTGGCATTTTCACCCCAACCATTAAAAATGTAATGGCCAATGGCATGGTTATTAATCCTAAAGCTGCTATTGAAGAATTAGAGAAATTAGAAAGTCGCGGAATTACCAATTACCAACTTCATATATCAAACAGAGCCACAGTCATCATGCCATATCACATGGAATTAGATGGTGCATACGAGGCATTAAAGGGTGGTAAACAAATAGGTACGACAAAAAAAGGTATTGGTCCGGCTTATGCAGATAAATATAGCAGGGTAGGTATTCGCATGGGCGACCTCATCGACCCCGATTACTTTGCAGAACGTCTACACGATGCATTACTTCAGAAAAATCTTGAGTTACGTAGTTTAGGCAAGGCAGAAATGGATTTTGACGCACTCTACAAAGAGTATTTGTCTTATGGTGAACGTCTTCGTCCTTATATCTGCGACACTGCACGTCTGTTGAACGAAGAAGTGAAAAAGGGCTCAAAAATACTTTTTGAAGGTGCGCAAGGTGTTATGTTGTGTATTGAACATGGCACATTCCCATTCGTAACATCAAGTAGTCCAACAGCAGCCAGTGTGCCATTGTGCACAGGTATTGCTCCGAAATATATCGATCATGCACTTGGTATTTGTAAAGCCTATACAACCCGTGTTGGTGCTGGTCCATTCCCAACAGAAATTGATGGACCATTAGCAGATCAAATACGTGAACGTGGACATGAATTCGGCACCGTTACCGGACGTCCACGTCGAGTTGGTTATCTCGACACTGTAGCTTTGCGACATGCATGTATGGTGAGTGGTATCGATTTTCTTAGTGTTATGCTGTTTGATGTGTTGAGTGGTTTGGAAACCATTAAGATATGCGATGCTTATGAACTTGATGGTAAATTGATTGATTATGTGCCTGCTACCCTTAGTGATTATCAACGTTGCAAACCACATTACATTGAAATGGATGGTTGGAAGGAAGATATCACCAATGTCCGCTCCTACGATGAATTGCCAGTAGCGGCACAAAACTATCTCTGTAAAATTGAGGAGTTGACAGGTGTAGAGGTTGCGGTTGTTTCTGTTGGACCTGATCGCACACAGACAATTCAACGCCGCGAACTTTTATAGTTCGAATATGTTGATTAGATGCAAATAAAAAGAAAATCGGTTTTTCTGACTTAAGGAAAAACCGATTTTTTTTGAGTGCTTGCGTAAAAAAACTCTTGGTCTATTGTTTCGTTTCCTTTTTCAAGAAAGCGAAATGTGCTGGTATTTCACCTGCAATAATGGAAAACTTGAGTTTACCGTTTTTATTGAAACAATAGACAACACCAGGCACAACATAGGTTTTTGCGTCGGTGACAAATATATCACCATTATCAGGATTAACGGCAAGACCATATGGGACAGAAATTTGTGATTCTGTTCCATCAGTGATGAATCCGTTTGCAATGATGTTCATTGTTGACAAATCAATCATTGAGTAACTATTTGTACCTGTAAAATAGTCGTTTGCTATAGCATAAAGGGTGTCGCCGACAATGGTCATATCTCCGATGGACATATTGAAAGAGTCTATCTTTTGGTCGGTACTACTGTCTACAACAAAAAGCTTTGCCGACACATCGTTATAATTGCCTCGTGAAGAGACAAAAATATGTCCACGGTTGTCTATTGACATGCGGTGTAGATTCGGTGCTACAGTAATTTCTTTTTCAACTGTAAATGTAGCGAGATTAATGACACTGACACGGTTATCATAGTTAGGTGCCATATAACCACCAGAGTTCGCAACATAAAGTTTTCCGTTGGTAACAACCATTTGTTCTGGTTGATAACCTACGAGCACGGTGTCGACAATTTGTAGCGTTGCGGTGTCGATTTTTGCCACGTAACCTCTGCGTGCGTTAGGATCCATTTCTACTGGTCCAGCATAAGAACTAACGTAGGCAAATCCCTCGTTGAACACGATGTAACGGCAGTTTGGAATATTAATCTCTCCTTCATGAGTAGCATTTTCTGCATTCATTACCTCTATAACATTTGAGCAGTTGATTACAGCATACATCTTGCTACCATAAATTTGTAGGTCGTTGCCTACGTCGCCAAGGTCTTTGGTCATTTGTGGGTTACGCACTAAGAAAATGTTTGTGTAGTATTCTCCTGTTTCGTAGTCGTAGTAGTCGAGTGTTGCTTTGTTGTTGCCCATATTACTTTCATTGAGCACATATACGCCAACCACGTTTTCAAGTTTTTCTCCTGGATTTACAACTTCAGGCTCGGGGTCAGGAGTTGGCGGAATGCGTTTGCAGCAGGTAAAGCAAACTAATAAAAATGTGAACAGTAGTGCTTTTTTCATTGCTTAATTATTGTTTGTTTCAGTGTTGATTTTTTTCTTGTAGGCTTTAATAATTTTGCGTACTAAAGGGTGTCGAACAACTTGTTGCTCGTTAGTTTCAACCACTCCAATACCATCGATATTGCGTAAACGATGAATGGCATCACCAAGTCCTGATGTCACACCATTAGGAAGGTCTAGCTGGCTCATATCGCCGGTTACAATCATTTTGCCCCCTTCTCCAAGACGAGTAAGCACCATTTTCATTTGCGATACAGTAGTGTTTTGTGCTTCATCGACCACAACAAAACAATCGCGAAGTGTTCGCCCACGCATAAAAGCGAGTGGTGCTATTTCAATGATTCCATTTTCAAGATATTCATGCAGTTTTGTTGGTGGTAACAATGTGGATAGAGCATCATACAGTGGTTGTAGATAAGGATCGATTTTTTCTTTCATGTCTCCAGGAAGGAATCCAAGTTTTTCTCCTGCCTCTACCGCTGGGCGGCACAGTACAATACGTCTAATTTCTTTGTTCTTCAGTGCTTTTACTGCCAAAGCCACTGCCCAGAATGTTTTTCCTGTTCCTGCTGGTCCTTCCGCAAAAAGCAGATCACACGATTGACTCAGTGTAGTCATATCTTGTTGTGCCTGGTGTCGTGGCGTGATGGGCTTTCCGCCATGTGCATACATTGCTGCTTCTGTGGTTGGCGCTGCTGGAACGGTTTCTCCACCGCACACAAGAGCTATTTGTTCGGGTGTCAGTTCGCCTCGTTCGATGCACAACGTAGCAAGTTGTTGTATCTTGTCATTAACAAGTTTTGCCGTGTCTTCTTCGCCTGATATTTTAATCGTGTATCCTCTCGCCATCAATCGTACTGAAGGATAGATGTCGCGTAAGGTGATAAAGTTTTGATTGTTGACGCCGTAGAATGTAAGAAGATCGACGGTAAATGGTAATGTTGTCGTGATGTCTATCGTCATTGATGGTTGATTATTGTGCAGGATAAAGAACTATCCAACTGTTATTTTGGAATGCATTATGAAGTAGTTTGGGCAGGTCGCGTTGAGTAGGAACGTATGATAATGTATTCTCACGGGCTGTTACTGTGATAAATAAGTCGTTATTGTTGAGTGTTGACGCTATATTCGCAAAATTATGCCAGATGTTGCACGCTTCAAAATATTCTGTACATGTTGTTGGTATCTGTCGTATGGTGTCGATGGCGTCTTCGTTAGCTAAGAATTTGATTGCTATGTTGTATTTCGAGGCGAGACAACGTGTTCTATCCAACCATGCCAAGAAGCCCGTTTCACGTTCTGCTTTGGGTGTGACAGCTACCACAATGCTTGTTATCTCTGTGAGTGGTTTCGTGCTTTTGTAAACCCACATAGCACAGTTGCATTCTTGTTCTACTTGCCGTAAAACACCGCCCCATAACGAATCAGCAAAACCGCTCTTTTGGTGAATACCGAGACAAAGCTCAGTGATGCCTTCACTGCGCACCGCTTCCACAATGCCATTGGCTGCCGATGCATCGTTACGAAATAATGCTGTGAGATTAGCGTTGTGTTGCGATATGTATTGGTGTGCTTGCGACATAATTGTAGTTGCTCTAAGTTGTGTCTCTGGAGTGTTTTCGCGAACTACTTGTAAGGCGTACAAACTTTTTGTCTTTAGCCCCAACGCTAATTCCAATAGTCCATGCAGTGTGTCGCTGTTTGATACAGGCACCATTACTTTGACATTGTTTATGCTGTTTTGTTCGGTGATGTTCTTTTGTAGAGCCATTTGATGGGCTATGTTTCTTGCGCTTCGTTCTGTGACAATAGAGCTAACGGTGCAAACAATAATGACCATAACAACCACGGCATTGATAACGGAGTAATCCCAAAGATTTAACCCATAGCCAATCATAATAACAGCCAACGTGGCTGATGCTTTGCCCGAAGTTAATCCGAAACATAAGTTGCGTTCGTCTTTGTTGAAATGAAACATGCGTCCTGTAGCCCATGCACTAAGCCATTTTGTCGATAGTGCCGTAAGTGTCATAACTAATGCTAAGATACTACAGTGAGTTGATGAGAAGAATGCCATCATATCTACTTGCATTCCAATGCCGATAAGGAAAAACGGGATGAAGAGCGCGTTACCGACGAATTTGATACGATTCATCAACGGTGATTCTATGGGGACGAAACGTCCGATGACGAGACCAGCAAAGAATGCACCTAATACGCCTTCCAAACCTGACAATGTGACGAGTATTGCAGCCACTAACATCAACCATAATACAAATAGATATTGTGTGACAGTGCTGTTGAAACGTCGCAAGAAATGACGTATCATGATTGGAAATAGCCAGCAAATGATAACGATGCTGATGGGTATGCCGAGGCAAAGACGTAGAATCATGCTCCAATCGACACCACCACTGGCAAGCGAGGTTGTGAGTGCTAACAATAGCAATGAAATAGTGACTGTTACCACTGTGCCAGCTACAACAATAGCGCTACTTCGTGTGTTCGTGATGCCCATTTTACTTACAATAGGGTAGGACATCAGGGTGTGAGCAGAGTAGGTGGTTGCTAGTAGAATAGAAGTGAGCGGAGAGAAGTTTAAGATGTAGTGATTGACGAGTGTTCCGAGTAGTAGAGGAATCAAGCAGGTGAATAGACCAAAGGTGATGCCATGTCGTTTTTCTTGTTTCAGTGTTTGTGCATCTATTT
>JAUNIJ010000080.1 GCA_030523485.1 Bacteroidales bacterium
CACCACCACCACCTGTTGAGTTGAGGGTAGGTGCTTGATAGATGAGTAGCACGTTGTTGCTTGCGTCTTTCACACAGATGGTAGAACCAGAAGCAAGTGAGCATGATAGCACATGTTGTGTGCCTGCATTTACTGTGCTGTTGCTACCGCCAGCGGCAATCATAGTGCCACCAGTTACCGAGAAACGGTTGTTGTCGCAGTCGATACCCGTTTCTGGTTGACGTGCTCCGTCACCAATAATCAAACCTCCGTTGATGTCGATAGAGCCGTTTGAGTCGATGCCGTCGTTGCTGTTTGAGTGTGCGTAAACACGTCCACCATTCATAATAATGGCATTGGCTGCATTGATTGCGTCATCGCCATTGGAGTATGTGTCGACTACACCACCATTGATAATAAGCGAATCTTTACTTTCGATACATTCGCCACCTTCGTTGGTTTGCGAGCAGTTTACGGTAATCGTGCCACCATTGATAATAAGATTGTGAAGTGCTTTGAGTGCTTTGGGGTTGGCGTAGTCGGTGTTGTCGCCACTACCACCAGGTCCTCCCCAACCACCTCCTCCTGAGGTAGTGCCTGTTACATAGAATCGTTCGCCTGTGGTTTGTGCGTTGATGATAAGCGCGTTGTCGGCATCGCCAAGCATGCCGAGTGTCATTGTGCCGTCGGTGCAGATGGCTTTACCACCGATGCCTGTTGCTGTGCAGTTGATGGCACCGCGAAGTAGTGTGATATTGCCGTCGGATTTCAAACATGCTGATGTGTAAGAGTCGGTGCTGCCGAGGCTGTCGGTGTAGGTGGTGCCTGAGCCAGAATTAGTAATGGTGATGTTGCCGTTGTTTACGGTGAGATCGCCGTCGGTACTGATGCCTTTGGTTCCGCTACCGGAGAGTGTCATGGTGATAGAACCATTGTTCATCGTGAAAGTTCCTTCTGTCTTGATGGCTGTAGCATACGAAGGATCGTAGCCGTTGCCAAGAGCTTCAAGTACTGCATTGCCACTGATGTTGAAGGTGAGATAGCCTCCGTCAACAATCATATCTTGTGTCGTTTTAATGGCTTTTGATTGGTTTCCACTAAGGGTGATGAGCACATAACCACCTGTGATATGTATGAGGCTGTCAGCTTTCAATCCTTTGATGTCGTCGGTTGATGAGCTGATGTTGATGCTGCCGCCGTTGATTTCGATGTATCCACCATCAGCGTCGAAGCCGTCGCCTTCAGTATTGGTGGTTATTATTTCACCACCATTGATTACGAAAAAGTCAGCATGGAATGCATCGGAAGCTGACGACGGCACTTCGATGCGTCCGTTGTTGATTTCGATGTCTTCGTCGCTACGGATAGCGTGTTTTGCATTGCCTGTTACACTAAGCGTTCCTGTGCCGTAGAATGCGATATTGCCTTTTGCATAGAATGCGGCTTTTGCTGTTGAACTGGCATTGTCGATAAATGTGTTGGTGGTGCCACCTGCAAGATATACGGTTACACCTTTACCTGTGCTAGAACTGAAGGCTGCGTCGGTCGTAGAAGTGATGGAAACGCCTTCGAGAAATACGTTGAATTTTTTGTCGCTATTGATGGCAAACGAACCGTTTGTTGTGTTGCCGGCAAGGTGGTAGTTAATGCCTGTTGTGTTGGCTGTTGTTACCACGTTGACGTTGCCTCCAGTGGTGGTGATGGCTACACCATTAGCCGACATTGGGTTGATAACGTTTACAGTGCTACCATTCCAAGTGATGTAGATGTCGTTGGAAGTAGCTGTTACGAATTTCATACTGTCGATGTCGTTGAGTCGGAACGAGAAGACGTTTGTCGGATTCGATTGGTGAATGTCAACAGTGGCACCTGGCAACATAATGGTGTCGATATTGGTCACTGGGGCACTGTAGTTTTCGTAGCCTGCACCATACAGCTTTACGAGTGTCTGTGCATTTGTGCTTACGAGAGCTAGCACAACGAGTGTGAGGGTATAGAGTATGCGTTTCATCATCGTTTACTGAATTTAATTGTTTCGTTGCCAATGCGTATGAGGTAGAGGCCGCTACGTAGTTGCAACACGTTTATTGTGCCGTCGTTCAGTGTGCCTTGCATTAGTTGGCGGCCGTCAGTTGCATAGATTGTGTAGGTGTTGTGGCCTTGAAGTCCCATAATGTGTAGGGTTTCGTCCACTGGGTTTGGATAGAGGAAGAGCCCGCTTTCAGTTACTTCTGGTAGCGAGGTTGATGTCTTGTCAAAGGTGACTTTTGCTATTTGTCCGATGGCTTCGCGCACGTTAGTTGAGGAGCCATTGGTATTGATTAACATCACACTATCACCTTCAAAAGTAATACTTCCTTGTGGCGTGAGACTGTAGAGACTGTTGCTACCATCGATGTGTGTGATGTAGACGTTGCCACCATTGCCTGTCTGAGCCTGTGCATAGGTGGTTGTTAGAAGCAGTAACGCTACCACAGTCACCATGCAAAGAATGGTCTTGTTTTTCATTGTAAGTTTTATTGTTATGTTGTTTAACATGTGTTTTGGCGTTTTTGTTGACTATTTGTGCAAGCAAAGGTATGAAAAAGTTTTCTAATAACAATTTTTTTTGTGGATATTTTTCTTCTTTAGTTGCTCATAATGATGTAGTTATTGCGATTTCTGTCGTTTTGTTTTCGGTGTTTGTCGGTGTAACTTTTGGTTTGGTTGGTAAATTTCCGTTTTTGGTCGAAAATGGAGAATTCTCTCAAAAAACGAGAGGGAGTTCTTTGTAAAAGCGAGTTGTTGCTGTTGTATAATTCGCTAATTCTTGACGATGTCCTGTGTTATTCTTTTAGGTCATATATAAAAATAGCCCCTCCTTTATTTGGAGAGGCTATCGTTTTATTTTCAAATTTCGTTTGTTTAGAATTCTGCTTTGCGCATGTCGCCACAGGCATTAAATGCTTTGTGCATGTTGAAACATGTGTCGATGTTGAGTGGTGTGTGCATTGTTGGTGCACCTTCGAGGTATTTGCGGAGCAAAGGACGATATTCTGGATCAACGCAATTATCAATGATGCAGTGTGCACGTTGTATTGGCGATTTGCCACGGAGGTCAGCCACACCATGTTCGGTGATGAGTACTTTTACGCTGTGTTCTGATTGGTCAACGTGTGATACGTAAGGCACGATAGCTGAGATTGCACCGCCTTTTGCCGTGCTTGGAGTGGTGAAGATTGAAATATAGGCGTTGCGAGTGAAGTCGCATGAACCACCGATACCATTCATCATCTTTGTGCCGACTACGTGTGTTGAGTTAACGTTACCAAAGATATCTGCTTCGAGAGCTGTGTTGATAGTGATGAGACCAAGACGACGAGCTACTTCAGGGTTGTTAGAGATTTCTTGTGGACGTAACACGATGCGTTGTTTAAAGAAGTCAAGGTTGTTGTAGATGTCTTCCAAAACAGGTTGTGACACTGTGAGTGAGCAACCAGAAGCAAATTTACATGCACCTTCTTTCATCAAACCGATTACGGCATCTTGAATTACCTCGGTGTACATTTCGAATGGTGGAATGTCTGGGTTTTCGCCAAGTGAGCCAAGCACTGCGTTTGCAATGTTGCCTACACCCGATTGGATAGGAAGGAATGAGGCTGGAATGCGGCCGGCTTTGATTTCTGCAGCCAAGAAGTTAGCTACGTTTTCGCCAATACGTTTTGTGACATCGTCAACAGGTGAGAATTTACCTACTTCGTTTGGACGGTTGGTGTTAACTACGCCGATAATTTTCTTTGGGTCAACTTTAACAAATGGTTGTCCGCAACGATCTGATGGTTTGTATACTGGGATGGCTTCGCGGCAAGGTGGGTCGAGTGGCTCGTAGCAGTCGTGCATTCCACGTAGTTCTTTTGGGTGAGCTGCATTGAGTTCTACAATAATGTAGTCGGCCAAACGACAAGCAGTTGGAAGGATACCAACACCTGATGTAGGAACGATTTCGCCGTCATCGGTTACATCGCATGCTTCAACAATCACAAATTTTGGCTTTGGCATGAAACCATAACGCAATTCTTGTGCAAGGTGTGAAAGGTGCATGTCGAAGTAGTGTGCTTCTTGTGCATTGAGACGTGTGCGAAGGTCTTTGTTTGATTGATAAGGGGTGCGGAAGAGGATGGCATTGGCACGTGCGAGTGCTCCATCGAGTGAGTCGCCTGTGCTTGCGCCGGTGTACATTCCGATTTTGAATTCACGACCAGCAGCGTGTTCTGCTTCTGCTTTAGCAGCGATGGCTGTAGGCACTTCTTTTGGGCATCCTGCAGGAGTGAAACCGCTAAATGCCACGATGTCGCCATTGTTGACGAAGGCTGCAGCCTCAGCAGCAGTCATTACTTTGTAATTCATTGTTTTTATTGTGTTTGAGTTTGTTTGTTTTGTCGTTTTTTCAATCTGCAAAGTTACGTCTTTTATCCGATTTCTTTCGCCGTTCTTTTGAGTTTATTTTGTGTGCTACGAGGTTCGAAGTTAGTCTTTTGCTGTGAGTCGTTCGGTGTCAAGTGCTATCATCCATTCTTCGTCGGTTGGTATCACTGCCATTTTTATGTGTGACGATGATGTAGAAAAGACGATTTCTTCGCCACAGATAGCTATTTTTTCTTTATCATATTCAGCACCAAGATAAGTGAGGTGGTTGGCTACATATGTTCGTGTCTGAACTTGATTTTCACCAACACCACCTGTAAATATAATGGCATCGACACCGTTCATTGCTGCAGTGTAAGCGCCTATTTGCTTAGTTATACGGTAGTTGTACATATCCATCGTGAGAGAAGCGCGCGCATTGCCGTCAGCAAGTGCTTCACGTATCGTACGCATGTCACTTGAGAGTTCTGATATGCCTAGTACACCACTTTGACGATTTACCAGGTTTGAGAGTTTTTTGGCGTCAAGTTGCTCTTTTTCCATAAGATAGAGAAGTGCACCTGGGTCGACATCGCCACAACGTGTACCCATCATAAGACCCTCTGTCGGAGTAAGTCCCATAGAGGTGTCAATGCATCTGCTATTTTCTATTGCTGCAATAGAAGCACCATTACCAATGTGTGCTGTGATGATGCGTGAGTGTGAGGGGTCTAATTTGAGAAAATCGTAGGCACGTTGTGCTACATAGCGATGACTTGTGCCGTGGAAACCATAGCGACGCAAACCATATTGCTCATAGTATCGATAGGGTAGTGCGTAGAGATAAGCATGTGGCGGCATTGTTTGGTGAAAAGCGGTGTCGAACACTGCTACTTGTGGCACTGTTGGCAGTTGTTGACTAATAGCCTCGATGCCTTTCTGATTGGCTGGGTTATGTAATGGTGCAAGGTCCGACATCGCTTTGATGCCATCAAGCACATCTGCTGTCAATAACATACTCTCTTTGAATTGCTCGCCACCATGCACCACACGATGGCCAACGGCGTCTATCTCGTTGAGGTTATGTAGACAACCGATAGAGGTGTCGGTGAGCGTGGCAAGCACTGCTGCTATTCCTTCGGTGTGAGTGGGTATTGGTTGTGTTTGCTCTGTCTTCTTGCCGTTTGATTGTTTGTGCTTTAAAAAAGAACCCTCCAATCCTATTTTCTCTACTCCGCCTGAGGCTAATGTTTGGTTTTGGGTGGTGTCGTAGAGTTTGTATTTTATCGACGAACTACCACAGTTCAGTACTAATATTTTCATCGTTTTTTTCTTATGATATCACTGTTGTTGAAGAAATAGAGGCTGTTGTAAACCAATTTTTGATGTCTAATTATTTCATGTTGCAGATGCGCTTACCTTCTTTTTTTGCAATGGCTTGTACAACAGTGATGATAATCATGTTATAGACGTCGGAGTAAGAACAACCACGACTAAGATCGTTAACTGGTGCATTCAAACCTTGAAGTATCGGACCCAATGCACGTCCATGTGCTAATCGTTGAGTGAGTTTGTAGGCGGAGTTGCCCGCATCGAGATTGGGAAATATCAGTGTGTTAGCTCTGCCTGCTACCTCGCTTTGTGGCGCTTTTCTGTGTGCTACTAGAGGCTCAATGGCGGCATCAATTTGCAACTCTCCATCGATAAGTAATTCCGGACGTTTTTCCTTGGCTATGTGCACTGCTTCAACTACTTTTTCAACACATGGATGTTGTGAACTGCCTAAGGTGCTAAAACTTATCATTGCTATGCGAGGCTCGATGCCAACAAGGTCTTCCACCGTTTCTGCTGTGCATAGTGCTATTTGTGCCAATTCGTCGGCATTTGGATCTGGTTGAACTGCTATGTCGGCAAAGCACAATCCACCGTCATAACCGTAGTGCTTAGGGAGGTGGTCGATTAGCATTACACCACTCACTACAGAAATACCACGTCGAGTACGAATTATTTGATGGGCGGCTTTTAGCACATCAGCTGTCGTGTTTGATGCGCCACCAAGCATCGCATCTGCATCGCCTTGACGCACCATCATACAACCAAAATAGAGGGGAGAACGCATCAATTCATCGGCCATCTCGTGACTACAACCACGACGACGACGCATCGTGTAGAATGCATCGGTATAGGCTTCGTGCTGTGGCGCATTCGATGGGTCGATAATGGTCACATTTGTTAAGTGGGTGAGCTCTAGCAGGCGAATTTTTTGCTCAATACGAGCACGATTGCCTAATAATATGACGTGGGCCACCTCTTCTGCCTCAATCATATCGACTGCTGTAAGTATGCGAGGGTCTTCTCCCTCTGGCAGTACGATGCGTTGCGGGTTAGCCTTGGCACGTTCTTTAAGATGAGCAAAAAGCATAATCGTAAGTCTTTTTTCAAACTACAAAGATAAGGCTTTTCTTGCTGAAAAAAAACGTTATTGGCAATGCTCTTTTTCTCGGCGTCAACAATGGTTGTCTGTCGTTCTAAATCTTAGTCTCGGGTAGGTTGAAGCAACCAGTCTCAATGTTCTCTTTGGCTATTTCAAAGTAGTTTTGATGTCTCTTTAAGTAGGTCAGCAGTTTCTTATAAGTGATGTTATGAAGTAGAAGGGTAGCGTTGCCAGTCATAATAAGATGTTCTTTGGCACGTGTCATTGCAACGTTTAGTTTGCGGTCAATCGTAGTACCGTCGATATCTGTAAATGTGTTGTTGGTCAGGAATTCCAATTGGTATTTCTTTTGAATCGTGATACCATATATAATATATTTGCGCTGACTTCCTTGGTAACGTTCCACTGTGTCGATAGTAATGTCGTGAAGTGTCGGAATACCTTTTTGATCGATGGCGGCTCGCACAGTAGCTATTTGGTTGCGGTAAGGAACAATGATGCCTACTGTTTTTATGGCATCGAAGTCTGAACCCTCTTTGATATAGATTCGTTCAATAATAGTAGCTATGATGTCGGCTTCAGCTTGATTTACTTTATCTGAGACACTACTTTGAGGGGCATCAACGTGTAGAAATGTTATGCGACGTGTCTCAAGCATTTGGTCGATGCCGTTGTTGGCTGTGCTGGTGCTCGGTAGGGTGATTGTTTGATGGTCGCATGGCGAACCAACAGCCTCTAATTCATTGTTGTAAAATATTTGGTTAGGAAAATCTGCAATCTCTGGATGCATGCGTCCTTGTTTGTGTAAGGTGCCTACCACATGAGAGTCGGCGCGGTACTGTCTCAATAAACGTTCAAACAACGATAAACGGCAATCGGTGAGATGGATGTCGTTCAATGCCTCATCATCAACCCGTGAAACGCTTGGTTGTTGTTGCACCACAGCTGGCAGTTGTTTGTGATCGCCTATCATCACGATTTTTTTTATGGCCGACACTTCGCTATTTTTGGCGCTGAGTATGCCAATAAGATGGGGCTCAAGAATCTGCGACGCTTCATCGATGATGGTTAGGGTGAAGGGGTGTAATTTGAGTAGCGCCAAGTGACTATTCTTGGTTGACGTGGTGGCAACAAACACACGTGTCGACAATATCATCTCTTTCAACTCTTTTACATTTTTACATTGTTTCGTACGACTCTCTAACAAATAGTTGTGGTGCTCAGTGGCACAAGTCAAACGGTTGCCTAAACGGATGAAATCGATACCATCTTCAATGAGTTTGCTGCACATCTCATCGACAGCGCGATTGGTGTAAGAAAGCAGTAACACACTGTTTTCTTCTTCACTCAACTCCTCTTTCAACGTATTAAGCAAACCATAGGATGTCTTACCTGTGCCTGGTGGACCAATTATCAAAAAGAGATCCTCCGCTTGCTTCACTGCAGTCATCAAGGGGTTAAATGCACCGTAGTCTCCGTTCAACGTCTTACTCTCGTCAAACTCTGGTGCTCGTTGAAGCATCAGTAAATCGCGACGTTCTTGTGGCGCCGATAGAAAAGCATGCATACCACGATAAAGAGCATCGTCCGACGATTCCATAAAGTCGTGCTCAATGGCCCACATTGCTCCTGAAGCATGAAGAAAAATGCGTGCATCCGACTGTGTAGCATTCAACGATATCACAATGTTATCTATGTCGATGGCTTTGATTCTACCGCGAAGCACCATGGTTTTTCTTAAATCTGGCTCTTTATCAATATCATAAGGGTAGAGCACTACAGTGTCGCCAAGGCGAAAGTCGGAAAGTTCACTAGATAATTCTTCTGCAAATTGCAATGTTACATCGCTCACATTGCCCTCTGTAAGCTCATTCGGTGAGATAAGAGTCAGACGGTCATATATATTACCTGCTTGGCGTTTCTCTTCCAATGTGTCGTGCCAACGCGATGCAAAACCAGAGTTCTCTTTCGTCTTATTACCCAATTTCGACAAAATATGTTCATTGGCAATGAAAGT
>JAUNIJ010000188.1 GCA_030523485.1 Bacteroidales bacterium
ACACATGTTTACTCAATAATTCAAACACGGGGATTTACTGGTGACCCAAAATTTTCGTTTAATTTGCGATAATTCACGTTATAAAATTATTATCTTACGTGGTGCTGTGTACTGTCGCATAAAAAATTAATTTCCGAGGCTGTTCACGTCCTACAAGAGGCAATAACATTCCGCCTTTCCGTTTGTGGTTATGGCAGTTTCTCGAGGAAGACGCGAGGAACATAGGCGGTGGCGAAGGTGCCGAGGCAGTTGACCTGCACGAAGACACGCAACTGATGCTTGTACTTCAACACATATCCTTGGACGCCTGCGAATGGTCCGTCGGTGACGCGTACCTTGTCGCCCTTGAAGAGGGTAGGCAGGTTGCTCTGGTTGATGATGATGTCATCAAGTTCAGAGTCGATGATGGTGCGGAAACAGCTGAACTGATAGTCGGGAACAACAAGATATGGATTGCGACCGTACTCCGTCTGACGGGTGTGGTCATAATATGGTGTCAGTCCGGCGATAGGGAGTTTTATCATCTCGCGGAACTGTTCGTTGGTGCAATGCACGAACAGCAATCCGTTGTCGAGAGGCTGTTTTACGATGACGAGCTTTGGCTTGTCCTCATCCGATTTGTCGATATGCTTGATGGCAACAAGTGGGAGGTAGAGCTCGCACGACTGGAACAGTGGATTGCTGCCGACAACCTCAAGGAGTGCGTCATAGACCTTCTGTGCACGCCCATGTGTGGCGCGAATGGTGAACCAATTCAGAGCATATCCTACCGACTGCCCTTTCTGGAGAGAATCCTGAGAGGGGGGCGTAGCAGGCGATGGGGTGCTACAAGATGAGTGTAAGAGTGTGCCATCAGGTTGATGGCTCGATGGACCAAAGTCCGTCTTAGTGTTGTCTTGTTGCATAGGAATAGCTCCGTATACATCGAATATTAGATATTCGTAGCGCAAAAGTAATACTTATTTTTGGTTCTGGCAAATAAAAATAGTATTTTTTTGTTTCATGATACACAAAAACACATAAATCAAGAACGGAAGTGGGGAGTGAATCACTTCGTTAGTGAATCAGGCGATGCCTTAGTGAATCGGACAGAGTCCTAGTGAATCGCTATGCTAGTTGGATGCTATACGTGTGGAACGAATTTGGAAAGATTTTTCTATGGGAAGCAAATTTTGCAATGGTATTAATGTAAATAGTATTGTTAAGATTCAAGCTCGCGATATAAAGCCTGCGTGGTCAATTTATTTTTCAATGAAAAATGTACAGCCAAAGCTATGCTTTTTCGTTATTCTGCTTATCCTTGCCTTTATAAGAACGTGTTCTTAACAGTCTATGCTAACCATTCTAACAGTAACTATTGTTACTTGGCTGTACTGGAAAATATGGCCTCAATGGCCAAAAAATCGGCTCGCTCGGCTCCACCGCTTCGCTCGCAGGGCAGAAGAATATGCCGAAAAATATAATGGTACGCGGCGAGCCTTTACCCGGATGGTATTTTTCCTATTGAGGCTCCGTGCGTAGCCATTTTTCGCCATTGGGCGAT
>JAUNIJ010000189.1 GCA_030523485.1 Bacteroidales bacterium
ATCTTAATTCTCTTGTTTGCCAACGAAAACAATACCGTTACAAAAAAAATATTACTACAATAAAAATCGCTTTTGCAATGAATCCTATCGACATCATTGATAAATACTATACGCCAGGCACTAAACTCTATAACACTCTCATTCAACATAGTACATGTGTGAGAGATAGAGCTTTATATCATGCCTCACTACATCCAGAGTTGAATATTGACATCGACTTTGTTGCTGAGGCTGCTATGCTTCATGATATCGGTGTTATCTATTGTCATGCGCCTGGTATCTATTGTGAAGGTACACAACCATATATTTGTCATGGCGTAATTGGTGCAGAGTTACTTCGAAAAGAAGGCTTTCCTATTCATGCTTTAGTGTGCGAACGACACACAGGAACTGGATTAACGCTTGAAGATATTATAAAACGCGATTTGCCGATTCCACATCAAGATTTTCAACCAGTTAGCTTGGAAGAACAAATAATTTGCTTCGCTGACAAATTTTATTCTAAAGCACGTTTACAAGATGAGGATTCTGTAGAAAAAGTTCGCGAAAAGCTACGTCGCCATGGTGGATCGGTAGAAAAATTTGATGAGTGGGTAAAACTCTTTGGATAATTATGAAGTGGCTACTTTGGTTTCCCTCAAAATTATTTCAGTTTGGTGTTTGGATCAGAACTTTACTATACGATAAAAGTTTGATCTCGACTTATTCGGCTGATGTGCCAACCATTGTGGTTGGTAATATTGCTGTTGGGGGAACAGGTAAAACACCACATGTAGAGTATTTAATCGACTTGTTACACTCGCATTATCAACTTGTTGTGCTAAGTCGAGGTTATAAACGTCATACCAAAGGTTTTGTGTTAGCAGAACACAACAATCAACTCGTTAATGCACAAATTATTGGCGATGAACCATTTCAACTTTTTACAAAGTATGCTGATGTGCCCATTGCTGTTGACAAAAATAGAGTAGAGGGTATTAAAAATGTCGTGAGCCAATTACCAAAAACTCAGGTTGTTGTTTTAGACGATGCATTTCAATATCGACCACTTCAGCCGCGATTGTCTATTGTTTTGTGCGACAGTAACCATTTGCCTGTCAACGATAATATGCTGCCATTAGGACGATTAAGAGAACCTCTATCGGCGTTGCATAGGGCAGATGTCGTTGTTATCACAAAATGTGACACACACCTTACCGAGGAACAAATGCTTGAGATTAGAAAGACATTAAAGTTGTCGCCACGTCAACAGTTATTTTCTTCTATCATACAGTATGGTGATTTGAAAAATAGATATTGTGAATCGATGTCTATTTCCACACTTCAACATAGGTCAGTATTATTAGTTACCGGAATTGCTAATCCGAAGCCATTGTGTAGATATTTGAAAGACAGTGAGATTGTTTTTTATCATATGGCGTTTCCTGATCATCACGATTTTTCTAAAGCAGATATAGAATCAATTGTACGCTACTGTGATAGGAATAAGGACGCTGTGATTATTACAACAGAAAAAGACAATAGTAAGTTAGAA
>JAUNIJ010000081.1 GCA_030523485.1 Bacteroidales bacterium
CTGTCGAATCTTCATGAATCAAATCATGTTCTACCATTTCTCTAGATAATAAAAGTGGATACACCCTAATCAACGCCACGACAAAAACGAAAACAACACAGGGTACAGATGCGTTTATCCATGCCCTAAAATTGCTTCCTTGGAGTTAGTCTTACTTAATGACGATGAGTGCGAACGCATATAATATTCATTTCATAAGAAACGTATTTAACCCATCAATCACCACAAAGATATGACAAAATAAGAAGACTTTTCACCAAAGAATATTTTATTAGCTAATTATCAGCAAATTAAATAAAACGAACCGAATCCAGTCGAATACATACCAGCACTAAGAAGTGACAAAGCCTCTATTGCGGCCTTGGCGAGAGGGGTGTTTTCCTTCCCTTCAAGCCTACGTATGAGCATTATATTAGTGCATCTATCGTTTGTTGTTATGATGGCTCCCTTATGGTTCTGTTTACGCCTATCATTCTGGCAATTTCTGATAAGGTTATAGGCTTACAGCTTTGCATTAAGGCACAAAAAATAGCGATGGTTGTGAAACAGAACTTAAACAACATGGTTGCTACATATCCGCATAGTAGCACAAAAAGTCGTAACTTTGTAAAAATTTTCATTCAATGGAGAGACTGTTAACCGATTGGCTTCCGACGACACGCAAAGAGTTGGAAATAAGGCACTGGGACGAAGTAGACGTGGTGCTATTCTCGGGCGATGCCTATGTCGATCACCCCTCATTTGGAGGTGCAGTGATTGGACGCGTGCTCGAGGCAGAGGGCATTAGAGTAGCGTTGGTGCCACAACCTGACTGGCACGGCGACCTACGCGACTTTAAACGTATGGGTAAGCCACGGTTGTTTTTTTCCATCACAGCGGGTTGCATGGATTCGATGGTAAACCACTACACCGCCAACAAACGGCTACGTAGCGACGACGCTTACTCGCCAAACGGACAACACGGGTTGCGACCCGACCGAGCCACCATTGTGTATGCCAACATCTTAAAACAACTCTTTCCGGATGTTCCCGTGGTGATTGGCGGCATCGAAGCCAGCATGCGACGCTTCTCGCACTATGACTATTGGAGCGACTCGGTGCATCCACCCATTTTATTCGATTCGAAAGCCGACTTGTTGGTTTATGGTATGGGCGAAGAGACGATGCGACAAATAGCACGCACACTAAAAGTAACGAACGACATCGAAGCCTGCCATGCGCTGAGCCAAGTGTCGTACGTCAGCAGTGAACGTCCAGAGGGCGACGATGTGCTGATGCTTCCGTCGCACGAGCAATGCACCTGCGACCACAAAGCCGCAGCACAAGCATTCCGTATGGTGGAAGAAGAAGCCAATCGTTTGCAGTCGAACAAACGCATCGTACAACAAGTTCACGGTCGCTATTGCATTGTCAACAAACCATTGCCTCCAATGACCGAAGCAGAGCTAGACGCTGTCTACGACTTACCTTTCACACGTCTACCTCACCCAAAATACAACGGAAAACGTATCCCCGCTTTCGAGATGATACGTTTTTCTATCAACACCCACCGCGGATGTTTTGGCGGATGCGCTTTCTGCACCATCTCGATGCATCAAGGTCGTGCTGTGGTGTCGCGATCGAAAGCATCTATCATGCGTGAAGTGGAACAAGTGACTACAATGCCCGACTTCAAAGGCTATATTTCCGACCTTGGCGGACCCTCAGCAAATATGTATAAGATGTGCGGTAAGAATCGCGCCATCTGCGAACGTTGCAAACGTCCAACGTGCGTGACACCAAACGTTTGTCCCAACCTTAACATCGACCACCGACCTCTGTTGGACCTCTATCGCTGTGTAGTAGCACACCCACGGGTTAAGAAATGTTTTATTGGAAGCGGTGTACGCTACGACCTCATTCTACACGACAACAAAGATGAGGTACTGAACACTGCCTCGCGAGACTATGCCACCGAACTGATAACCAATCACGTGTCTGGACGACTAAAGATAGCACCTGAGCACACATCCGACAATGTGTTAAACATTATGCGCAAACCGTCGTTTAAACTCTTCCATGAATTTGTGAGGATGTTCAACGAAATCAACGATAGCGCCGGACTGAACCAGCAGATTATACCCTACTTCATCTCGTCGCATCCAGGATGCACACCTGCCGACATGGCAGAGTTAGCCATCGAGACGAAACGACTGAATTTCAAACTCGAGCAAGTGCAAGACTTTACACCTACGCCCATGACATTGGCAACGGAGATGTATCGCACAGGCATCGATCCCTACACGATGAAACCTATTTTTGTGGCACGAGATGCAAAAGAAAAACTAGCACAACGACAATTCTTTTTCTGGTATCTGCCCGAAAACAGACAAAGTATCATACGTGCTTTGACCAACATGAGACGGAGCGATTTGATTGAGCCGTTGCTCGGACAAAAACAACGGCAAACACATGGTAACGAAACGATGCATTCTCGTAACAACCACCAACAAACAAGTGAAAAACGACACCATGAGACACCAAACGCACACGCAAAAAAACAACAAAAAAAGACGAATCCAGAAAGGAATCGTCATCGATAAATCAGCATCTTAGCCTATTTTTTTATTTCGTAGCAACGAACAACGTGTTACGAGCCTTTACGCGACCGCGAGTTACCCGAGTTTGTCGATTTTGTTCGTCTGATGTCGACAAACTTATAACCTATGGAAGCCTCGAAACCATGAAGCAACATACGTTTCAACTCCGTTGGAGTGGCATCGGCATAGGATTTCAGTGAGGTAGTGAAGATGTTCGATGTGAGATTGTATTTGAAGTCGAGCGTGACAGGTCCGATGTCGAAACCTGAACCAACCGACAATCCCAATTGCCATTTGTTGCTCACGACGATGAATTGGGTGGTGTCGATGTTGCTTTTTGCTCCCGCAGAGAAGCGGAAGCGTGGTCCAATCATAAAACGCCAATTGAATTTATCGAGGTCGACAACTTTGAATCCCAACAACACAGGCAGTTCGACGGTGCTATAGCGTTCGCTGAAAGTGAGCGTGGTGTCGGAATTGAAGTAAGGCATTTTGTTGAGTTGATAGTAGCCTTCAACTTGCATAAAGACCTTAGAACCGGCACGCATCATGAGTCCGAGATTAAATCCATTGGAATTCAACGATTTCAGCGTAAATGCTTCGCCATTCACGTCGGTAGTGCTTTCACCATGCAACACATTGGAGTAGCCCAGTCTGGCTCCTAAAGCAAATTGCGCCTCAACTCTTTGCACTGAGAGCGCAAAAAGAAGAACGACTGCAACGATTCTAAAATAGCGTATCATGACTACTGCCTAAATGAGGTTGCAAAGATAGTACAAATACTCGAAAAAAAATCCCTGTACAGCAGAAACAGTTGTACAGGGATTTTTAATGACTTTTAATATTTTCTATCAGTCAAATAATTACTCAGCTTGAGTGGTTGCAGCAGCATCGTCGAGCGTTGGTGCTGTTGGTGCTGTAGCTTTTTGTTGGCTTTGAGCTTCTTCAATAAGTTCTGAAGCTTCTTCAACGGTTCTGTGGCTGTGTTTGTAGAAACCAGATGCTGCGATGCAGAAAACGACGATAACAGCGACGAGAGTCCACGTGGATTTTTCGAGGAAGTCGGTAGTTTTGCGAACGCCCATATATTGGTTTTGCGATTGGAATCCGGAAGCCAAACCGCCACCTTTTGAGTTTTGAACCAACACGAGTAGCACTAAAATAACAGAAATCAGCACTACGAGTATTACAAGGAAGTTGTACATATAGAGTTAGTTATTAAGATTTTCGACTATTGTCTCTAAAAACTTTATTTGAGGTGCAAAGTAAACACTTTTTTCTGGATTTTCAGCTATCAGAATCCGTAATAATTTTAATGCTGACAAATATTGTTTTTGTCGGATGAGTTCACGGGCTGTATTTTCATTATTTTCAGTCGGTATAAAGTGTTGTGTATCGACAGCATTATTTTGTTTTTCAGTCTGACAATCAACAATATGCGGTACACTGTTTGTTAGATTTTCTTGAGCATCGGCGTTCGCTTCGCTGTTGGTGTCTATTATTGTTTGCTCTTGCTGAGCTTTTTTAGCCATACGGACTTCACGAAGACGTTTTGCCAAGGCTCTGAGCGACACGTCTTGTTCTGTCTTTTGTGTGGTTGAGAAGTAATCGCCTGTAGCCGGCGCAATGCCCTCGATAGCAACAGGTTTTAGCCGGTCGTATTCACCAAATAGATAATTATAAAGCCACTTACGATTGGATATGTAGACAGCACTTTCTTTCAACACTTCGTCTGCACGTACATCATTAGCCTCAACTAACGCTTTGAGATAAAGCACACGTACGGGCTCGAAATAAGGATACATCGCCACGGTCTCTCTCAGTGCGTTGATGTCGAGCGAAGCCACGAGTGAGGCGTTTTTTAATGCATCTACGATTTGTTGGTTTGTAATCATTGCAGTTTATTCCTTGGCATTTTCTACCAGTTTGACACGGTTTCATTGAAGATTTGCTCAACGATTTCGGTAATGAGTTCGTCACAAAGTGATTCTTGCACATCTTCTAACGTGTTGGAGCTGTCGAAGGTGCGGTTGGCACTGAATGTTTTTTCGAAATTGGTGTTAGGGTCGCTGTTGTTGGTAAATTCCACGAGTACTGAGAGTGTTAGTCGCGTTTGTGCAGCGAGTGCATCGGTGCCTATGGCTAAAGGTTGTAGCGTATATCCAGTGATGGCGCCTTCGATGTTTAAATCGCCATTGCGTGTGACGCTTTGCAAGCGTGTTTGGCGCGAATAGATGTCGCGTAGTTCCTCGTTGAATTTGGGAGCTAATTCTGGATAGACCAATGCGGCACGATTGGGGAAGTCGGTGATTGAGATGGTCTTCACTTTGCTATAGTCGATAGAAGCACCATTAAATTTATAGGAGATGGCACACGATGAGACCACGACATAACATATAACGACAGCGACTAATGTAGAAGCGATTGTTACGACATTCTTTTTCATATATTTATCGGCACTAAATGCTATTTTCTTTGTTTGTTCTTTTGTGGTATTTGCTCAACAACGATACCGGTTTCGTCCATAACGATAGGAGTTATTTTGTTGACTTTCGGACTTATGGCATCGATTTCCTGTTGGAGTCTCAACAGTTCTTCTTTGATGTTTTTCACTTCGCCAATCAGCATCAACGTGTAGGTTGTAAGTTGGTTGATGGTCATTTGTTGGTGGTCAGCTACCATTGGCAGGTTTTGTTCGGGTAAGTATTGTTTTAGCGTTGTTTCGTCGAGTGCTTTGTTGCCACTTTCAAATACAACGATACGTTTAGCAAACTCTAACAATTCTCGTACATTGCCACGCCAAGGTTGTCGTTTCAAGAGTCGTTCACCGTTTTCCGACAATCTTACGGGCATATACATTCCTTTATTTTCAGGTAGGGAGACAAATTTTTTGACAAAGAAGTTGAACAACAAAGGGATATCGTCGACGCGCTCTGCAAGTGAAGGCAACTTGATGGGATAGCTCATATTGAGTCGATAATAGAGATCGGCTCGGAATCGGTTTTCTGCAATGGCTGTTTCAAGGTCGATGTTGGTGGCAGAGATAATGCGCACGTTGGTATGACGTGTCTCCATATCTCCGACACGATTGTACTCACCATACTCAATAACACGAAGCAGTTTTGCTTGTGCATCGAGTGAGAGGTCGCCCACTTCGTCGAGAAACACGGTGCCACCATCGGCGGTTTCAAACAGCCCTTTTTTATCGGTGTCGGCTCCAGTGAAGGCGCCTTTAGCATATCCAAATAGGGTAGAATCTATGAGGTCTTTTGGTATTGCGGCGCAGTTGATGGCGGTGTATTTTGTTTTATCGAACACGTTATTTTCCATCGCAACAATTTTTGCGATGGCTTCCTTACCGACGCCGTTTTCACCTTTAATAAACACAGGGAATCGTGCCTCAGCCAAACGATACGCTTTTTTGACGGCGTCGTTTAGTTGTGGAGAATTACCCACGATACTATAGTTTTGTTTGAGTTGTTCTATATCAACATCTTGTTGCGACATAGCTGTTTACGTTTTAATAAACGATTTTGGTATCGTCGTTTTTCCATTCATCAAACACTTGCTTTGCTTCTTTCAAATCATGTTGTTCGAACACTACTTTGCGTTTGTGCATTGGCAAAGCGAGTTCGTCGTAGATGAAAGAGTCGTCGAAGTTGATTTCTGCAGCATCGTGTTTAGTGTTGGCATAATATACTTTATTAATATGTGCCCAATAGATGGCGCTCAGACACATTGGACAAGGTTCGCAAGAGGTGTATATCTCGCAACCTTCCAGGTTGAATGTTTTCAGTTTTCGTGCTGCAGAGCGTATGGTCATCACTTCAGCATGAGCCGTGGGATCGTTGTTGCTTGTCACGCGATTACGTCCCATTGCGATGATTACGCCATCTTTGACAATCACCGCACCAAATGGGCCGCCACCATGTCTGATGTTATAGGCTGACAGAGCCACAGCTTTCTTCATAAATTTCTCTTGATACATATGTTATTATTTCTCAGTATTGTTGTGTACCATGTTGTTCTATTTTTTTGTTTTGAGGCCCAAGGTCTCATTTTTTTGTTTATCTTTGCACCTATGAAGCGCAAAGAGCCCATTCAAATCAGCTCCGACCTGATTGCCGACACCATTGAAATGATGTATGGTCCGAAGTTGAAGTATCGTATGCAGGTTTACCGTCTGACAGAGAAGGTATGCCCAAAGGTTTTAGGTGATTTAGCACGCTACGCTACCAATTTTAAATTTGAGCGTGGCACACTATCTATGCGTATTCTTTCAGCTCCGTTACGGCAAAATCTCGTGATGCAGCACGACCTCCTCATGAAACGTTTGAATGAGGAGATGGGCGAGGAATTTGTCGAACATATCACCTTTTACTAATTAGTTGCGTCCTCTTCTACAACAGCAGTTTTGTTAGTGTTCTTCGCTGCTGCCAATCGGCTTTCTTTTTTCTTTTTCCGCCGTTCGCGATTTGCTTTACGTTCGCGACGGTCGTTTTCTATGGTTGTGCGCCATTCTTCACGCAATCCCTTCGCTGAATCGAAATTATCGCGATAGACCAGACCGACACCTTGTGTAGTCAGACTTTCTTTGAACTCTCGATAATCGTTGGTATGTGTGTAGGCTTTAGCGCTTAATTTTCCCGACTTAACGATTTTATACTCTACATCGAAGTCGCCGATGAAGTTCGAGGTAGAGTTCGACATATTGTCGTTGCGATATCCCACATTACCATTTAACGTAATGCGGTTGTTTGGTGTGTAGAGTATCTGTAATTCATATTCCATGCTACGATCTTGTCCTTCACCCGATGAACGCATATTGACGCCAAAATTCCAGTTATCGAACAGTTGCGATGCCCAGTTATTGAGTTGTGATGAGAGAGAAGTGCTAACGACCGAGAGTAATTCGTTTTGTCCAAACACCTGTGCCACGCCATTATTTGCATTTACTGGTTGGAAGCGTCCTAACACGAGCAGATAAATAATTTGTCGACGCATTTCTTCATCGGAATGGATGGCTGATTTAAGCGCAGAGTTCAGTTCATCTTCGGAGTTTGGCAGTTTGATGTCGAACGACAACTCGGGTTGTGTTAAGTTTCCCGACATATTGAGTAGACATTGAACCGGTACTGTAGAGCGGCCAACATTACTGAGCACGTCCGATGTCAAGATATCGGTCAATGACGCATTTATTTGGTAATACGCATCGATATTCATTGTAGGTGTTGCTGGGTCGCCCGTCCAAACTAAAGAGCCTCCTGGTATGACTTTAAATGCACGTCGCATAGCATTTTGGAAGGTAAAATTATAGGTTCCTTCCAGAATATTACAGTTACCATACATCCGGAAATCAGATGTTTGAGGATCTAATTCCAAACGCACAGAGCCCTCACCTGACGCTTTAATAATGTCGCCCGACTGAGAGTCCATAATTAAATACAGGTTGGTTTCCGGTGTGATATTTACTAATAGATTTAAACCTATTTGTGCTGTTTGCTGTTTGGCTTTCTTTGCGTATATTTCTTGTAGTTGTGTTGAGTCGATGTGTTCCGAGCGATCAATAAATGTGATGAACGAGTCGTCGGATGCTTTTGAGGCTCCGTCAATAGGGATATAGACATTGGTGTTTGGTTTCGCCGTCATGTTACAATTGATGCTTACCCTTTTCTCATCGCCATTAATAGCAACGTCACCTGAAGCATATCCTTTACCATAGAATAGGGCGTCTTGCGACGATGGTATATCGAATGCCATCATGTTGTCGCAATTTAGGATGATATGATACCTCATATCTTTGAAAAAACCGTTGTGCGTCAACGTGCCATCCAGCAGTCCTTTATTACCTTCATCGTCGTAAATGTCAATATTTTGGAATAAGACAGCAGTAGGTGTTAGTA
>JAUNIJ010000082.1 GCA_030523485.1 Bacteroidales bacterium
GGTTTATTAAGCGATTTTTGTGTTTTTTTCAGGTGGTTATTTTGATAGTCTCTGTTCCGGCAACATTGGTGACCCTTCTATTTGTTTATAGCGCAATTTGTAATTTTTTATATAAGGATTCCGCCACCACCCCACCAAGTAGTCCGGGATTTATAGCAATTATCTTTGCCGTCATTTTGTTTTCTTTATCCATCTATTTTGGCGTTTTCATTTGTAAGAAAGTAGCCCAACATATCGATAAAAAGACAAATAACGAGTAATGAACATAGAAAAAAATCAAGGCTGACCAATTAGTCAGCCTTGATTTTTTATGTATGGAAACGTTATTTGTTTACCAAGGTGTGTTGAGCAGTCTTTGATAACTGCGATATCTCCATTGTGCGTTTTCTTTTGCAGCCAAGAAAAGAGCCTCTGCTTCTTCTGGGAATTGTTTCATCACAGATGCAAATCGCACTTCGCCTTTTAAGAAGTCGTTGAACAAATTCCAATCAGGTTCTTTGCTGTCGAGCATAAATGGATTCTTGCCTTCTTTTTCCAATAGAGGATTGTAGCGCCACAAATGCCAATATCCGCAAGCCACGGCAGCGGCTTCCTCTGCTTGTGCCTTACCCATGCCAGCTTTTAATCCATGATTGATACATGGCGCATAGGCAATAATGAGTGATGGACCAGGATAAGCCTCAGCCTCACGTAATGCTTTGAGACATTGTGCAGGGTCAGCTCCCATTGCTATTTGTGCTACGTAGACATAGCCATAGGTGGTGGCAATCATACCGAGATCTTTCTTACGTACACGTTTACCTGCAGCTGCAAATTTTGCTATTGCACCAACAGGCGTTGATTTTGAGGCTTGACCGCCAGTGTTGGAGTAAACTTCTGTGTCAAGTACTAAGATGTTGACATCTTTTCCTGATGCTATAACATGGTCAAGACCGCCATAGCCAATGTCGTAACTTGCTCCATCACCACCAATAATCCATTGTGAACGTTTTACGAGATAATGTTTGAGATTGGCGATTTGTTGGCATGTGTCGCATCCACAAGTTTCTACTAATGGAATTATTTTGTCAGCCAACTGTTTTGAGATTTCAGCGTCGTCTTTTTGTTCTATCCATTGGAGGAATAACGATTTCAGAGTGTCGGAACAACAATCACATGATTGTGCTTCTGTCATAAGGCGAACAAGACGTAGACGCATCTTATCTGCGGCAAGTGTCATGCCTAAACCATATTCACAGAAATCTTCAAATAGAGAGTTAGACCATGCTGGACCTTCGCCTTTTTCGTTTGTTGTGTATGGTGTTGATGGCACAGAGCCAGAATATATGGAGGAACAGCCAGTGGCATTGGCAACCATTTCGCGTGAACCAAAGAGTTGTGTCAAAAGTTTAACATATGGTGTCTCTCCACAACCAGAGCAAGCGCCAGAGAATTCAAAAAGCGGTGTTGCAAATTGTGAGTTTTTTACATTTGCCTTCGTGTCAACTAAATGTTGTTTTGTCGTTACATGTTCAACACAATATTGCCAGTTTGCTGCTTCTTGGCGTTGTGAATCAAGAGTTGCCATTTTCAACGCACCTTTTCCTAAGCAGACATCAACGCAGTTGCCACATCCCAGACAATCCATGACGCCTACTTGCATACGGAAATGCATGCCTTTCATTGTAGCAGGGGCTTTCATTGTTATTGTTGATGCATTGAAGTTTGCTCTTTCTTCATCGTTCATAACAAATGGACGAATGCAAGCGTGTGGACAAACGTAGGCACATTTATTACATTGTATACATTTGTCGGCATCCCATTCTGGCACTATTGCCGACACACCACGTTTTTCATAAGCCGCTGTGCCTGGTTGCCATGTGCCGTCTTCCAATCCTTTAAATGCAGAAACGGGCAATAAATCGCCATCTTGCGCATTAATTGGTCGTACAACCTTTTCGATAAATTCAGGAAGTTCTGTGGTGTTATTGTTTTCGTCTGGTAGATTGGCCCATGATGTATCAACAGTTAATTGGTGGAACTCGTTGCCACGATCGACAGCAGCGTAGTTCTTGTTAACAACGTCCTCACCTTTTTTACCGTATGATTTTTGAATGAACTTCTTCATTTGTTCAATGGCAAGGTCGACGGGTATTACTTGGGTGATTCGGAAGAAAGCCGATTGTAATATGGTGTTGGTGCGATTGCCTAAACCAATTTCGCGTGCAATGGTTGTGGCATCGATATAGTAGACGGTAATGTTGTTTTGTGCAAAATATCGTTTCACCTTGTTTGGTAAATGTTCTGCCATTTGTTGCTCGTTCCAATTGGTGTTCAAAAGGAATGTACCACCACGACGAAGACCTCTGGTGACATCGTACATACGTAAGTAGGCTTGTACGTGGCAAGCTACAAAACATGGGGTATTAACAAGGTAGGTGCTGTGGATGGGTTGATTGCCGAAACGAAGGTGAGAGCATGTAAATCCGCCTGATTTCTTTGAGTCGTAGCTGAAATATGCTTGACAATATTTATTGGTGTTGTCGCCAATAATCTTAACGGAGTTTTTGTTAGCTCCGACAGTACCGTCTGCACCAAGACCATAAAACTTAGCCTCGAATGTTGAACTGTCTCCAAGAGCTATTTCTTCTTGTTGTGGTAGCGATGTAAATGTAACATCGTCAACAATACCAATTGTGAAATGGTTTTTGGGTTGTGGTAGTGTTAAGTTGTCGAAAACCGATAAAATTTGTGCTGGTGTTGTGTCTTTTGAACCAAGGCCATAGCGTCCAGAAACGATGTTAGGCATCTCTCTGTCTGATTGTGCAAAGGCTTCTATAATGTCTAAATAGAGCGGTTCACCATTAGCACCAGGTTCTTTTGTGCGGTCTAAAACAGCAATTTGTTTTACTGTTGTTGGCACTACGTTTATCAAATATTTTGTTGAGAACGGACGATAAAGATGTACTGAAATAACACCTACTTTTTCTCCTTTTGCCATTAAGAAATCAACAACTTCTTTCGCTGCTTCTGTTGCCGAACCCATGCAAATGATAATTCGCTCTGCATCAGTGGCACCATAATAATTAAATGGCTTATAGTCGCGACCTGTGATACGTGAAATTTCTCTCATGTAGTCAGCTACGATGTCTGGCACTTGGTCGTAATAATTGTTGCAACTTTCTCTGTGTTGGAAGAAATGGTCAGGGTTTTCTGCCATACCTCTTGATTGTGGTTGCATGGGAGAAAGTGCTCTTTGACGGAAATCATTCAACGCTTGACGATCAAGAAGTGGCTCAAGGTCGGAAGATTCCATTAATTCCACTTTCTGTATTTCGTGCGATGTGCGGAATCCGTCGAAGAAATTTAGAAATGGAACACGACTTTTAATTGTTGCTAAATGTGCTACTCCAGCTAAATCCATAACCTCTTGTACGGAACCTTCTGCCAACATAGCAAAGCCAGTTTGTCGGCACGACATCACATCCTGGTGATCGCCAAAGATGCATAGCGCATGTGATGCCAATGTGCGTGCAGATACGTGGAAAACACAAGGCAGAAGTTCACCTGCTATTTTGTACATGTTTGGAATCATGAGTAGCAGACCTTGAGAAGCAGTGTATGTTGTTGTTAAGGCACCAGCTTGTAGAGAGCCATGTACGGCACCAGCAGCACCAGCTTCCGATTGCATTTCTTGAACAGCAACAGTCTCGCCGAAAATATTTTTACGTCCAACAGCAGCCCATTCATCCACATACTCTGCCATTGTGCTTGATGGTGTGATTGGGTAGATGGCTGCCACTTCTGTAAACATATAGGAAATGTGTGCGGCAGCTTCGTTGCCATCACAGGTTATAAATTTCTTTTTCTTTTCCATAGTTATGTTAGATATCTATTTGAATGATAATGCTTGTTATTTCTTAGGAGATAGTATTTGATTTAATTGATTAGGGTCAGAAAGAATGTTGATAGCCGTTTTAACCCATTTGTCATGACTTTCTACATAAGCATTGTAGCCTTTGTTGTAGTAGTATTTCGTTACTATTTCTCCCTCTAAATATTCCAAAATGGATGATTTGAATTGTTGAAGATCTTTCTGAATGTCTGGTTGTAGAATTTGTTTTAATTGTTCAATCAGCGCTTGCGTTTGTTCGGAATAGCCGTCGTAAGCTATTTGTTCCTCGAGATATTTTATGCCTCGTGCCGATTCGAGTTCGTAGGTGAAATTTTTTGATTTGACGAAATTGATAAAGTCGTCGTAATCAGCATCGGATAATGCAAACTTTGTGGGTTCTGCAATTGAAGGGTGCATTCTGTGGTAGCGAACGGCATAATCGAACATAATGTTTTTTGTATATAGATTGTATGCGATATATGTTCCTTCTTCTTCTGTTAATGTTGAATCGGGTGTTATGCCTCGTCCATCACGAACAATACGTCCGTTTGTTGTTTTAAACGTGTGTGTTAAGCTGTCGGGAATTGGTTTGTTGCGATTTTCTGATTTGTTGGCATAATCAATGGCTTGTATACAACGTCCTGATGGTGTGTAGTACTTTGCTACAGTCATTTTTAGATTGCCGTCGTAATTTAATGCTTTAATATTCTGTACTAAACCTTTACCAAAAGTGCGTGTGCCTAAAATAATGCCGCGGTCGAGGTCTTGAATGGCTCCTGCAAAGATTTCAGCTGCTGATGCTGTTCCTTCATTTACCAATACGGCTAAAGGAAGGTCGGCATAGATTGGTGTGAGTGTTGTTGCGTAGGTGCGTGTGCCATTACCATCTTTCATTTTCATGGTTAACACCTTTGTATGTTTGGGTAAAAACAGTGACAGCATGTCGACAGCTTCTCCGACGTTGCCGCCTACATTGTAACGAAGGTCAACAATCAATTGCTTCATCTTTCCAGTAGCTGCTAATGTTGCCAGATGGTTTTTGAAACTTTCGGAAACCGATTCGGTGAATTCATCCACTTTTATTAGTGCCGTCGACTCGTCAATCATGCCTGCAAATGAAATGGCAGGACGTGTTATGTTTTCACGAATCAATTTTGCTTTTATTGGTTTTGTTGTCGTGGCTCTGCGAACTGTAATCTCTACTTCTGTTCCTGGTGTGCCACGTAGTAGTTTCGTAACATCGGCTACTGGTTTGCCTTTAATTGATTTGCCATCCACTTCTGTTATTAGGTCGCCAGCTAGCAATCCAGCTTTGTGAACGGGTAGTCCTTCCATTTCTTCTACAATTAAAATATAGTCGCCTTCTTGACGAAGTGTGGCACCAATTCCACCGCCCATGTCGCCAGTGGTTAGTTGTCGTAGGTAGTCATCTCTTTCTGCGGGAATATACACTGTGTAAGGGTCAAGCGATGCCAACATGGCATTGATGGCTGTGGTGTACAACGCCTTGTTGTCAACACTGTCCACGTAGCCGATATTCAGCTCGCGGATAATATCTATCATGGCTTCTTGTCCAACAAGAATGTCGTTGTGTTTTTCTTGTGCTTGGGCTATATTGCATAGAGCAAAAGCGAAAGCAAAAGCTACGAAAGTTTTTCTCATATTCTTTGTTTATTGATTTGTTTCTTATTTAATTCCTCTTGCCTGACGAATGTATTCGTAAGCTTCATTGATAGCTTGGAATTTTTCGGTTGCGGCTTGTTGCTTTTCTACCGATTCGTTTGCAAAGCGGTCGGGGTGATTGGTGGCTGCTAATTTACGATAGGTGCGTTTCACTGTTTCGTCGTCAACATCGGCAGTAAGACCGAGTGTCTCGTAAGCCTTTTCCAGTGCACTGCTATTTTGTGCTTGCGTGAATTGTTTATTGTCGTACTGTGAGTTTGTGCTTCTGTGATAAATCTGGGCAATGATGCCTTCTAGTAATTGTATTGAAAAAGTGTCGATGCCAAAAATATTGCCAATATTTATAATCACCTCTTGCTCAGAATCCGAAATAGCACCATCAACCATGGCTATCTCAATGAGTGTGTAAAGGATGTTCATCCTTGTCTCTGAGTTTGTGCAACGACGTATGGTTTGTGCCCATGCTATGGTTTTTTCTTCTATGTCATAGGGCGTTTCTAACAAAGTTTTTAGCTTTGCAAGGGCATCGAGTGTAGCTGCTTGCGATAAGTTAGAACGCAGAAATTGTTTTACAACGTAGAGCTCGCTCTTCAGCACAACGCCATCAGCTTTCATGATGGAAGAAAAGAGTCCTAACAACGCATCGATGTAATTGCTTTCTGTCGGATGACCGTAGTTGGTCGATGTGTAACTGTCGTCGTAGCTATGTTGTTTTTGTTCGTTAGATTTTTTTTGAGCTACGCCTTTTGTTATTTTTCTTAGTACTAATATAACAAGTATAACGAAAATAACGGTAAAGAAACTTGCTGTTTGTGTCTCTATCATAGACTTGCGATTTTTAAATTACATGTGGCTACGTCCTTTGTTTTGTGTTTGTTTGCCGTACTCAATGGCTTGTTTTGGGCAATGGTGTATGCAACCTAAACATTGGGTGCATTGATGTTGCCAAACCGGATGATTGTCGTGCATCACGATATTGCTTTCGCAGCATTGTTTGGCACATAATCCGCAACCATTACATTGGTCGGTAACGAAAAACGGCTTATCATTCATCATCAGTTTCATAAAAAGTGGATAGATGATTTTCGACTTCAGCCATGCATGTCCTGTAGTAATATAATGTTGTGTTGGGGCGTTGTTTTTAATTGCTTCTGCCAAATGTGGTAAGAGTGCTGTTGTCTCCGCTATTTTTTCGTTGCGAAGTTCCTCTTTGTCGACGTTGAAACCAGGGAAAACGATATATGTGTTTGGCATTCTTACCGCATAAATGTGCTGTATGAAAATCCCTTTGTTCGCAAGTACGTTACGTAGTTGTACGTTGGTTAATGCGGCGTCGTCGCCACAAGTCAATATGGCGTAGCACATTGTAGGCTTTTCTTTTCCCCAAGTCATTGCTTTTAGAAACTTTGCCATTCGTTTGGGTATTCCCCATGAATGAACAGGGAACACTAAACCGAGAGGTTCGTTAGTAAAGGTCACCTCTGTCGGCGTTTCTTTTGTCAGTCGAACCATATGGTCGTTCATCAGACGCGCCATTTCTTGGGCTACATATCGTGAGTTTCCTGTTCCGGAATAATATAAAATCATAGTTTTAGAATGATGTTGTTATGTGGAATTTTGCTCCAATCGAACAAAGGAATTAAATCGGTTGGTGCAATAGGTTCTGGCTTAGGAATTAAATTGGCAGCATGTGCTAAGATGCCAATAATTTGTTGGGCAGAGTAGTGCTGTTGCAATGCACCCATATGCATGTCGCCATCGCGTTTGCAGAGTCTTCGTCCGTCTGTTGCGCAGAGTAGGGGATGGTGAAAGGTGGTAGGTGCATTTTGGTGTAACATGTGATGGATGCACATTTGTAATGGTGTAGAACTGAGTAAATCGTTACCTCTAACTACTTCCGTAATATGCATTGCTGCATCGTCAACAACCACTGCAAGGTTGTAGGCAAAAGCACCGTCGCTACGACGAACAATAGGGTCGACCAACGGCTTATTTTCTATAATGCCATAATGCCCATCGATATAAGCATCGAGTGGCTCGTTCGTTTGAAGATGCAATTTCGTAATTGGTTTGCGATACTTGTCAATCTTAAATGAATGAGCTATGAATTGTTGGTAACAACCACAATGTGTTGGCCGTAAATCTGATGTATGAGGTGCTGACACAGCTAGGCGTTCGGCACGCGTGCACCGACAAGGATAGAGATGTTCTTGAAGTGTGGATAGAGCCGCATTGTACCATTCTGTGCGCTCACTTTGAACATAAGGGCCATAGTCTCCTTTGTTGTTTAAACCTCCTTCGTCCCAGGTCAACCCAAGCCAATTGAGGTCATCTTCGATTTGTTCAATAAAGTCAATGCGAGAACGCTCAGGGTCAAGGTCTTCATGACGTAGAATCCATTGTCCCCCTTTACTCTTTACACTCAACCATGACAACAATGCCGACCATACGTTGCCAAGATGCATCCTACCTGTTGGTGAGGGAGCAAAACGGCCTCGTGCCGATTCGTTATGTGTCAATATTTCAGCGTTCATGCTATGCAATGCTTTTAATTTACAAAGATACATACCTTTTCTTTGATAGCAAAAAAAACAGACCATTTTGTTTCTATTATTGTGTGTAAAATACCACTATTGCCCTAATAAAAAAATCTTGTGAGTTTGACATCTTTTGTGCATGATGGTAATATTTTCCATTAAACACGATAACTGTCTGATTAACTGA